>NZ_JBWYIV010000005.1:0-172302 GCF_056779895.1 Acinetobacter sp. ANC_7553 | reverse complement strand
TAGCTTCTACTGCTAGAAAAACGATTCCAAGTAAAGGACATAAACCAGCATCTTTAAGTCATTATATTCATAAAGAGGGATGGCCGGATTTAGCTAAGAAGAAAAATGATTCTGCGACAAATGATGTTTTAAAATATTATGTAATAGCCTCATTTAGTCAGAAAGCTAATATTGAAGCAAAGTTATATAAACCTGGTGCTAGAGTTGGCTGGAAACGAATCATTGATCAAAAAAAACCATATAAATCTGGTGCGTATTGGGCGGATAAAATGCCAATTAATGGCACAGCATGGCGTTTTGATTATGCTGTAAAAAGTGACTGGTCTAAAAATGGTATATTTGTGGCCCTAGACCGTATACCTACCATAGCTGAGTTAGAAAAATTAAATATTGTTGTACCTAAAAATTGGCAAGGCTTAAAAGTATGGGAAGGTCAGGTTGCAGAGCAACTTGATTTAGAAAAAATGCAAGGCAGTGGATTGTTGTTAGCTGGTGGTGAAAAACAGTTATATATAGATTTTGGCCACCCAGACAATCAGCCGATCAGGCAATATATTGAAAACATGGTTAAAATTCAAAAAACCAATTGGAATGATGCCATTCTTCCAAAAAAATTAGAAGATACGGTTGCGTATTTGGCGGCAAGAGAAAAAGCACAGAAAACTGTTCAACAGGGTCAGGTAGCTCGTGGTGTGTCTGCGACAGGTCGAGCAAATACTAAGCATGAGCAAAGTAAGGCGAATTAAGGGAATTTATGATGTATATCATTGATCAGAAAGCGAGAGACCAAACTTTTTATCTCATGAAAAAATATACCAGTTATCGGTATTTATATGTTGCATATGAACTGGAGAAAGAATTTGTAGACGCATTTGAGCAACAATTAAGGCATCCTCCTCTAAACTTATTAAATGAACCTGAAGGCTTTAAGGAGAGTCATGAAGAAGAATTATTATATTATTTGAGTGATCTAAGTGATACAGAAAAAGGTTTAACAGAACTGAGAAAAAGCAAATTCAAAAAAGAAGCATATGATCTTTATTTTGAAGGGAATATTCAGGGGAGGATTTTTGGTCGCTATGGTGATGAACATGGCTTGCTATATGATGTTTTTTATCAAAACCTAGGCATAGGTCAAGAGCCAAATGGAAATATTTTTATTGAACATGACCACACACGATATATTTTAAAATTATTGATAGCAAGAGCTATGGAGGGTATCACAGTTAATACTTTGTATAACGTTTCATATGATGTACCAAATAATAATCGAATTTATTATAAGAAATGGAGCTATGAATCTTTATTTAGTAAACTAAACTGGCCACCATGTAAGCAAATCGTTGAACCGATCATCCCTTGCCCAAATTATAATGAAAGCTCAAAAGGTCAAATTCATTCAGGTGAAGAAATCCAAATTTCAGGCATTTATGAACCATGGTTCGAAAAACCTGTCTATCAAAAATTAACCAATGATTCTGACTATAATATTTATGTTGGATGTCCAAACTACTTTTTAGAAGGGACAGAAGCAACCCAATATAAATTGGAAGGCACTGACGATTGGTATGATGTTAAATGGCGTTTAATTTGGGAAGACAATCGCTATATAGATGGAACCATACCCGAAGAAGAAAAGAATTATATTTTTGATATAGAAAATATAGGAAAACAAGCCAATCAACCCGAAATTGAATCAACTGAAAAACTAAATATGGCGGCTGGGCGGGTTTGTCCTAAAGCTGGATATTGGTATACAACAGCGAAATCAAATTCACGGCAATATTTTAAACAGGGTGAGATCTTTCCAAATTATGAAAGTGATTGGGGGGAAACAATTTGGTATTTGGAAGTGACGAATAAGAAATAATGTCTAAGTTTAAGATTCATCCTCAAGAAATCTATTTATTAGAACGCTACAGCTCAGCAGAGTATTTTAAAGAACTAGTCGATGCTTTTGAGCAGATGCTCACCGCTGCTGAGCGTGCACTTGAACTTTTTATGTCAGACCGGCTTTGTTGCAGAAAGCTATTCTTAAGGGCTTCTTCAGCCATATAATTTTCAAATGAAGAAGCCTACACACAAAATCTACCGCACAACCAATTGGCCCGCATATAACCGAGCACTCATTAATCGCGGAAATATTGCCATTTGGTTTGATCCTACTACGCAATGGTATGCTCTATCAAAAGGCAAACAAGGACGAAATAAAACCTACTCCGACGCAGCCATCCAATGCTGCTTAATGATTAAATCCTTATTTCGTCTGTCTTTACGTATGGTCACTGGCTTTGTGCAAAGTCTGATTAAACTTTGCGGATTAAATTGGACAGCGCCAGATTACAGTACGCTTTGTAGAAGACAAAAGTATATTGATATTGCAATCAGCTACCAAAAAAGTAACTATGGGCTGCATCTACTCATGGACTCTACAGGCTTGAAGTTTCTAGGTGAGGGTGAATGGAAACGCAAGAAACATGGACCTGAATATCGTCGCCAATGGCGTAAGCTACATATTGCTATAGATGCCAAAACCCTACAAATACGCGCTATTCAGCTCACAACCAATAATGTCAGTGATTCACAGGTGCTTGGTGATTTACTTAATCAGATTCCACAAGATGAGCAGATTGACTCTGTTTATACCGATGGAGCTTATGACACCAAGCAATGCCGTCAGGTCATTGCAGATCGGCAAGCACATGCGGTGATTCCACCTAGAAAAAATGCGAAACCATGGAAAGATACAAAGAGTTGCTCGCTAGAGCGAAATGAATTACTTCGAACAGTTAAACGTTTAGGCAGGACATTATGGAAAAAATGGTCAGGCTATCATCGCCGCAGTTTGGTGGAAACCAAGATGCATTGCATCAAATTATTAGGCGATAAATTAATGGCAAGAAGCTTTCCTAGTCAGGTGAATGAAATTCATGCACGTGTAGCAGTCCTCAACAGATTTACGGAATTAGGTCGACCACTTACCCAAGTTACGCCTTAAATTTGGCTCAATTAGGGGCGCTTTGCATTTCAAATCTTTGTGCAACAAAGCCGTATGATTGGCTCAATCTATACAACTGCAAAAAACGTTGTGGATGGCTCAATACTTTTCGTTGAAGAAGCTAAAAATAAAACTTTAGGTTCATACTCTCAAATTGTGAAGAATTATGTAGCTGAACATGAAAAAAAATCACGTCTATCAAATGATAAACATTTTGCAAAATTTCAAGCTGACAACGCACCACTTTTTAAAGACTTTGAAAATAGGATTTCAAAAAATATATTTCAATGGGACACAGGAATTAAGACCAATAACTTACGACGCCAATTAAAAAATACAGCTTTTGTTAAAGGGGCTAACTATCAAGGGGGCATACCTGGATATTTGAAAAATATGAATGAGGTAGGTCGCATCAGTAAAAATCTGAGGTGGGGCGGTAATTTGATGATTGGTATGAGTATTGGTGAAGGTGGCTATAATATTTACAAATCCGCAGAAACAGGAGATGCTAAGCAAATTAGAAAAGCTGTATTGGTTGAGCCTTTGAAAGTAGGAGGAAGTATATATGGAGGAACAAAAGGAGCTGCTATCGGTGGTGCTGCTGCTTTAGTAATTGGCGTAGGGACTGGTGGTATTGGACTAGTTGTTATAGGGGCTTGTGCTGTTTTAGGTGGATTAGGAGGAGGTATTATTGGCGGTAAAATCGGTGAAACTATAGGAAATGGTGCTGATCGTAGTATAAATTGGATGATAGATTAAAATGTTTGAAAAAACTTTGGAGATAATATTTGCTCTTACAGGTGCTCTTTGGCTTTCAATCTCATTGATAACAAGTTTCAAAAGCTATGCATACGTTAAAAAAAATCTAGGTTCTATCTCAGAATTATTGTTTGGCAATCCTAAGTATTTTAAAAAATTAGATTTAACTAATTTTTTTTTGATAGAGACAACAACAGCAATTATTGCAGCTGCTAGGTTTAGAGAATTAAAAATATTAAAACGAGACATTGTTTTCTCAAAAGGGCTATTTCCTTTAGCTCCTAATCTTAATGATAAAAATCTTAACTTATTATTAAAAAAACATGGGCAATGGTATAATTCTGTCGTAAAGAATATAATTATTTCAGCATTTTGTTTACTTCTATTAGGAACTATATTATTAATTTTAAAGTAAATAGGTAATAGCTTGAATGTTCTAATTTTTTCTGTAAAGCGAACAAGGTTTAGAAAGTATAATTAAATTTTCTATTTAAAAATGGTTTTGTTGCATAAATATGTAAGCATCTGATTTAAATAAATTTAATTTTGGATCAAAAGATAATCAAAACCTTTAAAATCATATAGTTATGAAGTCTTTGTGCAACAAATCCGATCTCTTTCATAAATCAAAAAAAGATCTATCCCTTGCTGACTATTTGTACCGAATAATTTTAAATATTCATGCATAATTTGCGAACGAAATACATCGACTCAAAGAAGCTCTCTGAAACACAGTTTAAGCGATATACAGGCATCTCATGGTCAACCTTTGATTTAATGGCTAAACAGCTAAAAATGCTTGTACCTGCTAAAGGTAGACCATCTAAGTTAAGTGTAGAAGATCAAATCCTTCTGTGCTTAAGTTATTGGCGTGAATATCGAACATTGTTTCATGTCGCAACGAGTTATGGTGTGTCAGAGCCTACTGCTTCAAGAATCGTCCGCCACGTAGAGGATTGCCTGATCAAGTCCAATCTATTTAACTTACCCAAGAGTTTGCCTGAAGGTGAAGGTATCGACTGGAATGTGGTGATCGTAGATGCCACAGAAATTCCAATACAAAGACCTAAAAAAACAGAAGAAAAGCTATAGTGGTAAGAAGAAAGCTCATATTTTCAAAGTACAAGCCATCATCCACTCTAAGACTCAGCAAATTCTGAGTTTATGTACGAGTCGTGGTGCAGTACATGATTTCGAGCTCTTCAAACGCAACCTGAATCAAATTCCTAAAGGGTCTTTTATCCTTGCAGATAAAGGCTATCAAAGGATTTATACGGTGTATCCAAATAGTCTATTGCCATTAAAAGCAAAAAAGCACTGTAAACTAGAACCTGAGCTAAAAGTTTACAATCAAGAAATCAATAAAAGAAGAATTGGGATTGAGCATGTATTTGGGACTTTGAAGACCTTTAGAATCCTTGCTGAGCGATACCGTAATCGAGGCAAAAGATTGGGATTAAGATTCAGTTTAATCGCAGGGATTTATAATTTAGAACTGAGTAAAAAATGATTTATGAAAGAACCCTATTGTTTACTAGTATTAAAGTTAATACATTAGAAACTAAGTGTTAGTGATTACTGTGAATGTTGAATATTTGAAATGACGATATTGCTTCTAGTTCAACATTGCTGAATAAAGTTGCTACAGAGTTAAATCAAGATAAAATCGATTTAAATAATAGGGTAAATATAACACTCAATAAAAAAAAACCGAGCAAAAAAGCTCGGTTTTTTTATTGTACGTAATTTTATTTTTCAACAAAAGCACGTTCAATCACATAATCACCAAGAACACCCATACGTGGAGATTCTTTTAAGCCATGTTGATCAAGAAGTGCAGCTACATCGTCAAGGAATGCAGGAGAACCACATAACATTGCACGGTCAGTTTCAGGATTAAAACGAGGTAAGCCGATTTTCTCGAAAAGAGCACCAGTTTCAATCGCAGTTGTAACACGACCTTGAGTATGGAAGTCTTCGCGTGTAACTGTTGGGTAATAAATTAACTTTTCTTTCGCACCAAGTTCCCCAAAGAACTCATGGTTTGGAATTTCATTTTGAATAAGGTCTTGATACGCCAACTCTGAGATATAACGTGTACCGTGTACAACGATGATTTTCTCGAAACGCTCATAAGTTTCTGGATCACGGATAGTCGAAAGGAAAGGAGCTAAACCAGTACCTGATGATAAAAGATACAAGTTTTTACCAGGATTTAAATCATCAAGAACAAGTGTACCAGTCGGTTTTTTAGAAACTAAAATTTCATCACCAACTTTTACTTTTTGTAGGATTGATGTCAAAGGACCATCTGGAACTTTAATAGAGAAAAACTCAAGTTCTTCTTCATAGTTCGCGCTAGCAATCGAATATGCACGCATTAAAGGCTTGCCATTGACTTCTAAACCAATCATCACAAATTGACCATTTTTAAAACGCAATGCTGTATCGCGAGTCGTTTTAAAACTGAATAATGTGTCATTCCAGTGGTGTACGTGAGTAATCTTTTCGACGTTAAAAGCAGCCATTAAAGGTCTCAATAAATTATCAAATTAGAACAGCTTGCTATTCTAAACTAAAACCATTCTCGATAAACTGAATATATTTAATTGAGCTTATCAAAAAAAGTGATTATGAATGAGCTGACTTTACCTGTGATTGGTATAATGAGATCTCCCTACAAAGAAAAGTTTGGTATTCCACGTCAGCCAAATTTAGTAAATGTTGAAAGTTATATTGAACTGTTGGCGCCATATAATGATGAACTGGCTTTTGAAGGTATACATGATTTCAGTCACTTATGGCTGATTTGGCAGTTTCACGATAATAAAAATCAGGATAATCAAAAATTTAAGCCTCAAGTTAGACCACCACGTTTAGGTGGAAATAAAAAAGTGGGAGTCTTTGCGACAAGAAGCATGTACCGTCCAGCACCTATCGGCATGTCAGTCGTACAATTCAAAAAACTTTTTAAAGAAGGTGATTCTTTGAGATTGTATGTGTCTGGCAGTGATTTACTAGATGGAACACCCGTTATCGATATCAAACCATATATTCAATATTCTGATGCCTTGGTTGAGGCGACGAGCGGTTATGCACAGGATAAGCCAATTCAAAAAAAAGTTGTTTGGTCAAAAACTGCTGAAATTCAGCGAAATCAACAGTTGGATCAACAATGTGTCGCTGAAAGTTTAATCAAGGAATTGGAACAAGTTTTGTCATTTGATCCAAGACCATCTTATCAAAATGATCCTGAGCGAATTTATGGGCTAAGTTTCGGCCTCTTAAATGTCAAATTTAAAGTGGATATTGAGGTTGAGATCGTTGCACTTGAACTTTGTGCAAACGAATAAATTGTTGGACTGATGTATTTAAAGCTGAATTTGATCTAATGAATTTAATTGTAAATTCTGAATAGGCTAAAGGCTAATGTTGAATAAAGAATTTGCTATAGTTGGGCTCAAGGAATGGGGCAATTTGAATGAATTTTAATTTTGAAATTGATACAACATGGTGTTTAGAACAACTACTAAAAGATGGTCGTATTTTAGAGCGAGATAAGTTGCTCATACAAACCCGACACCGCCAAAAAGATCAATTTAAATGGCATCCATTGCAGTGGATTGCTCATTTTGAATTGGTAGATCAAGTTCAACCTCAACATAAGTTAACATTGCAACGCTTATGTGAGTGGTTAGCATTAAAAACACAACTCCAATATTATGTGATTGACCCGCTTAAAGCAGATGTTGCAGCACTGACTCAGGTCATGTCACAAGAATATGCATTCAAAAATAAAATTCTAGCGGTGGAGGTGCATCCTGATCAGATCTTAATTGGTACAGATCAACCATTCTTGGATGATTGGGTTAAGAATTTAGAAAAGAGCTTAAGTCCTAAAAAAATTGTTAAGGTTTTACTGAATCCAGAGCAGTTACAACGTTACTTGATTGAATATTATCAAGTGAGCCGAGCAGTAAACTCTTCTCAATATTCAGGAGCTTACGACCGACAGAGCCGAGGTGTTGAATCCCTTTTACAATTGGGTGATAGTCAAAATCCTGATGCCAACGATCAGCACATCGTAAAATTAGTCGACTGGTTGCTTCAATTTGCCTTTGAACAGGGTGCGAGTGATATTCATCTTGAGCCTCGTGCGGAGAAAGGACGTGTTAGATTCCGTATCGATGGTGTGCTGCATACGATTTATAACATGCCCAGCAATACACTCACGGCAGTAATTTCTCGTATTAAAATTCTGGGTCGTATGAACGTTGCAGAAAAACGACGTCCTCAGGATGGGCGATTAAAAACGCGTACTCCTAAGGGTCAAGAAACTGAACTACGTTTATCAACTCTGCCTACTGCAGCAGGCGAAAAAATGGTAATGCGAATTTTTGATCCTGAAGTATTAGTGAGGAGTTTCCAACAACTGGGTTTTGAAGGAAAACTGCTAGAGCAATGGAATGCCATTACCAAAAATAGTCACGGCATCATTTTAGTGACAGGTCCAACTGGTTCAGGTAAAACCACAACCCTGTATTCATCAATGAAACAACTTGCGACTGAGCAATTAAATGTTTGTACGATTGAAGATCCTATTGAGATGATAGAGCCGAGCTTCAATCAGATGCAGGTAAACCCTGCAATTGATCTTCATTTCGCCGATGGTGTACGTGCCCTTATGCGCCAAGATCCAGACATTATCATGGTTGGGGAAATCCGAGACCAAGATACAGCAAATATGGCGATTCAAGCTGCATTAACAGGTCATCTCGTACTTTCAACACTTCATACAAACGATGCACCTTCAAGCTTGACTCGTTTACATGATCTAGGGGTGCAGCCATTTTTAACAGCGGCAACAATCTTAGGGGTTTTGGCGCAAAGGCTAGTCAGAAAATTATGTTCTCATTGTAAAGAAAAACGGGAAATTAATGCTCAAGAATGGGAGCATCTGACCTATGGGTATTTAGTAAAGATGCCTGCTCAAGTGTATCATGCCAAAGGCTGTGAACATTGTCGTCACACAGGGTATAAGGGGCGGGTGGGTATATATGAATTTATGCCTGTGTCTCTAGAAACAAAACAAAAAATCAGTGCTAATCTTAATTTAGATGAATTACGTGCTCACGCAAAAAAAGAAGGTGTAGAGCCGTTGCGTATTGCGGGTGCTCGAAAAGTCCTTGAAGGGGTAACGACATTAGAAGAGGTGCTAAGAGTCGTACCACTAAGTTAATTGTCAAAGATTAATAAATATTCATATTTCTTAAGATTCGCTTCAGCATTGTTTGTTTTAATAGCTTTATCGAAACAAACATCACTTGAAAAGGTATAGAAAATGAAAATGTTTAATCAAGCTTTAATTGCGACAGCTTTAGTCGGTGCAACTACATTTGCAATGGCTAATACGGCAGTGAACCAAAGTGCTGTTAATCATGCAGCCATTGCACCACAAGCAATTACGACTGTTAAAAGTGCTTTAACTGCCAAAGATGATACGCCAGTGAAATTAAAAGGCTATATTGTTAAGGCAACTGGTGATGAAAAATATCAATTCCGCGATAGCACAGGTGTGATCACTGTGGATATTGATGATGAACTTTGGCAAGGTAAACCAATCTCTGCAAAAACACCTGTTGTATTAATTGGTGAAGTGGATATTGATTATAAGCCTGCTAAGCGTGTAGAAATTGATGTAGATCAAGTTCAATTTTAATGAGCTATTTACTGAATTGAGTATTTGATTTATGGCTTTTAAGTACTCAAACCAAAAAAACCACATTCTCCAGAAATGTGGTTTTTTTATGCATCTTTTTTTGAAAAACTTTATAGTGAATGAATTGTGGCTTAGTGAAGAGAGACATGCGTATATTATTAGCAGAAGATGATGTGTCACAAGCTGAAAGTATCAAAGCTTGGTTAGAAATGGATGGATATAGTGTTGATTGGGTCGAGCGTGGAGATCATGCGATATTAGCAATTGAGCAGCATCAATATGATTGTTTATTACTTGATCGTGGATTACCGAAAGCAACTGGTGATGACATTCTGACACATTTAAGAAAACACCAACACAATACACCAGTTATTTTTATTACAGCCCAAGACAGTATCCAAGATCGTGTTGGAGGACTTGATTTGGGGGCTAATGATTATCTAGTTAAACCATTCAGTTTAGATGAGCTCTCGGCGAGAGTGAGAGCACAACTACGTACTCAGCACAAAGGCACGTCTCAAATCCTAATGTTTGGATCCGTGAGTTTGGACCCCCAAGCCAAAGTTGTTAAATTAAATTCAGAAATTGTCAATCTCACAGCGAAAGAGTACCAAATTTTATATAAGTTAATGCAACATCCTGAACGTGTTGTGACACGTGAGCAACTAGAAGAGTCCTTATATGCTTGGGGTGATGAAATTGAAAGTAATGCAGTTGAAGTTTTTATTTATCAGATTCGGAAAAAAATAGGCTCAACCATGATTAAAACGATTCGTGGATTAGGTTATCGAATGAATCTAGATCAGACTTAAGGTAGAACAGTGTTGGATCAGCACCCTATTTCTTTACAGAATCGTCTTGTTAAGTCTTCAATGCTCAGTTCGATGTTGGCGGGCGTTGTCGCATTAATTCTTTTATTGGTGATCTCGCTTTACCAGAACATGCAGACCCATGACAATATGATGGATGAAATCGCCGATTTGATTTTGGTCAGTGATATTTCAAGTCATGTGGGAAATGAGTTAGATGATTTAAGTGAACAATTTGATATCAAATATGAATTAAAGCTCGATGAACTTATTTTGATTGAATCGCAAGACCTTGCTTTCAGTCAAATTGGTTCCAAGGTCTTTTTTCAGAATGATCACTTTGGTTTTGTTTGGCTAGAAGGACGATTATTTCGTTATTACAGTGAGCAAAGCGATCAGCAAATTCTAACTATGCTTCAACCCATGTCAGCGCGTGTTGATCAGTTATTCAAAAGTTTGCTGGGCTACGGTGGTGTTCTCATTATTTTATGGGGCATTCAATGGTTTATTCTACACTTTATTATACGACGTCAGTTTCGATCTATTCACCAACTTTCAAAATTAATATCGCAAAAGACCGTTAAGGATTTATCACCGATTACACCTTCAAAACCAGAACTAAAAGAACTGCAACCTATTGTGAGTCAAATAAACCAAATGATGGAGCGTTTAGATCGGGCAATTACTGCGGAACAACGTTTTACAGCAGATGCATCCCATGAATTAAGGTCGCCACTTTCAGCGATTCAAATGCGGTTACAACTTTTAAAACGAAAATACCAGTCTGATCATGAGGATTTGTCACAAGACTTAGAGCAGATTCTAAAAGATGTGAGTAGAGGCTCAAATATTTTAGAAAATTTACTTTTGTTGGCTAGACTTGACCCATCTTCAACGCAAGATGTACCGATACAGTCCATAGATTTAGACCGTTTGACGAAAGAGGTTTTACATTCAGTACAACCTTTGAGCCAAGAAAAAAACATTCAGTTTAAAACTGAGTTAGGAAATCATGCGATTAATGCAAATCCTGAGTTAATGTTTAGCTGCATCCGAAATTTAGTCGATAATGCAATCCGCTATACGCCACAGAATGGAATCGTTGATATTTTAATCAAACAAAATAATAATGAAATTCTATTTGTGATTGAAAATGAAGGTCACGGCATTGAGCAAACAGTGATTGATCGGCTGGGAGAAAGATTTTATCGTCAGTTAGGCACACGTACAACGGGCTCAGGATTAGGATTATCAATTTGCCGTAAAATTGTCGAATTACATCAAGCCGAGATTGTATTTAAGAAATCGAAGTTAGGTGGGTTAAAAGTTGAAATAAAATTTCATTAAAACCAGTGTCTATAAAGTTGAAGAAATAAAATTAAAGAAGCAGTATGCGCTGATTCATACTGCTTAGTTCCACGATTATTATTATCAAATTTTAGAATTTTTATTTTGTCAAAATGAGTCGATTATTTCGTGTGAGACGAAGGCGATATTCTTCTCCTGCATGCATAATGCGAATTTCTCTGCCTAGAGCAAATAGATTATTTGAGTGAAGCATTGGTAATGCTTGGTGGTTTTCGTTATTACGTGTGAATAAGCTAAATGGTGCGTTCATTCCTTGGACTCCGTGGTATGTGGTGAACTATTTAAATGATAATCATTATCGAATAGAGCTGTCAACGATAATTTTTCTCATTTATAAAAAAACATAAAATGCTTACAATTAAGTACTCATTTTTTGAAAGATAATCATGTCAAAAAAAACGATTAATGTTTCTATAGCGTTGTTATTCCATAAAAATCAAGTTCTTGTAGGGTGGAGAGAAGCCTCTTTACATCAGGGGGGGAAAGCTGAGTTTCCTGGAGGGAAAGTCGAGTTAGGAGAAACTCCTGAACAAGCTTGCCAGCGTGAAGTTCAAGAAGAGGTGGGAATTTTTCTAGATCATGTCTATTTATTTGATCTTATTACGCATGAATATGAAGATCTAATCGTAAAATTGAACATTTATCAGGCTTATGTTGATCAGTCTCTACTAGATCATATTCAAAGTCCTTGGACATGGCATGATCGTTCAGCACTAACCATTTTGAATTTTCCTAAAGCTAATGATGCCATTGTTAAACGACTACTCTGGCCGAATAAAATTGCAATAAAAAATATAGATCGTCTCGATACAACCATTGATCTTAATCGAGTTAGCTATTTGAGAACTGAAAATGCTTTAGATTTTGCGCTGCAACTCAACCAGTATAATCAACTGGATCAGCTCATTATCAATCGTGATGTGTGGATAGGATTATCAGAATCAAATCAAAAAAAAGTATTTGCCGTACAATTTAAACATGATCAGTTGATGCAATTAAATTCTGATTCATTTATGGAGGAATGGAAGGGCATTAAACGCATCGCATCCTGTCATGACCATTCTAGTGTCAGTCGAGCTGTAGCGTTAGGTTTTGATGCAATATTTTTAAGTCCAGTACTGAGTACAACATCGCATCCTCAGCAAGACCCCTTAGGTTGGTCGCAGTTTGAATTGTTAACGAAAGATATTCATATACCGGTTTATGCGCTAGGCGGTATGAAGCCTGAGTTATTAGATCAGGCCATACAACATGGAGCTTATGGAATTGCTGGTATTCGTGATTTTTAAAGGCATTAAAAAAGCAAAACTCATGCTTAAATCAAAATTTCTTGATTTGGTTTTGTGCTTCTTGAATAAGTTTATGATTTTTTTGGAGTTGACCTGATTTCAAAATAATTTGCCAAAGTTGTCGTTTCATCGTTGCTGTTTGAGCATAACTGAGACCTCGTTTTGCCAACGATTCAGCATTTTTTGCCTCATTTTTTTGATTGGCAATCATCGCGAGATACATATAGGTCTCTGCAGATTGAGGGGCAAGTCTTTGTGCTTGGAGTGCGGCTTTTTCAGCTTCACTCCATTTTGCTTGACGAAATGCATGATGGGTTTGTTGCATTAAGTTTTTAAATGCGGGAAGTTGGCGGCCATCATCGAATTTTTGAGTTGAGCTTTTCTGTTCAGGAATAACAATTTGTAATTGTTCCCGTTTAATTTCAGGTCGATCGTAAGGCGTAATTTTAATACCATCGGCATCTTTTTGGGATGGTGTTGTTTTAGTCTCAGCTTGTTTAGGTTTCTGAGACGGTTGTGAGTTTTGAGGGGAGGTTAAAGTTTGGCAACCGCCTAAGAGTAATATGCTGGCGAATAGTACGCTAAAATTCAGTTTTGTCATTAACCTTAACTCCTCCTAAACTTATTTTAAGGATTATAACTTCCACTCGAAAGTACTCGAGTGGCATTCGTATTTAAATCCCGTTCCATTTCTGTTTCGCTCTCACGAATATATTGGTCGATGCTGTCTTCTGCTGGAATTTCTTCTGCATTCGTTTCAGGAACGTAAGTCGGCTCTACTTGGTAGTGTGGTAAGCCACATGCTGTTGCGCGACGAGGAACAGTATATTTAAGTATCGGTACATAGAGCGCACCTTGACAACCTTGTGCTGAAAGCTCGCCGCTATTTGAGTCAATCCAATGCCACTGTACTTCATCAGGTTGACGTAAATTGACAGGTTTTTGCTTCAGTTGCTTCATTACGTTGGTCCACACGGGTAAAGCGCCAGATGAGCCCGTTAAGCCTGTCACTTTATTATCATCTAATCCGAGCCATACAACTGCCAAATGATTACCTGAATACCCCGCGAACCACGAGTCCCTTGTATCATTGGTCGTACCTGATTTACCCGCTAGATTTAGATTCGGAGCTAGGCCACTGTAAGCAGCACGTCCTGTACCTGCCGACATCACACGTTGTAATCCGTAATTTAAAATATAAGCAGCCGATGGGTCGATCGTTTGTTGAACATTTAAACTGTAGCGATTAATGAGCTGCCCATTGGTATCAACAACTGTTCGGATAGATTTTGTAGGATACTTAAACCCTCCAGTTGCAAAGTTGCCATAAATATTCATGATTTCCATAGGTGACATTTCAACAGCCCCTAAGAAAATCGATGGATAATTTGGAATAGGTGAAGTCACGCCAAACTTCATTAAATGATTGGTAAATGAAGAAAGTCCAAATTCTTGTCCCAAGCGAACTGTAGATAGGTTATATGAATTGGCTAAAGCTTGAACCATTGGGACGTAACCATACGAAGTTCCGCTATAATTTTTGGGTGTCCAAGTCTGATTGCGATCGACTGGCACACTAATTGGCGAGTCTTCGATTGCCATCGCCCAGTTATAACGACCAGATTCCAAAGCAGTTAGGAAAATAACAGGTTTTAATAATGAGCCTACCTGACGTTTTGCATCAACTGCGCGGTTAAAACCTGTGAAGTCAGATACTGAACCTACGGCCGCAATCAATTCACCATTTTCAGGGTGAGAAACTAATACCGCGCCTTGAAGATCTTTCAAGCGTGCAGGATTGGCCTTAGACAGTCTTGATACTGAATCTGTAAATGATTTTTGTACTTTGATTTGTGCGATTGGATCTAATGTTGTGAAAATTCGAAGACCTTGTTTCGTTAAATCGCTTTCTTGGTATTCTGTTTTGAGTTGACGACGTACGATGTCTAGGAAATCAGGGAAGCGAGCTGGACCTAAAGTCGGTTTTTTAATCACGTTTAAAGGTTTAGCTGACTCAGTTTCATATTGATCTTCAGTCAAATATCCCATGACTAACATATTGTTTAGAACAACATTACGGCGTTTTAATGCACTTTCAGGATTTCTCCAAGGATTGTATAAGCTAGGACCTTGAACGAGTCCGACAAGGAAAGCCTGTTGCGCTATACTCAATTCTCTAAGTGGTAAACCAAAATAAAATTGAGACGCTAAACCATATCCATTGATCGAGTAATTACCATTTTGTCCTAAATTAACTTCATTCAAATATGCTTCCAGAATTTCATCTTTGTCATAATGAAACTCAAGCAACAAGGCCATAAATGCTTCATTCACTTTACGTTTGATTGTGCGTTCAGGGGTCAAATAAAAGTTTTTAACCAATTGCTGCGTGAGTGTAGAGCCACCTTGACGCTTACCACCAGTAACGTTGCTTACAACTGCGCGTGCTGTACCACGAAACGAGACGCCGTGATGGTGATAGAAGTTACGGTCTTCAGTGGCAATAAGCGCTTGAATTAAAGGTTTAGGAACACGATTGAGTTTAATGAGAACACGGTCTTCGTTATGTTGAGGGTAGATTCCCCCAACTAACATTGGTTCTAGACGGGCAATCCCCGTACTCGATGGTTTTGTTGCTTTAATCTCTGAAATTTGACTAGCGCCAAAACTGACTTGGAGGATTTGTTCTGGTTCTACACTATCACCAAAATCGAAACCACGCGTGTGGACATATATAGTATTGCCTTGAACCAAAAAATTACCTGGCTTGGTATAGTCTTCAGCGTTTTTGTAACCCAACAGACCTAGCTCTTGAATGAAGTTTTGTTGCTCAACAGGTGCATTAGCATAAACTTCCAAGGGGCGTGCATATACTTTCGCTGGAATATCCCAACGATTGCCTTCAAATTTATCGCGAATAATATTATCTAAACGGATTAGATAAATACTAAAAGCCACAAATGCAGAAATCACCAGCACTGAGAAAATCAATGCAATTAAGCCAATACCACGTTCAAACTTCATAGATCAAAAAGCAAAACCCTGTTTTATTGCGCTCATCATGCGAAGCTTTTTTATAATTTGCAATAATTAAACTGTGAATTTATGCCTTTTTTAGATAAATGTAATGATTTATCTAATTCAATATTAAGGAGAAAATGTGAAATTATTCGTGAAATTCATAACATGAAACAGGCTTGAAATATGTAAGTCACAGAATGATGATGATATGATACTCAACAATTCATCTGGAGCCGTAGCATACGTGCAACTTTCAGCAAAGTCATTTCGTAATATTGGATTAATTGGACGACCAGATAAATCATCTGTGGTTGAGACTTTAAGTCTAATTCATGACCATTTGATTAGTTTAGGTTTGCATCCAGTTTTTGATTCAGAAACCGCTAAATTGGTCCCTTATAAAAATTCGCAAACGGTCAGTCGAGCTTTATTGGGTGAAGTTACAGATTTGGTGATTGTCGTAGGTGGTGATGGTTCATTGCTTCAAGCGGCTAGATCTTTAGTGAAATACAATACTCCAGTCATCGGGGTAAACCGTGGGCGTTTAGGTTTCCTAACAGATATCAAACCGACAGAAGTGTTATTTAAATTAGATCAAGTCTTGAAAGGTGAGTTTCAGCTAGATCGCCGTTTTTTATTAGAAGTCGAAGTTCGTAGTAAAAATGAACTGATTTATGATGCAATAGCATTGAATGATGTGGTTCTGCATTCAGGTAAGTCAGTCCATATGATTGAGTTTGATCTTCATATTGATGGTCAATATGTTTATCGCCAACACAGTGATGGTTTGATTGTATCGACACCTACGGGTTCAACAGCATACGCACTTTCTGGTGGCGGTCCAATTTTGCACCCAAGTATGGATGCGATCGCGCTAGTGCCAATGCACCCGCATACGCTTTCTTCTCGTCCGATTGTGGTGGGTGGTCAAAGTGAAATTAAAATTCAAATTCGTAAGAATCGAGTGTTGCCAATGGTGAGTGCTGATGGGCAACACAGTGTTTCTTTAAATGAAGGTGATTGGTTGCATATTCGCAAACATCCTTTCAAACTTACTTTATTACATCCACCTGGATACGACTTTTATATGGCATGTCGTACCAAACTAGGATGGAATCAAGATTACGATTCATTTCATCAGCAGGACTAAACATGAATATTGAACAAATGTTATCAGTTTTGGATGCAGACATCGTTGCTCGTTTAAGAACTGCCGTTGAAATCGGTAAATGGCCAAACGGTGTAGCTTTAACTCAAGAGCAGCGTCAGATTTCAATGCAAGCAGTCATTGCTTGGGAAGCTAAAAATCTGCCAGAAACAGAAAGATCAGGGTATATTGATAAAGGTCATAAAGAGGAAGGTGATGAATGTGATTCACATGTTCCAGAGCCAGAATTTCAACCTATACGTTTTGTATAATCTTCTATGTTAAAAAAGACACCTGATAGTGTCTTTTTTTAATCCGAATTTAAACTCGATGACGTGACTGCCAGTATTCTTGAGCCAAGGTCTGTGCTTGTGTAAATGTTTCAGCCACATTCATAGTGTAGATTGCGATTGCCATAGTTTCAATAACAGCCACCTCTCCATAGCTATGGTGGGCATCACCTAACCATACGGCATTGAAAGTATCTAAGTTCAACTCTTCTTCAATTGCTGAACGATCAGCTGTGAGTTTCGGAAGTTCAAGCTCATACAGTTCACCGTCTCGTATACCGCAAATTAAGGTTTTTGCATCTGGGTTTCGTTCAAATTCACCGCCTTCACCTTTAATCACCGCACTGTTAACGTAACCTAATTTGGCAGCAGTCTGTTGATGAGAACTGCGATACGCAGGGTGAAATATCGCTTGCAAAGTGGCTTTGGCATTGAAGGGATTGATGAGTCGTGAAAGCGTATGAATGGGTGAGCGTAAGCCCATGATATTGCGTAATGCAATTAAATCACTCAAGGTAGGTGAAATGACTTCGAGTGGTATATAGGCAAAGTTATGCTGATTCAGTTCTGATGCCACTTCGTTTTCATTTTGACAAATGGTATAACCTAAATACTGTAAAACTTGTTCTGTATATAATCGATTAATGGTATGTCCAGAAGCCCCATGCATTACAATACGATGACCATGTTTTGCTAAGCTTAACGCCGATAAGATAAACCACGGATAGTGTTTGCGTTTCCCCGCGTAAGATGGCCAGTCTAGGTCGACATCAATAGCTCTAAATTTAAGTTGATCACGAGTCGCTTGCACAAAGCCAGCCAGTTCATCTACAGATTCTTCTTTCACTCGTAAAAGCATTAAAAAAGCACCCAGCTGAACGTCTAATACCTCATTTTTTAAAATCATCTCAAATGCTTGATAGGCTTCTTCATAGGTCAGTGATCGCGCACCATTTTTTCCTTTGCCAAGAATACGAACAAATTGCGCAAATGGGTGTTCAAAGTCTTTATATAAATTACGTTTTGTATTCATGATCAATGCAGTTGGATGTTCTTAATGACAGTGTAATGTGGAATGATGCTTGGACTAAAAGCTAAATATAAAACTTAATGACCAAGCATTATTTTTAGCTTTTGAGACTGACCAAATTGTATGAATTTTCAAGCGCTTTTGTCCATGACAACTGGAAAAAAACGGGATAGCATGAAAACTTATAAAAAAATGAAGTGTAAGGAACACAAGAATGTTGGCATATGATGCAGATTTAGAATTATTCCGTGATAATTTCAAACGTTTTATGAGTGAGCACGTTGCTCCTCATTATGAGCAGTGGGAACGTGAAGGAAAAATGCCACGTTCAGTGTGGAATGCACTTGGTGAAAATGGCTTCTTGTGCGTAGATGTTCCTGAAGAATATGGTGGTTATGGTGTTCCAACAGAATATTCTTTAATGTTGGTTGAAGAGTCGGCACGTGCAGGTTATAGCGCATTATCGACAGGTATTTCATGTCACTCAGAAATTGCAGCACCATATATTCTACACATCGCGAACGAAGAACAAAAAAAATACTGGTTGCCAAAAATGGTTTCTGGTGAAGTGGTGGGAGCAATTGGAATGACAGAGCCAGGTGCTGGTTCTGATTTACAAGCCATCCGTACGAATGCCATTTTGAATGGTGATCATTATGTTTTGAATGGCTCTAAAACCTTTATTTCAAATGGTCAGCATGCAGACTTGGTTGTACTTGCCGTTAAAACAGATCCTCAGGCACGTGCTAAAGGCGTCTCTCTTTTATTGGTTGATACTCATCTAGAAGGGTTTAAAAAAGGTACAAATCTCGACAAAATCGGTTTGCATTCC
Source organism: Acinetobacter sp. ANC_7553 (assembly GCF_056779895.1). NCBI lineage: Bacteria > Pseudomonadati > Pseudomonadota > Gammaproteobacteria > Moraxellales > Moraxellaceae > Acinetobacter > Acinetobacter sp. ANC_7553. Next base: position 153,040 of record NZ_JBWYIV010000005.1, on the reverse strand, counting down.
CAAGATACCTCGGAACTCTTTTTTGACAATGTAAAAGTTCCAGCTGATCAGCTTTTAGGTCAAGCGGGTCAGGGATTTGCATATTTGATGCAAGAATTACCACGTGAGCGGACAGCGATTGCTGCGACAGCATTAGGGGCAATTAGAGGTTCAATTGATGTGACTGTTCAATATGTCCAAGAGCGTCAGGCCTTTGGTCAAAAAATTGGACAATTCCAAAATTCTCGTTTTGTTTTAGCACAAGCGAAAATCGATGAACTGGCTACAGCCGCGTTTTATAATCAAAACCTAGCATTGTATAAAGAAGGGAAATTGGATGTTGAAACAGCAGCTGCATTAAAAAGTTTCAGTACAGATATGCAAATGAAAGTGGCGGATAATCTACTGCAACTCTTTGGTGGCTATGGCTATATGACGGAATATCCTATTTCACGCTTCTTTGTGGATGCACGTATTCAACGAATCTACGGCGGAACCAACGAAATCATGAAAGAAATCGTAGCACGTGGCATGCTAGGACGTTAATTTTCTATCCGTATTTACATCTCGCTTGATGAATACAAGCGAGATGTATTCAAATGTGTTTTCAATTTTAAAACTTATAGAACGAACTGATTTAAAAAAAAGATTAAAGCTATCCTATTCAATGTTCTTGTCTTTTTTCTAATTTATAGCGCATATTGGATTGATGATTATTTCAACTGTATATTTTTAAGTCTTATTGCCATAAAGTTTGGTTGCTTAACATTTGAAAGCTAACTATTGTTATACTGTTTACATAACTGATTCTGTAAGGCGACATTACAATGATCAACGATGATCAAAACACGACGAATTCTTTAGACTTAGCTAAAATCCGCGAAGATATCGACTCAGTAGATCAACAACTCCAACAACTGATTAACCGTCGAGCACGACTTGCTGAAGCTGTAGCAAAAGCAAAATTTGCTTCTGAAGAAAATCCAATGTTTTATCGTCCTGAGCGTGAAGCACAAGTTTTGCGTAATGTGATGGAGCGTAATGAAGGTCCTTTATCTGACGTGACGATGGCGCGTTTGTTTAGAGAAATTATGTCTGCGTGCCTTGCTTTAGAAGCACCACAAAGCATTGCTTTCCTTGGTCCAGTAGGAACTTACACCCATTCGGCAGTACTGAAGCATTTTGGACATGATGCGGTTGTGCGCCCACTTCCTACAATTGATGAAGTGTTCCGTGAAGTCGAAGCAGGCAGTGCACATTATGGTTTAGTTCCTGTTGAGAACTCATCCGAAGGCGTGGTTAACCACACGCTTGATTGTTTTAAAGCGTCACATTTAAATGTGATTGGTGAAGTTGAATTACGTATTCATCATCAATTTTTGATTTCTTCAAATACGCGTAAAGACAGCATTAAACAAATCTATGCGCATCAACAAACTTTAGCTCAATGTCGTGGCTGGCTCGATGCTCATTATCCAGGTGTTGAACGTGTGGCTTTGAGTTCGAATGCTGAAGCTGCTCGCCGTATCCGTAATGAATGGCATTCTGCGGCAATCGCATCTGAAACAGCTGCGAGCTTATATGATTTAGAAATCTTACATAGCAATATTGAAGATAATCCAGAAAATACAACACGCTTCTTAGTTATTGGGCGTGAAAAAGTACCACAAAGTGGTAATGATAAAACTTCTTTATTGATCTCTGCACATGACCGTGCAGGTGCGTTATTAGAAATTTTAGCGCCGTTCGCTAAACATAACATTAGCTTGACCAGTATCGAAACAAGACCTGCATTGCCTGAAAAATGGGCTTATGTATTCTTTATCGATTTAGAAGGGCATATCGAACAAGAGAACGTACGTGCGGCTGTCGAAGAAATTCGTCCATTAGTCAAAGAAATCCGTGTTCTTGGTTCATACCCGATTGCGGTACTTTAAAAAGAGTTGATACTTAGATATGTCTCAACCTTTATTTAAAAAAGTTGCATTTATTGGGCTAGGATTGATTGGATCAAGTTTAGCACGTGTCATTCAAACACATGGTCTTGCTGAAAATGTGGTGGCATCTACGCGATCTGTTCAAACCTTAGAAGATGCTAAAGCTTTAGGTTTGATTAGTGAAGGATATGCTAATGCCAAAGATGCAGTGGTTGATGCAGATTTAATTGTTCTTGCTTTACCCGTGAGAGCTACACAATCTGTATTAAACTCGATCAAATCTGTGATTACTCCTGATACCATAATTACAGATGTGGGCAGTACCAAAGGCAATGTTGTTGAGGCTGCAATTGCGGTTTTTGGTGAGCAGTTACCCGCAGGTTTTGTTCCAGGGCATCCAATAGCTGGTGCTGAACATACTGGTGTTCATGCAGGTAAAGTAGATTTATTTGCTAACCACAAAGTGATATTAACGCCGTTAGCAACAAGTGCTGAGTGGGCAGTGCAAAAACTAATTCAGTTATGGCAAGCTGCTCAAGCTGAAGTAATTTGTATGGATGTGGAAAAGCATGATGAAGTGCTTGCGCATACAAGTCATCTGCCTCATTTAATGGCATTCAATTTGGTTGAGCAACTTGCAAATCGTGAAGATAATCTGGACATTTTCCGCTATGCAGCTGGTGGTTTCAGAGACTTTTCTCGCATTGCGGCGAGTGATCCACAAATGTGGCATGACATATTCTTTGCCAATAAAAAAGCGATTTTGAATGCTGTTGATGGTTTTGAGAACCAATTGGCTCATATTCGACAGCTCATTGAAAACGAAGATTCAAAAGCACTCATGGGATTGCTTGGACATGCTCAAGCAGCACGCCAACATTTTAACCATATGCTTGCCAAGAAACCTTTAATGGAGAACAAAACTGTGACACAGCAATTTACTATTCTGCCGGGTGCTAAATCATTTTCTGGAAAATTTAGCGTGCCAGGTGACAAATCTGTGTCACACCGTTCAATCATGTTTGGTGCGATCGCTGAAGGTACAACACATGTTACTGGTTTCTTAGAAGGTGAAGATGCCTTAGCAACACTTCAAGCATTCCGTGATATGGGTGTAAATATTGAAGGTCCAAAAAATGGTGAAGTCACCATTCATGGTGTAGGAATGCATGGCCTTAAAGCTCCAGCAAGTGAGCTTTATATGGGTAACTCTGGGACTTCGATGCGTCTTCTGTCAGGGATGTTGTCTGCGCAAAAATTTGACTCAGTAATGACTGGTGATGCATCGTTGAGCAAACGTCCTATGGAACGTATTGCAAAGCCACTCCGTGAAATGGGTGCTCAAATTCAAACAACAGGTGAGCGTGGCACACCGCCAGTATCGATCACAGGTAATCAGCAACTTAAAGGTATTCATTACGATTTACCGATGGCTTCTGCACAAGTGAAGTCTGGCATTCTGCTCGCTGGTTTATGGGCAGAAGGTGTAACGTCGGTGACTGAGCCAGAACCGACACGTGATCACTCTGAGCGTATGTTACGTGCATTTGGGTATGATGTGAAAACTGAAGGTAACCGTATTTCTTTAAAAGGTGGTGGTAAGTTAGTTGGCACGAATATTCAAGTGCCTTCAGATATTTCATCTGCTGCGTTCTTTATGGTGGGTGCTGCCATTACTGAAAATTCAGATGTAACACTTGAGGCAGTGGGTATTAACCCTACTCGTACTGGGGTGATCGAAATTTTGAAGCAAATGGGGGCTGATATTTCAGTCGAGAATGAACGAATTGCAGGTGGTGAACCAATCGCTGATATTCGAATTCGTGGCACTCGTACTTTGAAAGGCATCCACATGCCTGAAGATCAAGTACCTTTAGCGATTGATGAATTCCCAGCATTATTTATTGCTGCAGCTTGTGCTGAAGGTCAAACAGTGTTAACTGGTGCAGCTGAACTTCGTGTAAAAGAGTCTGATCGAATCCAAGTGATGGCTGATGGATTGAAAACAATGGGTGTTGATTGTACGCCTACGGATGACGGTATTATTATTGAAGGTAAAGGTAAGTCTGGTGATTGGTCTGCTATCTTTACAGGTGGTGAAATTGAGTCACATCATGATCATCGTATTGCCATGAGTTTCTCCATTGCGGGTCTGCGTACTTCAGGCGCAATTAAAATTGTGGGAACTGAAACCGTTGCAACAAGTTTCCCAACATTTACTCAACTCACTGAACAAGCGGGTTTATCTATTCAAGTTAGTGAATAATACGACCAAAGATTTGTATATTTCTTTTCAAACAGCCAAGCAAAAGCTTGGCTGTTTTGTTTATATTGCTTATTCTAATTCTATATAATTAAAAAGCCTTTGGATGAGGAAATGAAAAAATTACAATTTTTAGTTGATCAAACGAAATACGCTAAGGCTCATTCAAGTCATTCTCATGATAATGCACAAACTTACGTTACAGCATTGTTATCTGAACAGTTGGTGCAACATGGATTTCACACTCAAAATACGAATCCGCATGAATTGGAAGTCAGTGTCTCTGATCACCCAATCGCTTTAGGGGTGAACTGTAATCAACCAGATGGCGAAGGACATTTTGTATGTGAAATAAGTGCGCATGCAGATGAGGAACAGGATTGGTTCCAAAAAATTGAGACGCAGAGTGTGATTAAACAACTTGCGCAAGCAGTAGAGCAGACATTAAGAGAAGATGAGTCGTTCCAATCGCTAGAATGGAAATCCTAACGAGGAATAAAACAAACCCAATGTAAAGAATCTACACTGGGTTTTTCTGAAACACGTAATATTTATATTAAGCCGTAAGGAAGCGAGTGATCGCGACGCGAAGTTGCTTCAAATAACCTGTGAAGAAGTGATTAGCACCAGGTAGCACTGTAATAATATGGCGTTGAGGCTTTGCCCATTCAATTAAATCGGATAATAAAGTGACTTCATCTGCCTCACCATGAATAAACAGAATATCACCTTTAATTGCTGGAGTAACATAGTGACGGATACCAGCAACTGTGGCTGTTGGTAAACCACATAGAATGACTTGTTCAGGTTGAATTTCTTGAGGTAGTGCATGATATGCCTTCGCCATAACATGTGCACCAAAACTAAAGCCTCCAACGTAGAAAGGCAATGTAAGGTGTTTTGCACGTACTTGACGAATGACTTCTAAAATATCTTCTGTTTCACCAAATCCTTCATCGTGAACCCCTTCACTTTGACCTGATCCACGGAAACTTGGACGATAAACGATATAACCACGCTCAAGGAACATTTGAGCTAGCAGAGTGGGAACTTTGTGCTGAGGAGTACCACCTTGAAGCGGGTGAGGGTGACAAACGACCGCAAATCCTTTTACTTCAGACTGAGGATAATCTACAAAAACCTCAATTTTGCCAACAGGGCCTTGAATGAACATTTGTTCAGACATAAAAATACCGATTAACGTGCAGGAGAATCGTATATTTTAACGTCAATAATTAAAAAAAACACAATTGGAAATAAAATAAGTCTACTGTTATAGTTTGATTAATTGTTTTTTGATCAGGTTTCTATGTTTGCCTTAATTTCTCCTGCTAAGACATTAGATTATGAATCTACACTTCCAACTGATAAACATACTTTACCAAGATTGCTTGACCACTCACAACAGCTTATAGACGTAAGTCGTAAATTGTCTGCTTCAGAAATCGCCAAATTAATGAGTGTAAGTGAAAAAATTGCGAATCTTAACGTGGAACGCTTTAGAGATTGGCAATCAGACTTTGATTTATCAAATTCACGCCAAGCAATATTTGCCTTTAAGGGCGATGTTTATACAGGTCTGGATGCGTATTCGCTTACGCAAGCTGATTTAGAATATGCTCAATGCCATATAAGAATGCTATCGGGTCTCTATGGATTGCTTCGACCACTGGATTTGATGATGCCTTATCGTTTAGAAATGGGCACGAAATTAGCAAATCCACGCGGTCACAATCTTTACGAATTTTGGGGAGATGAAATTACCCAATTGATCAACCAAGATTTATCAGAAGCCAAGAGTGATTTATTGGTCAATATCGCATCCGATGAATATTATAAATCGGTGAAAGAAAGCAAAATTGAAGCTGAAATTATCAAGCCCGTATTTTTAGACCAGAAAAATGGAAAATATAAAGTAATAAGTTTCTATGCAAAAAAAGCGCGTGGATTGATGGCACGTTATATTATCGAAAATAAACCTAATACTGTGGATGATCTTAAATCATTCAATACGGATGGCTATTATTTCGATGCTGAAAGTTCTTTGAAAGGTGAGCTCGTATTTAAACGTGATGAGCAGGCTGCTTGAAAATAAATAGGCGGTAGCTGGGCAGGGTGTCTGATGATTGATTCATATTTAAACCAGTTGAGAAGATACTGGGCCGCTACTGCACAACAGCTTGAACTATCCTCAGAGGATTCCATAGCTATTCTTGATAGATTAGAAGTTCATTACAGTGAGCCTCATCGGCATTATCATACAGTGCAGCATATCGTTGAATGTATGGAACACTTACAATTGGTTCTACCAAATTTAAAAGATCCTTTGTCAGTCTCTATGGCTCTTTGGTTTCATGATGTCATTTATGAGCCTAAGGCACACGATAATGAACAACAAAGTGCTGATCTGATGCTGAACATCATATCTCCTCACATGGAGATGATGAGATGTGAGAAAATTTATCAGTGGATATTAGCGACCAAAGAGCATCGTTGTGCATCTGATTCGGATCTTAACTATTTACTTGATATTGATCTTGCAATTCTCGGTTCAAACGCCAAACGTTTTGAAGAATATCAGCAGCAAATTCATCAAGAATTCAGTTGGGTACCATCTGAATTTTATACACTAAAACGAAATGAAGTTCTTAATAGCTTTTATCAAATGGAATCCATTTATAAAACAGCATATTTTCATGACACTTTAGAAAATCAAGCCAAACAAAATTTAGAACGAGCATTAGTTAGCTGATTTGAAAGCAGCTAATGCGCGCTGTCGACTCATCTTTAAATCAACAATAGGTTTTGGATAATTGAGTTTAAGATTCGGATTTTTAGCGTAAGGCTCATGAATGATTTTCGCATCAAGATGAGCTAATTCAGGTACCCATTTGCGAATATAATCACCTTGACTATCAAATTTTTGTGATTGACTAATGGGGTTGAAAATACGGAAATAAGGTACAGCATCTGTACCTGTTGAAGCACACCATTGCCAGCCACCATTATTTGCCGCTAAATCTCCATCAATCAAATGTTGCATAAACCATTGTTCGCCTTTACGCCAGTCGATGAGCAAATTCTTACTAAGGAACATGGCGACAATCATTCTGACACGATTGTGCATCCATCCTGTTTCAAGCATTTGACGGATTCCAGCGTCCACAATTGGAATACCCGTTTGTCCAAACTTCCAAGCATTTAATTCATCGGGTGCATCACGCCATGGCACATTAGATGTATTTAAATTGAATGGTTGATATTTCGATAATCTTGGAAAGTCAAACAGGATGTGTTGATAAAATTCTCGCCATAATAATTCATCTAACCAAGTTTGTTGACCATCAGAGTAGAGATGAAAATTGCCATTTGAGCGACTAAAAATTGCAGCCAAACATTGTCGAATCGAAATAAATCCTAGATTTAAATACGGTGATAATTGACTGGTTGCATCAATGTTTGGAAAGTCGCGTTGTTGTTTGTACGTCTCTAAATTCTCGTCAACAAATTTCTCGAGCATTTGTAGTGCATATGACTCTCCAACAGGCCATTGATATTTAATCTGAGCATCAGGATAAAAATCATGTATCGATGGAATTTTGGAGGTATGAAAGCGTTGTATAAGCTCATGAGGTTGTACCTTCGGTACAGCGAGTGGTTGAGGAACAGAGATATTCAAGATTTCATAGCATGCACGTTTATAAGCACCAAAAACTTGATAAGGCTGGCGCGTCTTATTACGAATTGATCCAAGTGGGAAAATTGTGCGGTCATGATAATACTCGACAGTCACCTGATGCGATTCTAATAAGGTCTGGACTTGCGCATCACGATTCAACTCATTCATGCCGATTTCGATGTTAGCGTGTATCGCAGTAATTTGATATTTTTTTGCGAAAGTTAATATTTTAGCTGGTACATCGTCCCATTGGGGCACGATTTCCACCACAAGTGGGATATTGAATTGCTTTAACTCACTTTCAAGTGATTTAAGTTGGCGAAGATAAAAGTCAATTTTAATCACTGCATCATCATGCAATTTCCATTGTTCAGGCGAAAGTATCACCACTGCACAAGTATTCCCATGCCGGTTTGCCTCCATTAACGCCGTGTTATCCCTAACTCTTAAATCCTGACGAAACCAAATGAGATTCATATGATTAATATCCAAATATCCTCAGGAAATTATAAGAATTTGAATCATTTAAATCGTTAAGCATTGTAATTTTTTGCATAAAAAAAAGGCGAAGCAGAAGCTTCACCTTTTTGTCCTAAAATCCGTAGATCTTAGTGGTGGTGACCACCTACACCGTGAACGTGACCGTGATCTAACTCTTCTTGAGTTGCTTCACGGATTTCAACGATTTCAACATCAAATGTTAAGTCTTGACCAGCAAGCGGGAAGTTAGCATCAACGATTACGTTTTCGCCTTCAACAGCTTTAACAGTCACAATTTGAACGCCATCATCAGTTTGCGCTTGGAATTGCATACCAGCTTCGATGTTGTCTACGCCTTGGAACATTTGTTTAGGTACTTCTTGAACTAAATCAGTGTTGTACTCACCATAAGCTTCAGCAGCAGGAATCGTTACTGTGAATTTGTCACCAGTCGTTTTACCTAACATTGCTTTTTCTAAGCCAGGGATAATGTTGCCAGCGCCTTGCAAATATGCAAGTGGTTCACCTTGAGATTGATCGAGAGTTTCACCCTCTGCATTAGTCAATTTATAGTTAAATAAAACCACAAGGTCATTTGCAATAACTGTCATGTTAATGATCCATTCAAATATTTTAAGGGTACATCATAAAGTGAAAACCAATTTTTGTAGACAATTTTCTAAAAAAAATGCAGTTTCGATAATTTATAACGCTTAAATATTACATTGGGGCGTCTTTTAGATTTTTCAATGCAATTTGATTTTAGGTGCTATTTTTCTGGTCACAAAATCTTTGGCTGTGAGTAATCCTGCCTGTGCATAACCATAAATCGTGGCTTGATGCAGTCGGTAAAGCGATACATACATCGATTTCGCCACAAATCCTTGAACATTGACCTGACCAAGTAATTCACCAACTGCTTTATTCTCACTTAAAGATACAAGTGAACCTTTGTCAGAAAAATTGAACATCGGTTGTGATTTTCCTGAAATTCGCGCTTTCATTGCATCAACGAGGAAAGCAGCCTGTTGACTTGCAACTTGCGCACGCGGTCCTAAAGCTGTTTCACGGGCATCTAGAATACAGTATGCGCAATCACCGAATGCAAAAACATTCGGATCTGCTTTTGTTTGGAGTGTTGCAAATACGTGTAAGCGACCCATACGATCTTTTTCGAAGCCTTCTAGGTTTTGAATCACTGCTGGAGTTTTAATGCCCGCAGCCCAAACTTTTAATTGTGCTGGAATTGAACTTCCATCATTAAAGTAAATTTGATCAGCATCCACTTTTTCGACACGCTTAGACGTTAAAATATCCACATTCATGCGCTTAAGCTGCTTAGTGCTGTGGTCTGACATTTTTTCAGAAAGAGCCGGTAGAATACGATCCGCGCCTTCAATTAGTGAAATTTTGACATTTTTAGGATCAATTTTATTAAGACCGTATTTAAAGAAGTTTTGTTTGGCTTGAACTAATTCCGCTGCAAGCTCAACACCCGTTGCACCTGCACCTATAATGCCAATATGCAGCTCACGATGGTCATTATTATTTTGAGCTTCGATATAAAGATGAAGTAGATGCTGCTGGAACTGTTCAGCCTGTTTTGGATTATCTAAATAGTGACAATGTTCTTGCACACCTGAAGTATTGAAATCATTGGAAACCGAACCAACCGCTAGAATAAGAGTGTCATAACTTAGCGTTAAATGATCAGTCGATTGGTCATAGGTCGATGCCACAGGTTTGAGCAATTGAATGGTCTTGGCTTCACGATCTAATTGTTCAAATTTACCCAATACAAACTCATAATGATGTTTTGCAGCATGACCAAAATAGTTTGTTTCTTCATCACTAGGGCTTAACGTACCTGCTGCAATTTCATGTAAAAGTGGTTTCCAAATATGTGTAAGCTTTTGGTCAACTAATGTAATTTTTGCTTTTTTAGATTTGCCCAGCGTGTCACCCAGTTGTGTTGCTAGTTCTAAGCCACCAGCACCACCACCCACAATGACAATATGATGAAGATTCGACATTTAATATTCCTATTTTTATAGCGTCATAAATAAAAAAGAGATGGGGTTAATATGCCATCTCTTTTTTAAAAGAATTGTCCTTTTTGTATTACAAGTTACAGATTTACAATAAAAAACTGCAATTAGTTTAAAGGATAGATTTTTGCTTGATTTGCACTGCTAGATCCGAAACTAAATAATTGTTTAAACCAATTCAAAATACTTTCAAACCATGATGCTTCATCAATTTGAAGTTCATCCTCAATCAATACCGTTTGAATGAGTCGATTATTTTGATAGATATGAATACGTGCCAACTGCTGAATTTGCGCAATAGGTGCGGTTAATGATTGTGTTAGTAGCTCGACGTTCATATGCGTTTGAGTTTGCTGTAAAGGCTCAAGAGCTGAAGTGAATCCAAAAGCATCTGTTTGAATCAAACGATGAGTTTGATTGTCAAAATCACGCATATCAATCATTTGATTCGCGTTATACAAAGAGGTCGTCACGATACTTGGCTTTTTAGTTTCGACTCTGAACATTTTTAAGGTAGATGCGACTACAGGGAGTTCAGCAATTAGTTGCTTATTTTTAATTGCAATTTCATTGCGTGTATAAGCATAGGATAGGTTTAAAAGCTGATGTGCGATTTCAGCGCGTTTGAAGCCACTTTGAGCACCGAGTACCACAACAATAAGTCTTCTTTGATTGAGGTCAAATTGTTGAGTTGGTCGGTTGGCTGTAAGTGCAAGGTTATAGCCTGCAGCACGAGTAAACCCTGTTTTTAAACCATCAACAGTAGCATCTTGTTTAAGTAAGATATTCGTTGCACGGTGAAAATGCTGATTGTAAGTAAAACTTTGCTGTTTCGAGTAGTCAAGGTAATCGGGTGTTTCATTGGTGAGTGCTTGTGCGAGCACGGCTAAATCATGCGCTGTTGAATAGTGCATATCCATTGTAATGCCCGCGGGATTGGCAAAGTTTGTATCTTTCATGCCAAGTGCTTTGGCTTCTTGATTCATGCGTTGAACAAATGCAGGTACAGATCCTGAAATTCGTTCAGCCAATGTGACAGCAGCATCGTTGGCAGACATGATAATTAAGCCTGCCAAAAGCTGATCAATCGTAATTTGTTGAGTCGGTTTCAGATACATCTGAGACTCATCCCATTGAACTACATTGACGATTGGTGTGGCAGTAATAACTTCATTTTTGTTAATTTTACCTGCTTGAATGTCTTTCAGAACGATGTATGCCACCATCATTTTGGTTAACGAAGCTGGTGCACGTTGGACATGGCTATTGTGTTCAGTAATGACTTGACCTGATTGTGGATCTAAGACAGTCCATGCTTCAGCTTCTAAACTTTCTGGTGCAACTTCGAACAAGGAAGCATGTGTGATATTTACAATAAAAAAACTAAAAATTATGAGTAGAGCAGAGTAGAGTTTCAACGGGTTTACCTATATAAGCCAATCCAATGGCATAGATCATCAAGCACACCGCATGCTATGCCTTTTTTTTCTGAAACTCTAGTCAGATTTGTAGACAATTAATACGAATCGCGCAACTCCAAGTAAAAAAATGCTAATCTAAATACAAGTTGGTTCTATAGTTTCTCAATTAAGACATTATGTTGCATTATCAGATCGAATTTGACGACTTTCGTCAGCATCTCATTCACGTTACTGTTCGTTTCGTTGCTCAACCAACTCAAGTATTGAGCTTGCCAACTTGGATTCCAGGAAGTTATCTCATTCGAGAGTTTTCAAAACATATTGAGTCTGTTCGTGCCTATGATGAAGATGGTCGAATACTCAAGATTCGTAAAAATGAAAAAAATAAGTGGCAGTTATTTAATACTGATTTTGAGCTGATTACGGTTGAGTACGACGTCTATGCATACGACCTCTCAGTACGTGGTGCTTATGTTGATGAAACACGCTTATATGTGAATCCTGCTTGTGCATGTTTAGGTTTAGAAGGACAAGAAGATAAAGCGGTAGAAGTTGAGTTATTTTTGCCAGATGAATTGAAACATTTCCAACTCGCTACAGGATTGGCATCTAAAAGTTTAGTGCGTGGTCGCTATACGCTTAAGGCAAAAAACTACGCTGAATTGATTGATGCACCATTTGAGCTTGCAGATCAAACTCGTTTTGCTTTTGAAGCAAATGGTATTCCACATGAGTTTGTGGTTTCTGGCAAACATGCGATGAATGTCCAACGTATGAAACAAGACATTGAGAAAATCTGTGCGACAGAAATATCCATGTTTGGTTCAGCACCATTTGAAAACTACACTTTTATGACCATCGCGACGGGTAACAGTTATGGTGGTTTAGAGCACCCGAACTCAACCAGTTTGATTTCTCCACGTGATGATCTACCTAAGTCCAATGAGCCTGTTGAACCTTCCGCTGATTATCAGCGTTTCTTAGGTTTGTGTAGCCATGAATATTTTCATTCATGGTTGGTGAAATTTATTCGCCCTGAAAATTTTGTGAATTATGATTTAGACAAAGAAGGCTATACCTCTTTGTTATGGATTTTTGAAGGCTTTACGTCCTACTATGATGATTTAATTCTACTTCGTAGTGGTGTGATTTCTCAGGAATCTTACTTGAAGTTGTTAAAGGCGCAGATCGATCGTTATTTGCAAAATCCAGGTCGTTTTGTTCAAACTGTTGCAGAGTCAAGTTTTGATGCATGGGTCAAATTCTATCGTCGAGATGAAAACTCTAACAATGCTGGCACAAGTTACTATAACAAGGGTTGCTTAGTAGCGCTGTGTCTAGATTTAGGTTTACGTTTAAGAGGTTCAAGTCTTGATGCATTGATGCGTAAGCTGTATGAAAATGCGCAAAAGGGTATACAGGTTCATGAACGTACCATCTATGAATTATGCCAAGAATTAACAGGTGATGATTGGTCTGAACAAATTAATCATTTGATTAATACCACGGATGAGTTACCGCTTGATCAATTGTTCCCTGAATTTGGCTTAGACTATGTTTTAAAGCATGATAAATCTTTACCATTTGGTTTAAAACTTGTAGATAAACCTGAAGGTGTATTAATTCAGTCTGCTCGTCGTGATGGCGCTGGTGTTAATGCTGGGCTTTCTGCTCATGATATTATCATCGCAGTTGATGGTTTAAAGGCGACCACTAAGCAACTCGATAAGTATGCAAAATTGGAAGGTACTTTTAATGTGCATGCTTTCCGTCGTGATGAATTAATGCAATTTGAAATTCAATCAGGTGGTAGTGAACTCACTGAAGTGGAACTTAAGGTTGCAGATCAATCTAAAGTTGATAAATGGCTTAAAGCTTAATTTGCTTAGACTATAAAATTAATGAAAAACCCATGCTTAGCTATGGGTTTTTCATAACTCCAGTTTTCGTCTTAGAACTTCCAAACGCTTTCCAATATTGTTTTGTCTTTTGAGTATTTTCAAAAGCAATTTGAACCTTTTTTATAGATTCTTTTCTTCTGTTTATGTCGGTTTCTGAGGCGTAATTTTGACCATAATTTACCTCACTTAAATGAGCTTCTGAAACAAGTCTATGAGCAGAATCTATAGCAGTTTCAAAAGTTCTTAAAACTTCTTTAAAATCTTTATGCTTGTTCACATTTTTTTCTTGATTAAGCCACTGTTGAAGATTTATTAATTTGTCGTAGTAATACAGATTATTGAATTTATCTTCGTATTTTTGCTCTTCTAAATCAAATGAGCTGTGTAATTCATGACCTTTAGCGCGGATGAGTGAGTTTTTTAATTGGTATAAGATGGTGTGATATTGATTTGAAATAATCTTAAGTTCTTCAAACTTGGATAAAGTTTCAATTGCTCTATGGAATTTATAGGCATCTTTCCATGATTCTAGGGACTTCAGTACGAAATATAGGCTGATCCAAGCTGTGATTATCCCAAGAAATTCAGCTAAAGATAAGATTTCAAGACAAATATAGTTATCACAATAGTGAGATAACTTGTTTTCATTCAATGCATAAAAGAAGTAGTAAAGAATTGATAAAAATAAAAGCAGCGTAATAGCCTTTAGTAAAGCTTTTTTTATGTTCATAAGAAATCCTTATTCTTTTGAATAGGATAATTAAACTTTTAAAATCAATAAAGAAATAAAAAAGCTCACATAATGTGAGCTAAATTTGTGTCATAAATGATCAACAAAAAAAACATTAGTTCCCTCGATAGGTTGAATAACCATATGAACTTAGTAACAACGGAATATGGTAATGATCTAAACTACCATCAATCAAAAAAACTACTGGCACTTCTGGGAAGAAAGTACGCTTGTTGTTTGCTTTAAACCAGTCACCAGTTTTAAAAGTTACTCTGTAAACACCTTTTTGAAGATCTGTTTCGGCTGGATATAGAGCCTTGATACGACCATTTTCATCCGTTTTAGCTTCGTTGAGCTTTACCCATTTTTCACCCTGCTGCGCTTCAAGTGTAACTGCAATATTAGAAGATGGTAGACCAGTTTCTTGATTAAGCACATGAACACTTAAAGGATTTGCCAAAGTGAATGTTGAAAATGCAAAACCTGAAATAGCAAGCGTAAATTTTTTCATAAGTATCAACTCACAGTAAGCAAATAATCGAAAAAGTGTACTTAAAATGAGAGATGATTTAAGTTAATTTATGTATAAAAAAAGGATGCAACCGCATCCTTTTTACTTTTTTATACAATAGCTTGAGCTTAGCGTGCACGTCCACGTGGAGCTTTTGTATTTGGGCGAGTAGTACCATTGGTCTTACGACGTGGTTTCTCATGCTCTTCCATTTGCCAAATACGTTTAGTACCCGATTTTTTCTTAGTACCATCTTTATTGACTTTCTTATTAATCGGCTTGCCACCTGTACCGCCCGGTTTCTTCACATAAGAGCGTGAGCGGTATGGCTCTTCTGCAGGAACATTTTGAAAGTCAGGATAAAGTAATGGTTCAATTTCTCTAGTTTCGCCAGATTCAAGACCCATCTGTACTAAGTCTATTGATCCAATTTTAGTGCGAATAAGACGTAAAGTTGGGAAACCTACTGCTGCAGTCATACGTCGAACTTGGCGGTTACGACCTTCGCAAATCGAAATTTCAACCCAAGAAGTAGGTACAGAAGCACGGAAACGAACAGGAGGATCACGATCCCATAACCACTCAGGCTGTTCAACTTTTACAGCTTTTGCGGGTAGAGTCATACCGTCTTTAAGCTCTACACCTTTACGAAGCTGTTCTAAAGCCTCTTCAGTCACATCACCATCAACTTGAACCAAATAAGTTTTAAATTTCTTATTGGCAGGGTTGGTAATGTACTGATTTAAACCACCATGGTCGGTTAAAAACACTAGACCTTCAGAGTCCATGTCTAAACGTCCAGCAAGACGTAAAGTCGGATCGTCAACGAAATCAGACATTGTCATATGCGCTTCGTCTTTACGAAACTGGGAGAGAACGCCATAAGGTTTATTGAGAATGACGATTTTCATATAAAAACTTCAATAATGTGCAAATAGTGAAAGGTCTGACTTATCAAGAATTTATGAACATCCTGAATTGATCTGAGGATTCGATCATTGAAGTCAAACAAAATAAATCGGGGAATTGGTGACTATTATGCGTGATTCAAAAAAGAAAGTATCGTATTGATCAAAAAAAATATGTAATTCTGACGATTTAATCGGTATAAGCAGGCTTTTATTGGTTTCTGACAAGTGCTCTTAATTTAAACAATACAATGCAAACGTCGTTCAGACGCTAAAATTTAACTCAATTTAAGATGTTAGGTTGTATATGAAAAAAAGGATTATCGGATCACTCATTGCAATCAGTTGGATGCTTACTGCTTGTCAGCCCCCAAATTCAGGCGCAACAGCAGGAATACAATATCCATATTTATACTGGAAACTTCAACAGCAAGCGTTGACAGAGCCGTTGGCGATACCCGTTGAAGGAGTCAAAGTAACTCAAATAGCAGATACTTGGGGGGCAGCACGTTCAAATGGTCGTACACATCAAGGAATTGATATTTTTGCCAAACGAGGTACGCCTGTATTGAGTACAACACAAGGTATTGTAAGTCGTATCGGCACAAATAGTTTGGGAGGTAAAGTCATCTGGGTGGTAGGACCTCAGTTAAGTCGCCATTACTATGCACATTTAGATGAATATGCAGCACACATCCAAGAAGGTGACTGGGTTGAAGTCGGTGAAGTATTAGGATATGTGGGAAATACTGGCAATGCGATCAATACACCTCCGCATTTACATTATGGGATTTATTTAACGAGTGGTGCTACAAATCCATATCCATATTTAAAACCATATTTAAAACCAGAGGAATAAGTCTCGTTAATACAAGTAAACAAATGAGAGAGCCTTGTAAGCCTCGTAACATATATCAATTTTAATCCTCTGAAATTTAAATAGCTTACACAATGGAAGTTACGATGCAGTATTTTGATACAGCTCTATGCTCGCAGTTTCGTGCAAAAGGGTTATGGTTATTTGTACTGGTCTAATTCAAGTAAAAAAGAATTTAAGATCCGTATCAAAAAACTGATAATCATGGAGATATGAAATGAGTAATCAATACAATCAAGATCAAAATGAGCAACAGCAACAAAATCACCAACAACGTCAACAAGGTCAACAGCCACATCAACAACAACCGAATCAGCAGCAACAGCAACAAGATCAACAGCAGCAGAATCAGCAACAGTCCCGTCAACAATCACAACAGCAATCTGATTTAGATCAACAAAATCGTTAATCCATTAATCATGAATTGAATGGGAATTTAGGGATGAATGCCCATTCTTGTCAGTAAATTCAAGCATTAACAATTTAAAGTGAATGACACGAGGAAGATAAGATATGGCGAATAAGTCCAAGTTAAAAATTAAAGATTTAAAAGATCAAATTAAATCGAGACTTAAGAAAATTTCTAAGCATGAATCTAAGTTAAAAGATTTAAAGAAAGCGCTCAAAAAGCGTAAATAGCAAAAGACCCTCATGTGAGGGTTTTTTTATGGAAGATCATTAGAAGTATACAGTTTATGAACGAATCTTTGTGAAGCAATAATTTATAGTCAAGATTGAAATTAATCTATGATTTGAAATAATAAAAGATTATTATTCTCAATTAGAAGTTTGGAAATATTAGGGTGTATTTATGAAAATGTATCAAGTTGATGCCTTTACTACAGCGTTGTTTAAGGGGAATCCTGCAGCTGTAGTGGTTAGTGAAGAATGGCTTGATACATCACTCATGCAAAATATTGCATTTGAAAATAATTTGGCTGAAACGGCTTTTGTTAAAATTATTGATGATGAAAATTATGAAATCCGTTGGTTTACACCTAAAGTTGAAGTCGATTTTTGTGGTCATGCCACTTTAGCGAGCAGTTATGTACTTTTTAATGAGTATACTCAAGCGAAAAACATTAAATTTCATGTTAAAGATTTAGGAATTTTTACCATCACGCGACAAGACGATGGAAAAATCACAATGAATTTCCCAGTTCGAATCCCTCATTTAACTGAAGAGTTTCCTGAATTATTAAAAGA
The DNA here is from genome assembly GCF_056779895.1 of Acinetobacter sp. ANC_7553. Classification (NCBI taxonomy): domain Bacteria; kingdom Pseudomonadati; phylum Pseudomonadota; class Gammaproteobacteria; order Moraxellales; family Moraxellaceae; genus Acinetobacter; species Acinetobacter sp. ANC_7553. The sequence continues at coordinate 135,100 of NZ_JBWYIV010000005.1, read as the reverse complement.
AGTGGTCGATCGCCCAATCAAGGAAATTTATCTAAATCAACAAGCTTATATTTTAGTCTTGGAAAGTGAACAAGATGTGCTTGATGCCAAACCTAATTTTGCCAATATTAATGCAATTGCTGAAGCATATGAGGTTAGTACTTGTATTACAGCATCCGATCATCCCGATATTGCTATAACTGCAGCATCAGAACAATATGATTATGTGGCACGTTATTTTGCACCACATAAAGGCATCAATGAAGATCCTGTAACAGGTTCTATGCATACAGGATTAGCACCCTTGTGGGCTGAGAAATTGAATAAAACAGAACTTATTGCTTTTCAAAGCTCAGAACGAGGTGGCGTGTTGTATTGCCAACTTAAAGAGAATCAAAGAATTGAAATTTCTGGCTATGCCAAACTTTATATGAAAGCTGAAATTTACCTTTAAAGCATAAACCCTATTGATCATACCCTTGTCAGGCGTGTGATCAATTTTTTTATATCAATAATTGGAAGAACAATGCTAACTCGTTTTAAAAAACTTTCACTTACTTTAATGATCGTTGCGGTCAGTTCTAGCGGTTTAGCACAACCTATTTTGGTCAAGACTGAACAAAATATTGAAGAATACAAACTAGAAAATGGTTTACGGGTAATTTTGGCACCGATACCTAAAGAAAATAAAATTTTTATGAATATGGTGTATTTAACTGGAGCTTTGAATGACCCACAAGGTAAAGGTGGTTTAGCACATTTACTTGAGCATCTCGCGTTCAAAGGCACAGAAAATGTAAAAGGAGATGAGTTTCAACGTCGTCTAGATCAGCATACGCTCATGAGTAATGCGATGACTGACTACTATTCTACCCAGTATATGAGTGTCATCCGTCCAGAAAAAAAAGCCATTGATGAAATGCTGTATCTTGAGGCAGAGCGAATGGATAAGCTCGTACTTCAGGAAAAATTTGTTCCGTCAGAAATCGCAATCGTAAAACGAGAGCGTGAGGTTCGAATGGATCAACCTTTTTCAGTATTGATGGATCAAATTTGGAAATCTGCTTACGGAAATCAGTATCTAGGTCGTCTACCGATTGGTGATTTAACTGAGCTTCAGTCAATCAACATGAAGGAACTGAATCAATTTTACCGACAATGGTATGCACCGAATAATGCAGTTCTAGTGATTGCAGGTAAATTTGATAAAGCGGATATTCTGAGAGCAGTGGATAAAAATTTTAATCAAATTCCTGCGCGTCAAATTCCTGAGTCAACCAAAGTTCCAATGCTTGATTCGACCAAGATTAAAGATCGTCAATTTATCGTGCAAAAGGGAAGTGATTTAGGTAAATACAATATTTATCTCAATGGTGTCCAGCATAAAACACAGACTGCACTCGCTTTAGCACCTTATTTATTTACAATGCAACCTAGTGGTCATTTGTACAAAGATATTGTAGAAACAGGTACAGCTACACAGGTTCAATCGACGACATGGTTAACACCCGATTTTAATCTTGTTTTTATGGGGGCAGTGTATGCTCCTAATCACGACGAGAAAAAAGTTGCCCTGTCTCTAGAAAAAGGAATTGAGAAAAAGCATCAATTTAATGAAACAGAATTAAATCGTGTCAAAAACATGATTAAAAATGGTCAAGAGAGCATGATGACCAATGCCTCTTCTGTGGGTGGTTTCATTAGTGATTATGTGGTTTCATCCAATGGGGATTGGACAAAATATTTTAAAGATCAAGCAGAGATACAAAGTTTAAATGTCGATCAGGTTAATCAGGCAATAAATCAATTCTTGGTTGCTGAGCATCGTATTTCGGGAGACATACAACCTACGCCTGAGGATCAAAAAAAGGCACTCGAGCTAGACGCTCATGAGCAAGAATCAAAAACTTTAGATCAAGTGACAACTCAAGAAGAGCCTTTAAAAGACCCAGCTGTGTATAAAGCTGAAGTGGCTGAGCACCTAAAAAATTCCAAACAGTATGTTGAAAAGTTAGAGAAAAAAATCAAGCGTGGTACTTTGAAAAATGGGATGCAGTATGCACTATTCCCAACGTCAACACGCGATGACAAAACTTACGCATCGATATCTTTAAATTTTGGGACAGCACTATCACTCAAGCATCAAGGTGAAGCATTAGGCTTTATGTCTTATTTGCTATTGAGAGCATCTGAGCAGTATAGTCTGCAAGATATTGCAGACAAATCAATCGAGGCGGGTGGTCGAGCATCTGCTTCAGCTGTTGATAATGGTATTGTGATTAACGTATCTGCGAAGAAAGAAAAATTTACAGAATTCTTCAAGTTTATTGTCGACGTTATGAATAATCCGAAATTTGAGCAAAGTCAGTTTGACCTCATCAAATCGCAAACATTATCGTCATTAAATCGACCATATACAGAGCCTGAAACTGTTGCAGGACTGACTATCGCTAGAATCGTAGAGCGATATGAACCAGGTGATTTGCGATATCATTTTGAACCTGAGCTAGCAAAGCAGCAAATTGAAACCATCACCAATGATCAAATTAAAGCTTTGTACCAAAAGTATTTTACAACTCAAAATGGTCAAATATCGGTGACTGGTGATTTTGATGACAAAGCCATTCTGAAATATTTGAATTCATCTTTAGGTCAGTCTAAGACAAAAGAACCATACCAACGTTTGCAGGGCAGTCATATAGATTATCCTGCTCAAAAAGTTCATGCGCTGGCTGAACAGCGTCAATTTGGTAATTATCAAGCGGTTATTGCCATTCCAGTGGGTAATAATCATCCTGATGCAGAAGCATTATATGTGTTGAGCCATATTCTAGGCGAGTCACAATTATCATCACGCCTTGCCATGGAGTTACGTGAAAAAAATGCGTTGGTTTACAGCTTTGGAAGTAGTTTGAGTTTGGATAATTTTATCAATGTTGGTGCTCTAGGTGTAAGTGCTAATTATGCAGCAGGAAAATCAGCTCAAGTTTCTCAAGGTGTGCATAAAGTATTTACTGACTTATTAAAGAATGGTGTGACGGAGCAAGAGCTTGAAGCGGCTAAAGCCAATATTATGAAACAGCGTGTCACGAATTTAGAGGATGAGCGCCGTATTCATCGTGGATTGAACAGTCAGCTTGAGCAAAATAAAACACAGCTTTCAAGGCTAGAGCGAGATCAGGCATTTGCAAAACTGACGAAGAAAGATATAGATGCAGTGATCAAAAAATATATTAAGCCTGAGTTTTTGGTTGAAGTTATGGCAGATCAGTATGGTAAACCACAACCTGAAATGATTTCAAAGCCTAAAACTTAGAACCACAATGTACGATTTAAAAAGGCTCATTCGATCGTGAATGAGCCTTTTTTTTAAAGCTTATAAAATTGCTGCGCATTTTTACAAAATATCTGTTCAACAACTTCTGAATTATAGGTAGCGACAATGTCGCTAAAGGCATCAATGATATTTGTGAGTGATGTGCTCACTTTATCCATCGGGAAGTTGGATGCAAACATGACACGATAAGGCCCAAAACATTGTAAAGCATGAATAATCATAGTAGAGACCAATTCAATGATTTGTTGTTTAGATGCTAGTGTTCGTCGTGTATGAAATTGATGACCCAAAACTGGCATGAAGAGTCCAGACATTTTTGTATATACATTCGGACATTGAGCTAATTCTGCAAGATCTTCTTTCCAGTGGAAATAGATATTGTCTCGCGCAGTTTGGGTGATTCCTGTGTGTTTACCTACTGGGCCGAATAAACCTGCTGGTGTGCCCAAATGATCTAAGACAATCGAAGTCTCAGGAAAACGTTTTGCCAAAGCAATAACATCTTTAAGCTGGCTAGAATAAACCCAAGCATCAAAGCTTAAATTGTACTGGGCTAAGGCTTCAAAACCTTTTAAAAATTTTCGATCAGTGTAGAGGTGGGGATCATCGTTCCATGCATGAATTCCAGGATCTTCATGATGTGCAGCCATTTTTCGAATACCACGAAAATGCGGAGATGCCTTTTTATGCATTTTAAGAATTTTTTTGAAATTACTTTCACGAGGATCAGCTGTTGCAACGATTCCAGCCAATTTGATGTTTTCTTGAGAAAAAGGAAGCTGCTGAATAAATTGCGTTTCTTCTACAACGCCAGTCCCTTTTTGATGATGCCAGCTGGCTTCGACATGTACAACACGGCTCACAGTATAGTGTCCAATGTCTTTGTGGTAATCCGCTGGTAAATAGGGTGCTGTGATGTAATCTGTAAGTCCTACTGTATCAATTAAATCTTTAGGTTTTACGAGACGAACGACTTTATCCAATATTTTTGGATGTTTTCCAAAAAGCTTAACAGCTAAAGCGGCAGCGTGCGGCGTGTGATAAGGATCCCATTGATGGATATGTGCATCGACGATGGGAAAGTTGAGTTGATTCATCGCTATCCTTAGTTGAGTCATCAATAAGAATAACATACGAGAAATTGATCATTTTTTGAATTGCATTTTCGTTTGAATATTAGAGTTTAATCATTAAAAAAGCCCCCTAAAGGAGGCTCAATGCACACAATGCAAATCTATTTAATGATCGTGGTCATGTTTATTTGCATGAAACTCTTCATTACGACGGAAGCGAAGGTAGTTCTCAAACTGTTCGCAGTATTCGTCATAATTATCTTCAAGCATCATATGAAACTGTTGCATGATATAAGACATCACTTGTTCTTTAGCATCACGCATTTCATTGCCATCTTTAAAGTTATTGGCAGCAACCCATGTGTTAAAACGAGCAGTACCAAATAGCATCGCAGCACTGACTTGACCACGAGCATCGGCTGGTTTAACAGTAGAACCTTTTTCAACACGGCAAAATTCATTGGCTTGCTTAATAAATTCATCAGCACGTTCGAAGAAAATCGCATTCAATGCTTCTTCTTCAGTGACATCAGTCGCTTGAATCTTTTGAACCATGAATTGTTCCTAATAAATAACTTAATTCAAGCACTATTATAGGCAAAGGCTTGCATAAACTAAACCTTTCACTTAATCTAAAAATAGCCTAAGTAATTTTTATGAGCCTTTCTATGCAAGATGCTATCGCAGTTCAAAGTTTAAAAAGTGATATTGCGTTACTGAGACAGAATATTTGGCCACCTGTTGATCTTGCAAATGTCGAAGGTCTTCCCATTTATTATGGAAGCAAAGAGCAAGTAGCTGCTTATTACCAGCAGTGGACAGGTCTAATCGAAAGGGCACAAGATTTATTTCAACCTTTTATGGAAGATGAGGTTTTAGATGCCATTCATTTACCGAGTCATCTAAATTTACCGCTGTTTTATTTTCATGTAGACCGAATTCGCATTAACAAAACACGTGCAAAGGAATCAAAGACTTTTCGTGGTATTGCTAGTGTGTTAGAGAAGTGTGGACAGTTTGAACCTGAACAAGTTTTAGCAATGAGTCGCTGGTTGGATCATGATGACACTGCTGCATTAGTTGCGCATCGCGAATTTATAGATTTAAGAACTTATGTATTTCAGCATGGGCAAAGTGAATATACGAGAACACGATTTTATGTAAATGGTATTGTCTTAAGTGTTGAGCCTCATTTCGAGTTGGTTGATGCTCGCGATAAACCACGTAAGCAACGAAATGACTCATATAGCGATCCATTGGCGGATAACAACACGTGGCGTATTTATGGTAAATTTCGTTAGTTGAGCTGATTGAACTTAGTTTTTAGACATTAGAATCAATGATTAGCTACTTTATAAGTACAAAGCTTCTACGATCAATATCCAAACCTATTGATTAGTATTGTTTAAAATAGTCATCACAAAAAATAACTAATTTAAAGAATGATGACTGAAAAGATTAAACAATTTAAAAAGGCGTGGATGTTATTCCGTCAACATGATGAAAATGGATTAAGTGTATTCTTCGTTTTAGCAATACTTCAAATTTTAATTATTGGTACGAGTGTTGGTTTACCGTATTTGTTTAAGCTGCTGATTGACCAGACCAGTGAACCTGATCATTACTACTCGATTCAAGACTTTTTTCAAATTCATCTGCTCTATTTATTCGCCGTAGCTTATGCACTCGCTTGGTTTATCAATGAAGGGATGAAGAATGTAAATAATTTTGCCATGTCTATGATGATCAGAAATGTTGATGCATCCATGCTTAAAGCTGGTGTATTTAATTTTCTAGATTTGAAATTAAAAGATCAACGTCAACAAGATATCGGTGTATTTAATGCAAATTTAATTCGTGGCAGCGAAGCACTTGGTACAATTATTTTTACTATATTTTTTGTTATTGTACCTACGGTATTTAAAATCTTAGGTATGGTGTATGTGCTCGGAAATACGATCAATCTTGAATTTGGTGTGTATTTTTTCGTATTCTCAGCTTGTACAGTTGCTTTATCGCTCATCATTACCTTTAAGACACAAGATATCTTTACGATTATGTATGGTGCTCGAAATCAACTGAATCAATTTGTGATTGAAAAACTACAACAAAGTTATGATATCAAACTCAGTCATTCGAAATATTACGAATTTGAAGAGTTTAGCCGCAGAATCGATGACTATAAAATAAAGACTCAGGATACCTATAAAAAACTTCAGTATCTCATGATATATCAACTGTTATTTGTGTCATTTTTTCTTTTGGTATTCATGGTTTTATCAGTCTATATGTTTGAATATCAAAGCTTTAGTTCAGGTGATTTTGTTTTAGTCAGTACCTATATTATAGGTTTAACCATTCCTTTAATGATGATGTCTCAAAATATCATTCATTTGAAAGGTCATATTGTGGCTATTAATCAGTACCTAGAATATTTTGAATTGGAACATGAGTCATTCAATACGAATGATCTAACAGCTGAGGAACAGAAAGAAAGTGAGGTGGCGTATTCATTTCAAAATGTGACATTTGATCTAGGTCAGCAGACGATTGAAAATTTTAATTTAGACATTGTGTGTGGAAAAATATATTTAATTCAAGGTCGAACAGGTATTGGAAAATCAAGTTTTCTTAATTATTTGGTGGGAATAGAAAAGATCAAATCTGGACGACTATTCTTTAGAAATTTAGAGATCACTTCAGTATTTTCAGAAAAGATATTTGATCAGATTGCTGTGGTCAGCCAAACTCCGATCGTATATTCAAGCTCATTAAGACAAAATTTGATTCAAAATACTGAGATCAAATATTCTGATGAGGAGCTTAAACATTGGCTAAAAGAGTTCGATTTACTCCATTTGCTGGAAAAAAATCAAATTGAGTTAGACGATGATATACAAGAAATTTATAAAAACTTCTCTGGTGGTGAAAAACAACGATTAAACATCATTCGTGCATTATTAAAACAACCAGAGCTTCTGATCTTAGATGAACCTACAGCAGCCTTAGATGAGAAAACAAGTTCGAAAATTTTAAAAATTATTCAAGAGCGAGTTGAAACGGTCATTATGATTTCTCATGAACGTATGGCGACAGAAATCGCAGATGAAATTATTGATTTCAACATCATTCTAAATTCTATTGATGAGGATTAAATGATGATTGTTGTGGCATGAATATCAATCAAAAAAAGCGATTTTTAAAATATGTATTTATTTGATTAAATTTAGTCTTGAGCAACGATTCATGTACTTGATGATAGATTTTGATGTCAGTTAAATATTTTTTAGCATGAGCTGAATGATTTTTATGCTATGAAATATTTATGATAATACAAAATCTACAGCTGCTTGCGCATGAATAGAAGTTGTATCAAATAGAGGGACTGAGAATTTTAGATCTCCTATAAGCATACAAATCTCAGTGCATCCTAAAATGATTCCTTCAGCGCCAGAAGATATTAATTCTTCGACAATATGAATATATTTCTTTTGCGAATCTTCGCTAATTATGCCTAAACATAATTCGTTGTAAATAATATCATGAACAATTTTTCTACTCGCTTTATTAGGTGTTATTACTTTAAGTCCTTTTTCCTCCAATCTGCTTTTATAAAAATCTTGTTCCATCGTAAATGCAGTACCAAGCAGCCCAATTTTTGTAATTTTCTGGCTCATGATTTCCATGGCTGTCGCATCTGCTATATGAATAAATGGTATGTTGGTTGATTCCTCAATATAAGTTGCTACTTTGTGCATTGTATTTGTACAAAGTACTATGCCATCTACACCTGCTTTTTCTAATTGTATGGCTTGATCTCTTAAATAGATTCCTGCATCTTCCCATAATCCTTTGCGTTGTAATTCCTCAATTTCAGCGAAATCAACGCTAATAAGAATAACCTTAGCAGAGTGTAACTTGCCAAGTTTCGTTTGAACCATCTTATTGATTTGTTGATAGTACAAATCAGTCGACTCCCAACTCATTCCACCTAATAAACCAATTGTCTTCAAGTTCGCACCTTTAAAAATTAAATATTTAATTTATCAATATAATGAAAATTATCGAGTATGAAATTGCTACTTTTTAAAATAATGACTTAATCAAAGTGAGAAAAGTTCAGCTTTTGATGTGTATTTTTAGGGATGAATGTATATAAGTTTAGCAGCAGAATTTACCAATCTTATGGTTGAGTAAGCTTCTCATCGGAAGAATTCACATTAACCCCGAACTTAGATGCCATAAATAGAGGAAAATTATTGTATTGCTGAACAATCCATGTATAGAGCATTCTAGTTCAAAATCTTGTAGGATATCAATCAAAAGGCTCATTCATGAGCCTTTTGATGAGTGATTTGAAAGATTAAAAAGTCTATTGTTCATAAGATTTTTAAAATTAAATCAACGTGTCTACAACACCTTTTAATACACCTAATCCTAGTGAATCAATTGTTCCATTAAGTGTTTCATTTACGCCAGTGCCAATTTTCACTAAAGGATCTTTTAATCCTAAAAGAGAGCCGACAGTACCAAGCAAATTAGTCACTAAACCTGCACCAGATACTGCTTCAATTTCATCTAATGTAAGTTCTTTTAAAGTTGTTGGATTTGAATTATTCATTGTATTCACCATTCATGTTTGATTTTATTTTCAAGTAAAGCGAATAACTAGCGTTAAACGATAGACTCATCATAATGAATGCATTTTGTATGCCAACTAATAAATAATGATAAATATATAATTTAGGTATAATTAATAATATGGAGGAGTGATTAACGGATTTTTCATGAAAAAATTCATCATTTTTGTGCAAATGTCACCGAATTGGTGCATTGATCGATTTGAATGATGGTTGAGAATTTAGCGCGTTAATTTCTTAAATTGATTTCACTCAACGAAATGAGTTTATATTTCATAGAATTATTTAAGAATTGAGCGTAAAAAATTACACTCAACTCAACTCAACTCAACTCAACTCAACTCAACTCAACTAATTGATGTACATTGCTGAGCTTTAGGATTATTCAATCCTCGACTATGAGTGAATACAGCAATTACAGCTAAAGAGATAAAAATCAATACACTGTAAATTAAGGTACTGGTATTGAAGTGATCTACCATAAAACCACCAAATAATGCGCCTGCTGCAATCATGATTTGGAACATACTGACAAAAAGAGGCATCCCTTTTTCAACCGCATGTGGCGCATGTAAAAACATCCAAATATTGGCTGTCGTAGGAAAGGCACCAAAAGCAAAACCCCATAATGCTGTAAGAATATATGCACCAGTTAAGAATTTGGCATAAACAGGGAATGTAAGGAATACGATTGCTAAACACAATGCAACAGCAAAAAGCGTATAGCGGACATTGATATTGCTGCTATAACCAGAGAATGCATTGCCTAAGAAGCCTGCTGCTCCATAAATAAGAAGTAATGAACTGATGGTTGAACCATCAAATCCTGCTTCATTTTTATAGAATGGCGCCAAGTAACTGTATGTTGAAAAATGCGCTAATCCGATAAATAAAACAATGATTAACCCTTTACGAGCTTTTGGATCTCGAAACAATGCGGGTAGATCGCTATATTGAATAGCTGAAGTCGGCGGTAATTTCGGTAGGAATTTAATCTCAAATAACAGAATAATGGCACCAATCACTGAGGTGATCATAAAAGCATTACGCCAACCGTAAATTTCACTTAGCCATGTTCCAACCGGAACACCCAGCACAGTTGCCAGAGTTACGCCAGCCATGACGATAGCTGTTGCTTTGGCGATGGGTAGGTGAGGAGGTGCAACACGACCACTTAAGGCGATTGCAGTTGCCCAGAATCCGCCTATCGCGATACCCAAGAAAAAGCGACTCAATAGAATCCAATTGAAACTTTCTGAATAGCTCGTAATGAAATTTGCAATGACCATGACCGCTGTGAGTGCGATTAATAAATAGCGTCGATCAAGTTGCTTCACCCAGACCGAGATAAGCGGTGCTGCGAAAGCTCCCATTACGCCTGGAAGGGTAATGAACAGGCCAGCAGTACCGACAGAAATATTGAGATCTAGTGCGATTGCATTGAGCACACCAATAGGGAGAAACTCACTGGTCACTAATATAAAAGCGGTGATAGAAAGTGTAATAACAGCAAACCAATTACCTTGATTTTCTGTAGGAGATGGAGAATGAACAGCGGTTTCAGTCAGATGAGATTCAGATTTCATTGACCAACGCTCCTTGAAAATAATTTCATAATGATTGTTATAAAAATAAAATATTTGAATTTAAGATCTGGGTCAATTAATTTATTAATGATCATTATAAAATTAATTGGGTTGAATATGCAGGAAAGTTCAAAGCCAATAAATCAAATGGATAGTGCCAAATCAATATCTAAGGGGCGCGGACGTCCTAAGTGTTTTAATGAAGAACAAGCACTTGAAAAAGCCATGACACTATTTTGGAAATACGGTTATGAAGCCACTTCAATGAGTGATTTAACATTCGCCATGGGAATCACTGCACCTAGTCTTTATAGTACGTATGGTGATAAATCTGAGCTCTTTAATCGTTGCATTGACTATTATCTCAGGCACGAATCATGCTCGATGGAAATGATTTTTAAACATGCACATTCCATAAAATTAGCAATGGAACTTTATTTGATTGAAAATCTAAAACGACTGGTGCAGAAAGACAAACCGAAAGGATGTATGTTGGTCGTGTCGACAATGAACTGTTCGATTCAAAATCAACAAATACAACAATCAATTTCGCAAAAAAGACAGTTATCTAAATCGAATTTACTAGAAAAATTATTAGCTGCTCAAGCCTCAGGTGAAATTAGTACACAAACTAATATTCAGGCAATGACAGATTATTATATGACGATTTTACAAGGACTAAGCTTACAAGCACGTGATGGGGCGACTTTTGAACAATTGGAAAGCGTTGTACACATGGCGATGCAAACTTGGGATCATTTTTGAGTCAGAACTTCTCATTGACGAAAAGTTCTGACTTAAATTTTATGATTTGATAAATTTTCGACTGACTAAGAATTGTTCAGTCGCTTCCAAAAGTTTTTCAGCGTAAATTTCTTGCTTTGCCGTCAACCAACCTAAGGCGAACCAGTCACTGGCTTCTAATTCTGTTTGCTGTAAGTATGATGATGAGGAAGATAATACTTGATATTGTTCAGCTGCATAATGTGCATCATTAAGCGCCTTGCCGTATTTTTGTAAATTTTTCACATCAAAAATTTGTGTTAAGACTGGGAAACTGAATTTTAATTCACTTAAATGTATTGCCAATTGGTCAAGACTTTCAAAGTTAGAAGGATCAGCTTCATTCAGACATTCCTGTAAAACTTTATACTGCTGTTGAAGCGTATTTTGAGCATAGGTTTTGAGGTCTTGGGTTTGCACCTTCTTGGAATTGCCTAAACTAAAACTCAAAAGTTCAAGATAGTGTTGAACGTTTTGGGTAGATTTGACTAAGTTATTTAATTTTTCTCGGGCGTAGAGCACATCTTTACTTAGCATTTCAGCAGTTTTAGGGTTTTGCAGAATAGCGCCTAAGGTGTGTTGCATATGCTCATAATGTTTTAGGTTTTCAAAATGACTTTTAAATGCAGATAACTGATGTGCCCATTTATCTGTGCTCTTTGATGTCCAGTCTTTAAAAATAGATAGACTTAAAAACAAATAGTTCAAAGCAATATGTGCTTGTTCGATGTGTTCCTGTTCAGCCACTTCCGCAGAAATCGCAGCAATATTCGGCAGCAAATGTTGCATATGATGACCGATCATCATTCGAATCATTTTTTCTGCGCTTTCTTTTTTTGCAACGATCCATTCTTTTTCAGTTCGCGCTGGGCTTACAACTAAATTTGAAACCAATAAATTTCCAAACTCAGCTTTACTTCGAACATCTAGCCAAAGTTGATATTTTTTGACCCACTCAAAACTAAACGCTAGTAATGTTTCAACTTTTCCTTGTTTGAGTTCAAACTCTACTTCATGAATCTCATGTTCTCGATCACCTGATCGTACAACGCCAATATCTAGACACACTTCAATTTCAGCATCTTCAAAGCTAATCACTCGAACTGTACGTTGAATGTCTGTTTCAAACTGCAAGACTAATTGGTCAAAATCACCTTTCAATGCGTCATTTAAGACCTCATAAGCTTCGGAATTATCTGAATAAATAGATAAATCTAAATTCGGTGCAGCCTCAAGATTACCTAAATCATGATTATGTTCGAAACGGTGTAAATGGCTTTTACTTTTCGTCGCTTTTAAGGTTTGAACCCAATTGGTATTTTCAAGACGTTGTCGAATGGCTATCCCATGCTGAGAGAGTAGGCGATCAGGAGTGTCATAGTACTTTGCTTGCATTTGAATGAGTTCAGACTTTTTTGGATCGATTGCTTTTAAAATCGCATTCCGTCGAGCTTCTGGGATCTGAAACTTTAATTCAATTTCAAGCATGTGATTTTCCTAATTGATCAATCATTTTCATAGAAGTAAGACATTTGATTGCCTTTTAATTTAAGGGGATTGTAACTGATTCAGTTAGAACCACAATCTTGACAATTCACTTATATTTACTTGAATGAATGATTAATCACAATATTTGTAAGATAAGCTTTTCAAGTGCAATTTTTTGAATTAAGGTGGTCAAAAAAAGGACAGGAATACAACAATGAATGCTTATGTAGAGCCGTCTTCATCGCAAGAAGAAGCTAAATTTCAATTACCCATCAAGAATTACTCAGAATTTTATCGTTTTTATTTGACTGAACACCGCAGCATTATGAGTCGTCGTTTACATGCAGCAGGTAGCTCAATCGGTATTTATTTTTTTACTCAAGCGATTCGTCAGCGTAAAGCTAAATATCTAGTCTACGGATTAGTTTCAGGCTACGCATGCGCGTGGGTGGGGCATTTTGTTTTTGAAAAAAATAAGCCAGCAAGCTTTAAACAACCGTTGTATAGCTTTATTTCAGACTGGAGAATGTTATCGGATATTTTGCGCGGAAACTTGAGTTTAAAAGATCGTAAATTTGATAAAATTGATAGCTAAGTTTATATTTTTTTAAAAAAGCTCAGAAAATTCTGGGCTTTTTTGTCATGAAATGTTTTAAGAAAGCTACACAAAAATATGATTATATGATAGCTGGAAAGGCTTAAGATCCAATGAATAAATCCAAATTATAAATATTGGGATTAAATAAAAAATTAACGTATTCAGTTAGATGAGTTAACGGTATTATTCTGTTAAACCGCATATAATACATATTATGTTAATTTAAATAATACTGAAAAAGAAAAGAAGATGAACTATATGTAAAACTTTTACTATGAGAATGAGTATTTTTTAATGCGAAACATACTTTTTTTGATTTGGATCAAACTATTTTGAATAGGAGTGAGTCACTTATTCGTTTTATAAATTGGCAAGTAAATTTTTTCCAATTAGTACCACAAGAACTAAAAGATGCATTTATAAAAAAATTTATTGAATTGGATGATAATGGAAATGTTTGGAAAGATATCGTTTATAGTCAATTAATCAAAGTTTTTAATATAAAAAATTTTACTGTTGGTGAATTACTTTATTCTTACATTACTGATTTCAATAAATTTTCAATTGGTTTTGATGACGTCCAAAAAGTCATTTCAGATCTTTATCAAAAGGGATATAAGATTGGGTTAGTCTCCAATGGAAAAAGCCCATTTCAGGAACATAATTTTTATGCTTTAGGTCTTACCGAATATTTCTCGACTATCATAGTTTCAGAAGCGATTGACTTAAGAAAGCCCGATAAAAAAATATTTGCTTATGCTTGTTACCAGTTAAATTGTTCACCTTCTGATTGTATTTTTATTGGTGACAATCCTAAAGTTGATATAGAAGGTGCAAAAAATGTTGGTATGAAAACTATTTTTTTCACCCAAATCAAATACTAAAAAAACCTATTACAGATGAGAGTATTCATCATTATGATGAATTAGAGCGAGCCATCAATAGAATAAATAAAGAGGACGTATGATGAATGATATAATTAACTCATATGATAACTTTTTTTATAGAATTGAATGGATTAAGTGATGAATCAGATAATTAAATGCGACTATTTAACATAATAGAGCTCATCCTAAGTTTTTTAAATCAGGTCGAATTTTATAAATATTATTTTGGAGTTCAAAAATATGACTTAGAGCTTTTCCTATCAGTAATATATTTTCTCTATTTTCTAGTGATGGATCTGATTGAATCTTACTAGGAATACTGTCTAATAATATAGCGGCTTGATGCAAATCATCATTTATTTTTTTTAATTGATCCATTTTTCTCTTCTATAAATATTGGTTAGGATATAAATAATATTACGTTGAGATCCTGAATTATTCAATTATATGGTGTATTGTTCTTCAAATAAGAACTTTTTAGAACATATAGATCTCTTGCATAAATCTTAGATTAGCATTTGAAGTGCAACACCATCTTTTTTAACTACACCTTACACATGTAAGCGGTTTGTATAATTCAAATATTCTTCTGCTATCTATTTTCTTTACTGGATAGTCGGACGTAATGTCTTTGCCATCTAGTACTACCGAAATTTCATCAGAATCAAAATAAATATTTACTAAATTTTCTTTAAAACAAATAAATTCAATTTGACTTTCTTTACTCGTGTCAGAAAATTTTCACTGAAAGTGGTTTAATTAGATAAATCGTTATTTACTTTTCAATAATTACATTTACTAAGTCCTTACTATTATTTTTATACATAAATTTCTGATTTTTAATAATATTTTATTTTCCTCCTAATCTTAAAAGGGAATCTCTTAGTCATTTGCTGTACATAACATGCCAAAAGGTGTTTTCATACTGATTCGTTTATAACTAATGCCAGGTATAGGCTCCTTCGCAGGCAACATATCTCTTTTTTCGCAAATTTCCTTTATGTACTTAAGTGTGTCTTTCGAAGAACTAGATGGAATATATTCAAACGTATTGGAGCCAATTTTTCTTGGATTAAATTTCACAAATTCATTTCAATCAATATCTTTAATACGCTTAGTCAACAATAGAGCCTGTTAATTTCTACATTTTATCAATGTGTTCTTCCAAGGCTTTGTCCTATAATGTTTTAAATTTTTAGTATTTGCCTAGAGTTATTCTTTATGCGCGGTTTGTATTTAATCACCAACGATGATCCTATTGAACTTCTATTAGCAAAGCTTGAAGGAGCGATGGCAACTTATGAAGTTGCAGTACTTCAGTATCGTCGTAAAAACGTTGCGAAAGAAGATCAAGCTTATGAAATTGAATACATGAAGAATATGTGTAATCAATATAAGGTTCCTTTTGTCATCAATGATGATTTAGAGGCCGCAGTCAAATATGGCGTGGGTGTGCATCTTGGTCAAGATGATGGTTCAATCCAAGAGGCTGTGGAAAGATTGCCAAAAAACGTCTTAATTGGACGTAGTTGTAATAATTCTATTGAACTAGCTGAGCAAGCGATCGCAGACGGCGCAAATTATGTAGCATTCGGCGCAATTTATGCAACACAAAGCAAACCTGAAGCAGGTAATATTGGTTTAGAAACATTAAAAGCTGCAAAAGCAAAATTAAATGTACCTATTTGCGCGATTGGAGGTTTGACGGTTGAAAATGGCGCTGAAGTGATTGCTGCTGGAGCAGATCTTTGTGCTGTCATTAGCGATGTATTGGGTCGGTCTATGTCAACTGTTGGTCAACGTGTTTACGACTGGTCAGAGCTATTTGCTAAACAAGCTTAAATTTTTTACTTTTTCGAGTTGAGTGATTTTCATGAGTTTATCTCCTAAGCAAGAACAACTATTTAAACAAGCCAGCAAACATATTCCTGGTGGTGTGAATTCGCCAGTACGTGCTTTTAATGGTGTAGGCGGTACGCCGGTATTTATTGAAAAAGCTCAAGGTGCCTACCTGTATGATGTAGATGGCAAACGCTATGTAGATTATGTGGGTTCATGGGGACCAATGATTTTAGGACATGCACACCCTGCGATTATTAAAGCTGTTCAAGACGCCGCTGTTGATGGTCTAAGTTTTGGTGCACCTACAGTGCATGAAACGACATTGGCAGATATTATCTGTGAAATTATGCCGTCGATTGAATTGGTACGTATGACCAACTCAGGGACAGAAGCAACAATGACTGCAATTCGTCTTGCACGTGGGTATACAGGTCGTGACAAAATTGTTAAGTTTGAGGGCTGTTACCATGGTCACTCAGATTCACTTTTAGTGAAAGCAGGTTCTGGTCTACTTACAAGTGGTGAAGGCGAGGCGACATCAGCGGGTGTTCCTGCTGATTTTGCAAAACATACTTTGACGCTTCCATACAATGATATTGCGACTTTAAAAGAATGCTTTGCTAAATTTGGTTCCGAAATTGCGGGTGTTATTGTTGAACCTGTTGCAGGTAACATGAACTTGGTTAAACCAATTGATGGATTCTTGCAAGCCATTCGAGATGTGTGTGATGAGCATGGTTCAGTCTTCATTATTGATGAAGTGATGACCGGATTCCGTGTTGGATTAGGTGGAGCTCAAGCACACTACGGTGTTACACCTGATTTAACTACGCTAGGTAAAATTATTGGTGCAGGTCTTCCTGTAGGCGCATTTGGTGGTAAGCGCGAAGTGATGGAATGTATTGCTCCTCTAGGTAAAGTTTACCAAGCAGGAACTTTATCAGGTAACCCGCTGGCAATGAGAGCTGGGATTGAGATGTTTAAACATCTTCGTCAACCAGGTTTCTATGAAAATCTAACCGCACAGCTCGAAAAGTTATTGACTGGTTTACAGACTGCCGCTGATGAAGCAGGTATACCATTTAAGACTCAACAGGTTGGAGGTATGTTTGGATTGTATTTCACTG
The DNA here is from genome assembly GCF_056779895.1 of Acinetobacter sp. ANC_7553. NCBI lineage: Bacteria > Pseudomonadati > Pseudomonadota > Gammaproteobacteria > Moraxellales > Moraxellaceae > Acinetobacter > Acinetobacter sp. ANC_7553. The sequence goes on along the minus strand of NZ_JBWYIV010000005.1, from coordinate 117,760 downwards.
ATCAAGAAGATATCACAAGCTTTGATTCAATGTTGAAATGCGATGTTGAAATGTTCCGTAAATTCTTCCATGGCATGTTGGATGAAGGTGTAAATTTAGCGCCTTCTGCTTTTGAAGCCGGTTTTATCTCAAGTGCGCATTCCGATGAGGATATTGCGTTCACTATTCAAGCAGCTAAGAATGTATTTGCGCGTTTAAAATAGAATTTTTTTGAAAATCTATTAACATAAGCCTACAGTGTAAATACTGTAGGCTTTTTTGCACGTATAAAATTCACGGACTTAAAATAGAAATGAAATTAAAACATTATTTAACTTTAGAAGACGCGGAGTTTTTACTGACGCGTGCGCAACAATATGCGATTGATAAAAAGTTGAATGTCAGTATTTCTGTTGTAGATGAAACTGGAAGTTTACTTGCAATGAAACGCATGGATGGTGCCTCTCCAATGACTGCGAATTTGTCAGCTGAAAAAGCAAAATGTTCAGCTTTGAGCCGCCACCCATCTCAAATTTTTGAAGAGCTGATCAAAGATGGGCAATTGGGTTTTCTGACTGTTCACTCATTGTCGGGAATGTTAGAAGGTGCGGAACCCATTATTTATCAAGGGCAATTGGTGGGAGCCGTGGGAGTTTCAGGTGCTAAATCTTTTGAAGATGCTGAAATTGCGCTGCATGCCATAGAAGTTTTCTTGGCTTTAGCTGATTAGAGTGGCAATGTCATATTTTTATACACCACCCAAAAAAATTGAACTCAGCGCGAGTTTGGCAAAGTGGTCCATTGAAGCTGAACAATGCGTCTTGGTGGTTTTTGGATTTCAACGTTTAGCTGAATATAGCAATGACCAACATCAAGAATTATTAATTCATTTAAATCGCTTAATTAAAAAAGCTCAGGCTTTAGATATTGAAGTGATTGAAATTGAAGAGCAGCAATCATTTTCTAAAGTAGCGCAGTTGGGTGAATTACTCGCAGAAAAGAAACAACTCATTGTGTCTGGCATGATCAATTCACCTATAAAGCAACTTTTACAGCATATCATTTCGATTACTCCTCAAATTTGTGTGGTGAACGATGCTGTTCATGTAGAAACGAAGAGCCAACATTTACAGTGGATTGAGAACTGTGTAGAACAAGGTATTCATCATATGAACACCTCTGCCATGATTCGAATGCTGGAATTGAGTGCGCCGTCCTCATTTATTCTTTCTGAAAAGGGTATATTACTGTCTATTGCTGAATACCTTGAATTCGATATTTTAGAAATTGATCCATTTCAAGATTTAAGGCGCTATGGCTTAGATTCGGTCGCAATGGTGAGTTTGATTGGCTTGTGGAGAGCCAATGGCGCACATATAGATTTTGAATCATTTGGGCAAAATTGTACACTTTCTAAATTGCTTCCTATCCTGAGAAAAGACAGCTAGATATCACAAACAAAACTTAATTCATTTGAATCGTCAGATTGATTTAATTTGTATCAGATATCGGAAAAATCATCACTGTTTGTCGATTTCAAGATTGTAATTTATCGCTAAGCTTTCTATTATTGCCGCCTTGTTTTCACGATCTGCTAGGAATAGAAATTTGAGTCATTTTCTTCAGGAACATCTCATTCATCGTGATCAAGATTTTATGGTGATTCACAAACCAGCTGGATTACTTTCTGTTCCGGGCAAAACGCCTGACCTTCAAGATTGCGTTATTAATCGTCTTCTTCAAGAAGAACCACGTACGCTTCTGATTCATCGTTTAGATCGTGATACATCCGGCTTATTGGTGTTTGGACTCAGTAAAACAGGTCAAAAATCGATCTCTCGCCAATTTCAAGAACGTGAAACGGATAAAACTTATCAAGCACTAGTCGCGGGATATGTAACAGGTCAAGGAACTGTAGATATTCCTGTGATTTACGACCCATCGCGTCCGCCATTGCATATCGTAGATGCGCATCACAATAAAGCAGCGTTAACGCATTGGGAAGCAATTGAACAATTTCAAATTCAAGATCAGTGGGTGACACGCGTAAAATTAACGCCAATCACAGGTCGAGCACATCAACTTCGCGTTCACATGCAGCATTTAGGGCATCCCATCGTAGGGGATACTTTGTATGCAACACCAGCGCAACAAGCTTTGAAAGAACGACTCTGTTTGCATGCAGAGCAGTTAAGTTTCAATCATCCTGTTACCGGTGAACGACTGAATTTTCATTGTCCAGTGCCGTTCTAAAAACACATTTTTAAATCAGTATACGAATATTTTATGATCTGATCATGATGAAATCTTGGTTATGATCAATTAAATAGATCGGTGCTAAATATTGCTCACTTTTTGGTGGGCTTTATGTCAAAATATATTGCTTATAGACGTTAAATTTTGCTCAAATCATCTCCTGTTTGAGCATAAGTTTTCAGTCCTAACTTGAGATAAGGTGGAAAAATTGCAGCAGTTTGCTATTGGTCAACGTTGGTTATCAGACACAGAGACAGAGTTAGGTTTAGGGGTTTTGATTGATGTAAATGAACGATCAATTAGTATCCTCTTTCCTAAAAGTGACGAAACCCGTGTCTATGCACGTAGTAACGCACCTTTATCTCGAATTGTGTTCAATGTGAATGATGAGCTTCAAGACCAAGAGGGCATCGTCTGGAAAGTCGAATCATTAGAAGAGCGTGGTGGCGTTATTCGTTACAACGTCATTCGTCAGTTACAAGATGGTACTGATGAACGCAAATCATTAAATGAAACCCGTGTTGGCGCGACGATTCAATTGTCTAAACCACTTGATCGTTTATTGGCAAGCCAAATTGATTATAAAGAATGGTATGACCTGCGTATTGAAGCATTACAAATGCAAGCTAATATGCAAAATAGTCCATTACGTGGCATGGTGGGTGCTCGTGTTGGATTGATTCCTCACCAATTTTATATCGCGCATGAAGTAGGTAAGCGCTTTGCTCCACGTGTCTTATTGGCGGATGAAGTTGGTCTAGGTAAAACCATTGAAGCAGGTTTAATCATACACCAGCAACTTAAAACAGGACGTTCTGAACGCATCCTCGTTTTAGTACCTGATTCGCTGCAATATCAGTGGATGATTGAAATGCGTCGCCGTTTCAATTTGAATTTCTCGTTATTTGATTTAACGCGTACTGCTTCGATCAAAGAACATGATCCAGAATTGAATCCGTTCTTAACTGAACAGTGCATCATTGCATCTGTTGATCTCATGATCGACCATGAAGATTTACGTGAGCAAGCGCTCGAAGCAGGTTTTGATTTGCTTGTGGTGGATGAAGCACATCACTTGATGTGGTCAGAAGAAGAAGGTGGTAATGACCGCTATGACCTTGTTGAAGAATTTGCTGAAAAAACAGCAGGGGTACTTTTGCTGACTGCAACGCCGGAACAGTTAGGTGTTGAGTCCCATTTTGCTCGTTTACGTTTACTCGATCCGCAACGTTTTAGTTCACTTGATCGTTTCTTAGATGAAGAAGAAAAATATCAGCAAACTGCTCAAATTGCGGAAGTGCTGATGTCGGATCAACCCCTTGAAGCTGATCATTTCCAAGCAATTGAGCAGTTACTGGGTCACAAGATTGAAGATGAGCCAGAACAGCGTTTCCGTGCAATTCATGAATTGTTAGATCGTCACGGTACGGGACGTGTACTATTCCGTAATACACGTGAAGCGATTCAAGGCTTCCCTGGTCGTGATTGTCAGCCTGCACCATTACCTGCGCCAGAAGGATGGTCGATGGATGGTAAACTTCGTGAACAAATGTGGCCAGAAGAAGCGCAATTGGACGGGGCTTGGATGGAAACTGATCCGCGTGTAACGTGGATTATGGAAATGCTCCGTACTCAGTTAAAGCATAAAAAAGTCTTACTCATTGCGCGTAGTGGGCCTGTAGTTGAAGCTTTAGAAAATGCATTACGTATCCATGCAGGGATCCGTACAGCAATGTTCCATGAAGGCATGAGTCTATTAGAGCGTGACCAAGCAGCTGCTTATTTTGCGGAAGATTCGTATGGTGCTCAGATTTTATTGTGTTCAGAAATTGGTTCAGAAGGTCGTAACTTCCAGTTTGCTTCAGATTTAATCCTATTTGATTTGCCAGCGAACCCTGATGTGCTTGAACAGCGTATCGGTCGACTTGATCGTATTGGTCAAGAAAACCGTATTCAGATTCATGTGCCATATTTAGTGGGCACTGCACAAGAGCGCATGTTCCGTTGGTACAATGAAGCATTAAATATTTTCAGCAATATTTCTCCAACTGCGCAAACCTTACAAGAGAACTTTATTGTTGATCTTAAAGATTGCTTGTTGGCTGATAAAGGTCAAGCGTTTGAAGATCTTCTTGAAGCTGTAAGTGTGCAACGTGAAGCCTTAGAGCAAGAGCTACAAGCAGGACGTGATCGTTTATTGGAATACAATTCTTGTCGTCCAATGGTTGCGCAAGAAATTGTGCAAGCACTTGAAGAGTATGATGATAATACGACTTTGCCAATGTTTATGAAACGCTTCATGGCATCAACCAATATTGATTTTGATGAGCAAAGTAATGGCACGGTGATTATCAAGCCTACTGATCAAATGCAAGTCCAAGGTCTGACTTTGGATGAGGAAGGCATGACCGTGACGTTCTATCGTGATCAGGCTCAGATCCGTGAAGATGCGCAATACATAACGCTTGAGCATCCTTTCACTGAAAGTGTCATGGAAATGATCAATACGCAATCGTTTGGTAGTACCAATGTGGCGTTATTGAAGTCTGCAGCTTTACCACAAGGTTCAGTTTTAGTTGAGGTGTGGTTCAAAGTGGATGTGATTGCACCGAAAGCATTGAACTTGCCAGCGAGTTTACCAACACAATTGATTCGTGTGTTATTAAGTGAAAAGGGCCAAGATTTATCAGCTAAAATTGCACCAGATATTTTGAAACCCTACTTACATCATCTTGACGGTAATAGTTGTCGCCAAGTGGTGAAAGCACGTCGTGATGTCGTTGAACAACGTTATGCACAAGCTTTAGACATTGCAAAAGGTGCTTTGCCTGAATTAAAACAGCAAGCGAAAGAAATCTATAGCAATAAATGGCAATATGAAATTGATCGTTTAAGTTATTTGAAACAATTTAACCCAAGTATTCGCGAAGATGAAATTACACGTTTGCAGAAGCTTCAAAAAGAAGGCTTAAGCCTTTTAGAAGGTTTAGCTGTAACGCCTGAAGCGATTCGAGTCTTGGTGGTGGTAAAGCCATAAAATAAAAAAAGCACCCTAGGGTGCTTTTTTTAGGACTGCAGAAATTGATTGAAGTCAGGTTTTCTTTTTTGTAAGAAAGCCATCACGGCTTCAATCATTTCAGGTGATGTTAAACGTTCTGCAACAACCTCAGCTTCCTGAACAATACAATTCAGAATTTGATCTTGCTCGGGTCGAATTTGTTTTTTAATAATTTTTAGCGTGGTCATTGGCAGTTGACTCATCTGTTGAGCTCGCTGCAAAGCTAATTGTTCAGGTTGCTCGCAAATCTGATTGATGATTCGACATTTTAGCGCTTCTTCCGCTGAAAATTTTCGACCTGTGAGCAATAATTCGGCAGCCATATGATAACCAGCCAACTCAGTGAAAAGAAGGCTGGTGCCACCCTCTACAGATAATCCCAAACTTACAAATGGAATTTGAAATTCTGTATCGGGGTGGGCGTATACCATGTCACAGTGAAATAGCATAGTGACGCCAACGCCTATAGTGCAGCCACGTACCGCAGCAATAATAGGTTTAGAAAATCTTGCGATCGCTTTTAGGAAGACAAAGGGTGGTGTAGCATCAGCGGCTAAACCAACATATTTTTGAGCGGCAGACATAAAATCTTTCAGATCATTTCCTGCGGTAAAATCCTGTTCGTTACCCTGTAAAATCACAACATTCACTTGTTGAGATTGATCTGCCGCATCCAATATTTTTGCAATGTCATTGTACATTTCCCCATTTAAAGCATTTTTTTGCTCGGGGTGATCAATTTTGATGGTCAGGATTCTATTCTCAATCGTGACATGAATAAAAGGGTTTAGTGAATCTAAATTTTTTAACATGGCGGCATTCCTTGTCGCAAATTAAAAAAGCTCAGTAGACACGATTGTATACTGAGCTTTTATTCGTGCCTTATTGGCATTAAAGTCGATTTAAAATTTGCTCAGCATCTGAATAATTCATGTATTTTGGTACGGCATAAATTCCATGGGCTTCAGTAAAAGCAGATTTAATCATCTCTGGGAAATCTTGCTTTTTTAAATTCGGAATCTCAGTATTGATTTTCAAATCTTTAAGTAATTGCTTTACGCTTTGAATGAAAATATTTGCGGCTTGTTCATCCGAAGTGTGTGACGAGCTTAAACCAATTTTCTTCGCTGCTAGTGCTAAGCGTTTTTCTGATGCTTTATGATTAAATTCTAGAACATGAGGCAAGATAATAGCATTAGCGCGTCCGTGTGGGATTTGATATTGAGTCCCTAATTGATGCGCCAAAGCATGTACATAGCCAATTCCAGCACTATTCATTGCCAAACCAGCATAATGAGAACCGAGCGCCATTGCTTCACGTGCTGCAATATTCTGACCATCTTCAAATGCAGTTTTTAAATTTTCCATGATCAATTTCATGGCTGCACTGGCGTAATAATCTGATTGTTTGTTGGCGAATCCGCTTACCCACGATTCAATTGCATGAGTAAGGGCATCAATACCAGTGTCAGCAGTGATAGCAGGTGGCATGCCTTTCATGATGACGGGATCTAAAGCAGTTGCTAATGGAACGACTTTGGGATCAATAACTAAGCCTTTGATATGAGTTTCACTGTCTGAAATAACTGCGGCAATGGTAACTTCAGAACCTGTACCGGCGGTGGTCGGAATCACGAACAATGGATATGCAGGTTTACGGCTTTTTAAAATTCCAAAAAGTTGTTTAGGTGATTTATGGTTTGCGGCTGCGAGCGCTAATACTTTTGCTGTATCAATCGTCGAACCACCCCCTATACCCAATACGCTATCGCATCCGGTATTTTTAAACAGTGCTAGAGATTTTTCGACAATTTCACAAGTTGGATCAGGTTTTACATCAGAGAAAATAACAACTTCAATCCCATTGTGCTTTAATTGATCTTGAATGGGTTGTATGACACCTAATTTGACTAATACTGCATCAGTCACAATCATCACTTTTTTCATGCCGAGCTGAGCAATATTGCCACACAATTGCATTGATGAATCTTCACCCGCAAATACGAGAGGATGTGATACTGGGATTGCAAGGGTGAGGGCTTTGACAGCCATGAGTTGAGTTTTTGCACGTAAAATAGTGGCAATCTGAGCCATAATGATCAATCTCTATCCATGAGTTTGATTTAGTTATAGGATAATCATTGTCCAAGTACATTGGCGATAATCATCAACACATTGGTCTTAAATTACAATTTTATCAAAAATATAGCGCAATTAAACTGAGCAAAATAATGGTTGGATTTTGATCAGAATTCATGATAGAAAATAGAAAACAATTCGAAAATTTAAATCGTAAAGCTGTAGTTTTTACTCGGCAATCAGGAACTCAGGACGAGTTTAAAACGATTAAATCAGCTTTCGGTTATGAGTCATTACATAACAACAATGATGCGTTATTGGGAGTCATTACACATGGAAGTAAATCAGAACAACAACCAATTTGAGTTTTTACCGACTCATATTCACTATTTAATGTATTGGGAAAAGAAATCGCCAAACCAAGATTTCTTGGTTCAGCCTTTACCAAATGGTCAGGTGATTAAATACACTTGGGGAGAAGTGGCCAGTCAAGTCAAAAAAATGGCTGCTTATTTACAATCTTTGAATTTGCCTGGTCGTTCTCAGATTGCAATTTTTGGTAAAAATAGTGCGCATTGGATTATGGCAGATCTTGCAATTTGGATGGCAGGTCATGTGTCGGTTCCTTTATATACGACTCTCAATGGTGAAGGAACCAAATATGTTCTAGATCATAGTGAAACTAAGGCTTTGTTTATCGGTAAATTGGATGGTATTGGAGACAGTTGGAACGATGTGAAACAAATCATCCCTCAAGATATGCATTGTATTAAATTGCCATTGGCACCTGACTATAATGCGCCAACATGGGATGAAATCACTGCGAAAACAGCACCAACCAGTGAGCCTTATTTTCCAAACGAGGATGAGCTTGCGACAATTATTTATACCTCGGGCAGTACAGGTCTACCTAAGGGCGTTATGCAAAGTTATAAGACCTTGCTCTCACCTGCGAGTGAGCTGAAATCTACGTTTGGTGTTTCAGAAAAAGATCGTGCTTTATCTTACTTGCCGCTAGCTCATGTTGCAGAGCGTGTATTTATTCAATCATCCGTGATGATTTGTGGTTTTACCGTTTATTTTGCCAATTCATTAGATACATTTATTGAAGATCTTAATCGTGCAAAACCAACGATCTTCTTTTCTGTGCCACGTTTATGGACTAAATTTTATTTGGGGATTAATGAAAAAATTCCACTTAATGTACAAAACGTGTTGTTTAAAATCCCATTCTTGGGCAATAAGATTAAGCAAAAACTCTTGGCAAAATTGGGTTTGAATCATGTTCGTTATGCTTTAACGGGTTCTGCACCTTTACCCGTAGATATTATTAAATGGTATCGTAATTTGGGCTTAGAGTTGCTTGAAGTTTATGGAATGACAGAAAACTGTGGATACTCGCATATCACACGTATGGGTGAATATATGAGTGGATATGTCGGACATGTTCAAGCACGAGTAGACTGCAAGATTGATGAGAATGGTGAGATTTTAGTCAGAAGCCCAGGAACAATGTTGGGTTATTACAAGAACCCAGAAAAAACAGCTGAAGATTTGACTGAGGATGGTTATTTAAGAACAGGAGACATGGGTGAAATTGATGCGACTGGCCGTCTAAAAATTACTGGACGTGTAAAGGACATCTTTAAAACTCAGAAAGGTAAGTATGTGATGCCTGTACCAATTGAACAAAAGATTGGTAATAACCAAATGATTGAATCTGTCTGTGTTGGTGGTGCAAGCCATAAACAGCCGATCGGCTTTGTGATGTTGGCAGAAGAAATTCGCAATAAATTGCAACAAGATAATAAACGTGATGATATCGAAGCAAAATTAATTGAGTTGAAGAATGAAATTAATGAAAAGCTTGAGCCACATGAAAAAATTGCATTCTTTGTGGTCATTATGGATTTGTGGACGATGGATAACGATATGTTGACGCCGACTATGAAGATTAAGCGTAATAAAATTGAGGCGAAGTACGAAGCCCTTATTCCAACTTGGGTTGCTCAAAATAAAGAAGTTATTTGGGAAAAGTAATAAAAAAGCCCTTCAACTGAAGGGCTTTTTTTACACTCAGTATTTATTCTTTCAGATGACGTGCGCCTTCTAAAATCATTCGGATCATCGTCATCGTTTGTTCAGCTACAACTTTTCTTTCATCGTGTGGCATGTTGATTAATTTAGCACCCATAGTGAATACCAATTGAGTAATCGCTTTTGCAGCCAATTCTGGATGCTTGATTTTATGAGAGTTATTTTGCTCGAGACGAACAAGATCATCCATGAGTTCTTGCTGAAAGTAATTGAGCTGTTTTTCAACCGCCTCTTTATAAGAGGCAGAACCAGTATAACCTTCACGTAACAACAGGCTCAGATTACCTTCGTCAGCATCTAACTGTTCAATAAATACTTCAACTGAACTACGCACAATACTTGAATTGCGAACTGCTTTTAAGCGAGCTTGATGCAAGATTTGACGTAAAACAATACCTGAGCGATCAATCAATTCAATGGCAAGTTCGTCGATATCTTTAAAATGTCTATAAAAACTGTTTGGCGCAATTCCTGCTTCACGGGCAACTTCGCGCAAGCTTAAAGATGCGATGCTTTTTTGAGGTCCGATAAGGTTGAGAGCAGCTTGGAATAATTCTTCTTTCGTGATTGTGGCTTTTCTTCCGACTGTACGTGCAGTTGGATGCTCCAAAATGGATGCGGATTCACTGGCATGTAGAGGAGAAAGAGTAATCGTAGAGCTGCTCATAAATATCAGAAGTTTACAGTTAGAGTTGCATTATATCGCTCTGTGTCAGGATATGGAAATCAATAGATGATATACAAGTGTCTATACAAATATATATACATGTGTATAATAATTCTAAACCCACTGTGATGAGCCCATAATGCAAGCAGTTAAGCAACCTAAAAATTTGATTAGATCCGCAGTAAATGCTGTATTTGATCCGAATGCTGCCAATTTTTGGTTGCAAAAGATCGATCCAATTTGGTCGGTGAATCAATCATTAGGCAAAATTGTTGAACGTACACAAGTTGCAAATGATACGGTCAGCTTAAAAATTGCGGTTAATCGAAAATTTCAGTTTGGTGAAGCAGGGCAACATCATCCAGTTATTGTCACGACACGAGGTCGTTGTTTTGAACGTACCTATAGTTTGACCAAAATCGACACTCAACATGTATTGTTGACTGCTAAGAAAGTCGATCAGGGTGTAGTCAGTTCTTGGATTAACGATATTGCTGAGGTAGGCGATATTGTTGAGTTTGGTGCACCCTATGGAGATATGACACTTGGAAGTGTAAATACACCTCTATTAATGCTGGCCGCAGGGAGTGGTATTACTCCAATGTACAGCTTGATCAAGGCATTATTGCAGCAACAAAAAAAATTAGTTCAGCCAGTTAAATTGATGTACTGGGCAAAAAAAACAGAAGATTTAGCATTTCAAACAGAGTTGATTGCTTTGGCGAATCAACACTCAAATTTTAATGTTGAATTTTTTACCACTCAAGATGAAGTGGCTGATTCCCGTTTAGAAGATTCTCATTTAACTGCTATCGAATCCTTAGATCAATATACGGTTTATGCATGCGGTCCAGCAGGATTTGTGCAAGTTGCTGAACAACTAACTGATACTCGTGTTCATAAATTTAAAGGTGAAGCATTCAGTGTTGAACCATTCATTAGTGATGAAACTGGTTTTGTTCAGGTCACACTTACGAAATCAAATAAGGTCGTCACGATTCCAAAGGGACAATCAATACTTGCAAGTTTAGAGCAACAAAATATTCGCCCACAGCACGGTTGCCGCATGGGGGTATGTAATAAATGTGCATGCCATAAAGCGCAAGGTGCAACTAAAAACCTCGTCAATGGTGCAGAAAATACTGAGCCTGGAAATCTGCTCAAAATCTGTATCAATTCAGCTCAGTCTGATCTCACTATCGACCTATAAACGAGAATAATCATGAATATGCCAGTTCAAGCACAATATTTCAAAAACCCAAAAAATCGTGAACTCACTGATGCACAACTTGATGAACTCGCACGTGAACTTGATGCAATTAAGCAGGAAGTTCTTGATGATTTAGGTGAAAAAGACGAAAAGTATATTAAGCGAGTGTATGCAGCGATTCGCTACAGTTCAATCCTTGGACGTGCATGCTTATTTGCTGGCTGGTTTCCTCCAGCATGGCTTTTAGGCACAGGCTTGCTTGGTTTTGCCAAAATCATGGAAAACATGGAGTTGGGCCATAATGTGATGCATGGTCAATATGATTGGATGAACGACCCTAAATTTAAAGGGACAACTTACGAATGGGATATCGTCGGCACATCTGATGATTGGCGCCAAACCCACAACTACAAACACCATACCTATACCAATATTAAAGGTATGGATGATGATATTGGTTATGGAATTCTTCGTTTGTTCCCAGAGCAACGCTGGAAAAAAGGATATTTATTACAACCACTTTACAGTATTCCATTCTGTTTGTTATTCCAGTGGGGTGTAGCGATTCAGAACTTAGAAATTGGTAAGCGCTTAAAAGGGCGCATGACCAAAGAAGAATTTCAACAACGTTTGAACCCGATGAAAAAGAAAATGGGGAAACAGTTATTTAAAGATTATGTTTTCTTCCCACTCATTGCAGGTCCTGCAGCATTACCCGTTTTCACAGGTAATTTAGTCGCTAATGGTATTCGTAATATTTGGACATTCAGTATCATTTTCTGCGGTCACTTCACCAAAGATGTGGAAGTTTTTCCGAAGTCAGTTTTAGAAAATGAAAGCCGTGGCCATTGGTATATGCGTCAAATTCGTGGGTCTTCTAACCTGACAGGTTCTGAAGGATTCCATATTTTGACGGGGCATTTGAGTCATCAGATTGAGCATCATCTTTATCCAGATATTCCTGCTCGACGTTACCGTCAAATGGGGCCTAAAGTGAAAGCGGTGTGTGAAAAATACGGCTTGAATTACAATAATGCGAGTTTATTTAAACAATATGGTCAGGTTTTGGGACGTATTGTGAAATATGCCTTCCCATTTAAAAAGTAAGAAACAAAAAAAGCCACTTATTGAGTGGCTTTTTGAACTTTAATAGCGAACTATTTTAATTGAATTGATCCATTTGCATTGACTGTGATTGTTGATTCTCCAGCAGCCATATTTTGTGAGTCTGCAGCGGGTGCACTCTCTACAACCATTGCGGCACGTGCCATGGCTAATGGTCTTGGTGAATAATTATTGGTGTTCATATTCAAGTTAACCAAGTTATAGCTAGAACGATTCCAAGCTTTAGTGAGAACCTGAGCGCGCTGTTGGAAATTTTGCGTGGCTTCTGTCAATAACTCATTTTCAACCTGCTTTCGTTTTTCAGTGGAAACAGTGAAATTAATCGATTGTGTTTGAAAATCTTGTTGTAACTCGCTAATTAACTGGCTCGCTGCTTTAAAATCTTTGCTTTCAATATTCACTTCAGCGCGGCCGCGCCATTCCTTCAGTTTTGTTGAATTGTTGTTGTCATAGACAGGGTAAGTGGTCTGAGAACCCGTTTCGACCTTTACTTGGGGGTATTTTTTACTGATGCTGATGGCCTGATTCATCAATTGGGTCATTTGTGTTGAAAGTTGTGCAGGCTGCTTATTACTTTTTTCAATAAATAAAATGGCGTGCATTTCATCATTAGAGACTTGTTTAGAGGCATCTGCTTGAAGATTAATAATATTAGTTTTAGGTTCTGTGTCAGCAAGTACCGAAAAGCTAATGCCAGTAGCTAAGATCAATAGTGGCAGTTTTAATAATTTCATTGTTATCTCTGTATCTTCACCTGATGAATATTCTACAGAATATTCTAATCTTTTTTGATGGAGAGAAAATGTGATTATTTGGTGATGAGATAGTAGCAATTGTAATATTCAACACCGATTTTACGACTTAAGTCGCCTTAACAAAGTTTTTAAAATGAATTTTAATTGAATTGTAGTTGAACAATAAAAGAATATAACTTGTCTTTGGATTAGTGATTAATAATTTGTAATCCATAGATAATTCTATTATCAATGGTCTAATAAGTAGTATTAGAAATAGATTAAACATTCTGTATATTTAAATAATAAAATTTTAAAAACATGTAAAACAATAAGATAGAGTCTTCATTTGATAAATTATTTATAGTCTGAAACTATTGTCATAAAGAAAATAAGTATTGGCATATAGGTCAAGATTTTTCCATTCTAGCTATCATCAGAGATGCAGGTATCTCTCTAAAAGAATTTGTCCCTCAGAAGGTTGTTTTCAAGCAATTTTCCTAAGGTCAAATAGATCATCGAATGAAGTTGAAGGAAGTCTTGATGTCTAATTCTGCTGTAGTTGAATCAGTAGCACAAGCGTTACGAACTGCTGAATTATCACAAAGTGCAATCGCACCAATTCGCCCAACGTTGGGTGGTGAAGCTGCTGATGTAGATATCGCTTACGCTGTACAAGAAGTGAATACAGCGCGTGCCTTATCAGAAGGTCGTCGTTTAGTTGGACGTAAAATCGGTTTGACATCAAAAGTGGTTCAAGCACAACTCGGTGTAGATCAACCTGACTTCGGTATGCTGTTTGCAGACATGGCTTATGGTGATGGAGAGGCGATTCCTGCAGGTCTATTGATCCAACCTAAAGTAGAAGCGGAAATCGCTTTGGTGATCAATCAAGATTTAACGAAAGAAAAACACACTTATGCTGACATTATCAGCGCGACTGATTATGCACTTCCTGCTGTAGAGGTGGTGGATAGTCGAATTGAAAACTGGAAGATCAGTTTGATTGACACTGTCGCAGATAATGCATCTTCAGCTGCATTTGTATTGGGGTCACGTCCTGTAAAACTCGATAACCTTGATCTAGTGAATTGTAAAATGATCATGACACGTGGTGAAGAAGTCGTGTCTCAAGGTGTTGGTAAGGCTTGCTTAGCAAACCCTTTAAATGCAGCTGTCTGGCTTGCTGATGAAATGGTACGTCGTGGTCGTCCATTGTTAGCTGGTGACATTATTTTAACAGGTGCATTAGGCCCTATGGTTGTAGCAAACCCAGGTGATGAATTCAAAGTTGAGATTGAAGGCTTTGGTTCAGTGACTGCTGCTTTCGCTGCTGAATAAGTCGGAATTTTGAGAGAGTACGTTAATGAAAAAGATTAAATGTGCAATGATCGGACCAGGTAACATTGGTACTGATTTGCTTTACAAACTTCAACGTAGCGAATGGTTAGAGCCAGTTTGGATGGTGGGTATCGATCCTACTTCTGAAGGTCTTGCTCGTGCTGCGAAAATGGGTTTAAAAACCACTGCAGAAGGGGTTGATGGTCTTCTTCCTCACGTCATTGAAGATGATATTAAAATTGCTTTTGATGCAACGTCTGCATATGTACATGCTGAAAACAGCCGCAAGTTAAATGAACTTGGTGTACTGATGATTGACTTAACACCTGCTGCAATTGGTCCTTTCTGTGTTCCACCTGTGAACTTAGAAGCTTTACTTGCAGAAGGTGAAGTGCCTAACGTGAATATGGTAACGTGTGGTGGTCAGGCGACAATTCCTATGGTTGCAGCAGTTTCACGTGTTCAACCTGTTGAATATGGTGAGATCATCGCGACTGTGTCTACAAAATCTGTAGGTCCTGGTACACGTAAAAACATCGACGAATTCACACGTACAACTGCGGGTGCTATTGAGAAAGTTGGTGGTGCGAAAAAAGGTAAAGCGATCATCATCATTAACCCTGCTGAGCCACCACTTATGATGCGTGACACAGTACACTGTCTTGTTGAAGGTGAGCCAGATCAAGCTGCGATCACTGAATCAGTTCACGCGATGATTAAAGAAGTGCAAAAATATGTACCAGGTTACAAACTTGTAAATGGTCCAATTTTTGATGGTAACCGTGTTTCTATCTTCTTGGAAGTAGAAGGTTTGGGTGATTTCTTGCCGAAATATGCAGGTAACCTCGACATTATGACAGCTGCAGCTGCTCGTACAGCAGAAATGTTTGCTGAACACGTATTCAACAAAGAAGAAGCTTAAGGAGCAACCGCATGTCTAAGATTATTGTTCATGATATGACTTTACGTGATGGTATGCATCCGCAGCGCCATCAAACGACTGTTGAGCAAATGATTGCAATTTCAACAGCACTTGATGATGCAGGCGTACCTTTAATTGAAGTAACACACGGTGACGGTCTTGGTGGTTCATCAGTAAACTACGGTTTTGCTGCTGCGACTGACGAAGAATACTTATCTGCTGTTGTACCTCGTATGAAGAATGCAAAAGTTTCTGCATTACTTCTTCCTGGTATCGGTACAGTTGACCATCTAAAAATGGCGCATGAAATCGGTGTATCAACGATTCGTGTTGCAACTCACTGTACTGAAGCTGACTGTTCTGAACAGCACATCACCGCTGCGCGTAAATTAGAAATGGACACAGTGGGCTTCTTAATGTTGGCTCACATGGCAACTCCTGAGCGTCTTTTAGAAGAAGCGAAGAAGATGGTGTCTTACGGTGCAAACTGTATTTATGTGACTGACTCAGCAGGTTATATGCTTCCTCAAGATGTAATCGATCGCGTTGGTCACTTACGTCAACACTTGGACCCAAGCATTGAGTTAGGTTTCCACGGTCACCACAACTTAGGTATGGGTGTATCAAATACTGTTGCTGCGGTTGAAGCAGGTGCAGTACGTGTAGACTTGGCGTCTGCAGGTCTTGGTGCTGGTGCAGGTAACACGCCACTTGAATTGTTTATTGCTGTTGCTAACCGTATGGGTATGGACACTGGCGTTGACTTGTTCAAAGTACAAGACGTTGCTGAAGATCTCGTGATTCCAATGATGCACAACCCAATTCGTGCAGACCGTGATGCGGCAACTTTGGGTTATGCGGGTGTTTACTCTTCATTCCTATTGTTTGCTAAACGTGCTGAAGCGAAATATGGCGTATCTGCGCGTGAAATCTTAATGGAGCTTGGTCGCCGTGGTACTGTTGGTGGTCAGGAAGACATGATTGAAGATCTAGCTTTGACTATGGCTAAAGCAAAAGAACTTAACGCATAATTTAAAAGTGATTTGAAAAAGCACTCTTAGGAGTGCTTTTTTTATGAATTTAGAAAAGATACATATAAAAAAACAATTGCGTGAGATGTTTGGGTGCTTATATTGGGTGATTTGGTGTAGAGCGTATCGTAATTGTTAAACTTAAAAACGATTAAATAAAATGGCAAAATGTTTCTGGGTTAATTTGTAAGATATTAAAATATAATAAATTATCCATCGTAAAAGTTAATTTGCTTAGTTACTGAGCTATTATTAATTGTTTATAACAATGAGAGTTTTTAAAGTATTGTTTTTCATCGGAAAAGTCTAAATTTTTTTTAGACTCTAGTCTGATTTCTTCAGAGTGCACAATTTAGCAATATGCTCATCAACGCTGATTTGAGTATAGGATGAAGCCATGCGTCATCAAAAATTATGGCTAGCAATGATTGCTGCAACAACTCTAGGGACAACTGCTGCTCACGCGAATTTTGTGGCTGATTCAAATGTTCAGCTTAAATTTAAAAATTTCTATTTAGAACGTAATTACGATACAGCACCAAATCTAGATTATGGTAACTGGACGCAAGCAATCACTTTAGATGCTAAATCGGGTTATCACGATATTGGTGCAGGCATTCAAGTTGGTGCAGATCTCTTGGCTCAATATGCAATTGGATTGAAATCGCGTGATTCTGTAAATGACATTCATATGCCATATGATAACAGTCAAGGTCGTACAGAACGCGATAATGCTAAATTCGGTGCGACTTTAAAAGTTAAAGTTTCTGAAACTGAACTTAAAGTAGGTGATTTATTGCCGATGTCACCAGTTATTTTCTTCGATCCATCACGCCAATTATTAACTACTTATAGTGGTGCATGGTTAGAGTCGAAAGATATTCAGGATACTAAATTAACCTTAGCTTATATTGATGGTATTAATGCGCGTTACGATAATCAGTATCAAGATTTGACCTTATTCCCAAACAATGATTTTGCGAAGGCAGAAGCTCAAGGTCTCACAACTGATGATGGAATGTATATTGTTGGTGTTGATCACCAGTTTACATCAAAGATTGGTGGTAGTTATTGGTTCGCTGATTTAACTGACATCTTCAAGCAACATTATGTTGCTGCAAGCTATAAAACTAAACTTGATGAAAAAACGAATTTAGATGCACATATTCGTTACTTCGATAACAGTGAAACTGGCGATAAACTTTTTGGTGAAATTGATAGCCAAGCAATTTCTATGGGGGCGAAAGTCAACCATGGTATGCATACTGTTCAATTGGGTTATCAAGAGATGTTTGGCGAGCATGGAGATAAAGCGACACTATTCCCAACATTGGGTGGTTGGGTGCCACAACCTTATTTAGATAACTGGTCGGTCGCGAGTTTTATCCGTAAGGATGAGAAATCTTGGAGCGTAGGTTATACCTATAATTTTAAAGAAATGGGTGTACCAGGATTATCTGCAACTGTACGTCATTTCCAAGGTTGGAATATTGATACGGCAACACCAGGTCGAGGTCGCGAGAATGAAAATAACATCATCGTGAACTATGTTGTGCCAGAAGGTAAGTATAAAGGTCTTGGTTTCAACTATATGTTCATTGATACTAATTATAACAACATCAATGTTCCAGGTACCTTGAGTGATTTAGAAGAGCATCGTGTGGCGTTAAGTTATAGTTATAAATTCTAAAATGAAATTGATCTCGATATGATGAGCAAGGATCATATCGAGATCTTATCAAGTCATATTCAGAGGGTGAATATTGATTTTAAAAAAATAAGAAAAAACAGTAATTTATTTAATTGGTAAAAAGATGGATGCAATCGTAAATTTGTATCAGTTGAAAGGTACAGAGCAGTTAATATAAGCCTGTAAAACTATCATTTGTAAACATCAACTGATGATTGTTTCACAAATATATGATCAGTTATAGACAGTTAGAGGACTATGATGAGCACTGTTCAAATTCCAGAATATAAAACGGATTCATTCTTTGGTTTAGAAGATAAATGGATCGAAACTGCTGAAGGTGAGTTAACCCATTATCATGAAATTGGTGAAGGCACGCCTATTTTATTCCTTCATGGTTCTGGTACTGGTGTATCAGCAGCTGCTAACTGGTGGTTGAATTTACCTGCAATTGGTGAGCAAGCGCGTTGTATCGCAATTGATACCATTGGTTATGGTCAAACTGTCGTTGCACCAGGAACTCAATACGGTATCCGTGCATGGGTTGATCATGCAATTCGTACTCTTGATGCACTTGGTATTGAAAAAACATGGTTAGTAGGTAATTCGCTAGGTGGTTGGTTAGCATTCCAATTGGCACTTGATTATCCAGAGCGTGTACTCGGTATTGTTTCAATGGGTACAGGTGGTGCAAAACAAACTGCAGCCCTAAAAGCGCATGCAAACCCAGTTTTAACAGAAGAAGGTATTCGTAAGACACTTTCAATGTTCGTTGTAAATAAAGACTTAATTACAGATGAGCTGGTAAAAGTACGTTTTGATTCTGCAGCGAATGACTACGCATCTGATCGTTTAATGGATGTTGTGGGTGCGCGTGACCGTGATCGTTTCGAGTTCCCATTAGACTTTGAAAAAATGAAAGATATTACAGTTCCTGTATTATTGATTCATGGTACTCAAGATGTGGTGATTCCTGTGTCTCGTACTTGGGACATTTTAAATATCGTTCCTAATGCTGATGCACATATTTTCAGTCAGTGCGGTCACTGGTCACAAGTTGAAAAAGCAGAAGAATTTAATACGGTGATCAAAAATTATCTAGCAGTTCATGGTGTTAAATAATTTAAGAACCTAAAAAACTAAAAAAGAGGATGATTTAATCATCCTCTTTTTTAAAACTGAAAATACAGAACATGTGTTTAATACGTTTAAATCTGCATATTGATAATCAATATTGAGCATTGATCTGTTTTAATTCATTAGACTTAAGTGGTAGAGCAAGTCTAGTTAGTTAATGAGTTGTTTAAAAATCAGTCTAATCTAAAGCCTGAATTCATACAATTTATGATGATATTCGTAAAACTTTATTAGACTAAAGTCTAAGACTGATGGTTGAAATAAAAAATAAAAATCACCGCTATGTTTAACGGTGATCATTAATTTGAAAAAAAAATTAATTAATTACGATTAATATCAAGGTAAAAAACAGAGCTCAGTAAGTCCATAAATTTTTTGACGCCTTCTGAGTTAGTACTTTTTCTATAGCTTGCAAATAAATCGATTGAAGGTAATTCCACGTCTAGCGGGCGAATCACGGTGTTGTTCATCGTCAGTGGTGCGATATATCCAGGTAGAAAAGTACAGCCCAGGTTCATGCCAATAGAATTAATGTTAAAGAGGATATTGTCTGCAGTTTGAACAATATTTAAATTGATTTGATGGTATTTTGCAAAATCTAGAATGATCTTATTTAGGGTTTGAGATTGTTGTTCAGAAGGAATAATGAAATCGATTCCATCGAGCTCTTTTACTGGAATGCGATCGTATTTAGCGAGTGGATGATCTTTGGGGAGTAAGAAAATCAAAGGTTCTCGTAAAACAAATTGACTTTCGATTTCATCACTAAATAGATTTTGACGAGTAAAAGTGATATCAATTTCGCCTTTTTTTAACATTTTTGACTGATCGGAATTGTTTAAGCTTAACAATTCAATCTTTAAATCCCGGTTTTGAACACGAAGATTAGGGAGAACGTAAGGAAAAATTTTCATTTCAACGACAGGAACAAAGCCAATACGTAACAATTGCTGTTTAGATTTGGCAATCTGACGAGTCATTGCGACTGCTTTGTCTGCTTGGGCTATCGTGAGGCGAGCTTGTTCAAGGAAGACTTGACCCTCCTCAGTGAGTTCTACCTTACGTTTTGTACGATAAAGCAAAGGGACGCCAATTTCATCTTCAAGATCTTTAATCTGCTGGCTCAATGATGGCTGAGCAGTATAAAGGCGCAAGGCTGCTTTGGTGAAGTTGAGTTCTTCTGCCACAGCAATGAAATATCGTAGGTGTCGTAGTTCCATAAAAAATCATCCAAAGATTGATTCATATAATGTCTAAATATGATCAAGTGCGAGTATAGTTCACAAATGGATATTCGGTGAAGTGGGGCTGAGCATATTGAAATATCAACGTTATTATTAAAATATGGTAAAATTCACGTATTCAGCGATTGATTAATTTATCGATAAAACATCTTGATTCAAACAAAAAAAATATTTCCCCAAAACTCGTTCAAAACTCATTATCTCTGCAAAGTTGAGTCTATTAGTTTGTGTCTAATTTAGTCACAGGAGAGCTTTTCATGAGTGGGAAAATTGATGTGCGCGAAATCGATGCTTTAGTCGATGCACAAAATGGACGTATCACGCCATCTATTTATACAGATCCAGATATCTATGAACTAGAACTTGAACGTGTGTTCGGTCGTACATGGTTATTCCTTTGCCATGAAAGCCAAATTCCAAAGGCTGGTGATTTCTTCAATACCTATATGGGTGAAGATCCGATCATCGTGGTACGTCAAAAAGACGGTTCAATCAAAGCATTGTTAAACCAATGTCGTCACCGTTCAATGCGCGTGAGCTTTGCTGACTGCGGTAACACTCGTGCATTTACATGTCCATACCACGGTTGGTCTTATGGCGTAGACGGCTCTCTTAAAGATATTCCTCTTGAAGATCGTGCATTCCCTCAAGGCGCATGTAAAGAGAAGTGGAGTTTGATCGAAGTAAACCGTGTGAAGTCTTATAAAGGCTTAATCTTCGGTTGTTGGGATGAAACAACTCCAGACCTTGAAGAATACATGGGTGATATCGCTTGGTACTTAGATGGCGTATTAGATCGTCGTCCAGGTGGTACTGAGATCATCGGTGGTGTTCATAAGTGGGAAATCGAATGTAACTGGAAATTTGCGGCTGAACAGTTTGCATCTGACCAATATCATGCATTGTTCTCTCACGCATCTGCGATTCAAGTATTAGGTGCTAAACCAGATGACGAATCTTCGAAGAAACTAGGTGCTGCGCAAACTGCACGTCCGGTATGGGAAACTGCGAAAGACGCAATCCAATATGGTTCACGTGGTCACGGTTCAGGCTTCTTCTTTACAGAGAAACCAGATGCAAACGTATGGGTTGATGGTGAAGTAGCAAACTATTTCCGCGAAACTTACGAAGAAGTTAAAGAGCGTCTTGGTGAAATCCGTGCGTTACGTCTTGCGGGTCACAACACGATGTTCCCAACATTGTCTTGGTTAAACGGTACAGCAACACTTCGCGTATGGCATCCACGTGGTCCAAACAAAACTGAAGTATGGGCGTTCTGTATTGCGGATGCTGAAGCGTCACAAGAAGTGAAAGAAGCGTTTGAACGTTCTGCGACACGTGCATTTGGTCCAGCTGGTTTCTTAGAGCAAGATGACTCTGAAAACTGGATCGAAATTCAAAAAGTCTTACGTGGTTACAAAGCGCGTCAAAACAAACTCATTATGGAAATGGGTCTTGGCAACGAGAAAATTCGTGAAGATGGTATCCCTGGTATCACCAACTACATTTTCTCAGAAACTGCGGCACGCGGCATGTACCGTCGTTGGGCAGACTTGCTAATCCATGAAAAATGGGAAGATGTTGAGAAAGCAGCTGACGAATATGAGAAGGAGCTTATGAAATGAGTCAAGTGAGTTTAGAACTTCACCATCAAATTAGCCAATTCCTCTATCGTGAAGCGAAATTGCTTGACGATTGGAAATTCCGCGACTGGTTAGATACGTTAGCTGAAGATATTTCTTACACGCTACGTACAACACCAAATGCTCAAACACGTGACCGTCGTCGTTCAATTGAACCACCTACAACTTGGGTGTTCAATGATACGAAAGATCTTTTAGAGCGTCGTGTTGCTCGTCTTGAAACAGGTATGGCTTGGGCTGAAGAGCCTCCATCACGTACAACTCATATGGTGAGTAACGTGATCGTAGAAGCTACTGAAGTGGAAGGCGAATACGATGTATACGTTACATATCTTTTGTACCGTACACAAAAAGAGAAAGATGTCACGATTTACTGTGGTAAACGTCATGACAAGATCCGTAAAGTTGAAGGTGGCTTAGGCTTCCAAATTTTCAACCGTAAGATCACGCTTGATCAAGTTACCTATAACTCTCACAACCTGAGTGTGTTCTTCTAATGAATAAGATTTTTGTTTGCCAAGTTGACGAATTAGACGAAGGCGAAGCGTTGAAAGTAGATTGCGGCGTTAACGGTATCGATGCGCTTGCAGTGTTTAACAATGGTGGTGAGTTCTTCGCAATGAATGACCGTTGTTCTCATGGTAATGCTTCAATGTCAGAAGGTTATCTTGAAGATGATGGCACTGTCGAATGTCCATTGCATTCAGCTCGCTTCTGTTTAAAAACCGGTCAAGCATTATGTTTACCAGCGACAGATCCAATTCAAACTTTCCCAGTGATTGTTGAAGATGGTGCGTTATACGTTGAGATGGCAGGAGAGTAATCATGGGTTGGCTTAAAGGCGAAGTTGCACTGATCACAGGTGGTGGTTCTGGTTTAGGTTGGGCTTTAGTTGAACGCTTCCTTGAAGAAGGTGCGCACGTTGGTGTGTTACAACGTTCACAATCTAAAGTCGATGCTTTAAAAGAACGCTTTGGTGATCAAATTGTTGCAATCGCTGGTGATGTTGCCAACTATGAAGACAATGTCCGTGCTGTAAAAGCAACTGTTGAGCGTTTTGGTAAGCTTGATTGCTTTATTGGTAATGCAGGAATCTGGGATCACTACGCAGATATCGTCAATACTTCAGGTGAGCAACTTGATAAAGCGTTTGACGAAATCATGGGAATTAATACGAAAGCATTAATTCTAGGTGCTAAGGCTGCACTTGATGAGTTAGTAAAATCTGAAGGTTCGATAATCTTCACACTATCTAACTCAGCATTATATTCTGCGGGTGGTGGTCCAGTTTACACAGCATCTAAGCATGCTGGCGTAGGCATCATGAAGGAATTGGCGTACGAGCTTGCACCCAAAGTTCGTGTGAATGCTGTTGCGCCGTCAGGTATGAATGTAAACATTAAAGGTGCTGCATCATTAGGCCAAGAAAATCTAGGTCTTTTAGATGCGCGTGATCCTGAGAAAATCGCGCGTGGTATGCCGTTGAACTTCTTACCTGAGCCTGAAGAAATGACAGGTTCTTATGTGCTCTTGGCATCTCGTCAAAATAACCGACCTTTAACTGGTGTTCTGATCAATGCAGAATGTGGTTTGGGTATTCGTGGTCTACGTCAACCACGTGCTGGTTTCTTTGACGAATAAAATCTAGTCTAAAAAATGGACTTATCGGCAGCCTGTTCTAAGGCTGCCTTCCTTTTAAGGAGTCTCTCATGGCCGTTAAACTTATTTGTGCTTCGCACAGTCCTTTAATGGAATTTGCTTCACCTCAAGATCCGTCAAAAGAGCAAAAAGTACGTGCTGCTTTTGAACAATTATCTGCTGAAGTAAAAGCTTACGATCCAACACTGATCATTACTTTTGGTCCAGACCATTTTAACGGTTTTTTCTACGACCTTATGCCAAGTTTCTGTGTCGGTATCCGTGCTACGGCTGCTGGTGACTGGGATTACGGTAAAATTGACAATAAAATCGATGTTCCTGAAGACAAGGCTTTGGCACTTGTGCGTCAAGTTCTAGATGAAGGTGTTGATGTTGCATACTCATATCGTATGCAGGCTGACCATGGTGTGACTCAACCATTACACTTCCTTTGTGATGGAAAACTTGATCGTTATAAAACGATTCCAATATTTATTAATGGCGCTGCCGCACCAATGCCAACCACAAAGCGTACCATTGCTTTAGGCCGTGCGGTTGGACAATATATTAAGTCACTTAATCTTGAAAATGAGCGTGTACTTGTATTGGGTACAGGCGGTTTGTCTCATGATCCACCAACACCTCAAATGGGTTCAGTGCCACCAGAAGTTGAAGAGTTTTTAATTGCTGGCCGTAATCCAACTGAAGAAGCACGTAATGCGCGTCAAGCGAAAATTATTGCAGTTGGTCAGAAACTTGCTGCTGGAGATACATCAGTTGCAGTACCGCTGAGCCCTGAGTGGGATATCGCATTGCTTGAGAAATTTAAACAAGCAGATTTTGCTGCAATGGAAGCGATGACTGAGGCAGAAATTCGTGTCGAAGGTGGTCGTGGTGGTCAAGAAGTGCGTTGCTGGATGGCAGCATTTGCTGCACTGAGCGAAGTTGGTGAGTATGAAATGACAACTCACTGCTATGAAGATATTAGTGAGTGGATTGCGGGCTTCGGTATCGTATCTGCGGAATTAAAAGGTTAATCCCATGAGCAATGTAAACAACATCGTCATCGTTGGTGCGGGTCAAGCAGGCGCAAGTGCGATCCTTGAGCTTCGTGCAAACAAATATGAAGGTAAAATCACATTAATTGGTGATGAAACGCATCTTCCTTATGAGCGTCCACCACTGTCTAAAGACGTGATTTTAAAACCTGAAGAAACCAAGATTGAAATTTTATCTGAAGAAAAATTAGCAGATCTTGGTGTGACAGCAATTCGCGGTAATGGTGTCGTGAAAATCAACGCTGAAGCCAAAACTGTCGAACTTCAAAATGGTGATGTTGTTGCTTATGACAAATTGCTGATTGCAACTGGCGGTGCAGCACGTCGTCTTCCAAACTTCGATGCACTTGGCAAACATGTTTACACGCTGCGTAATCTTGAAGATTCACAAGCCCTTGTACCAGTGTTACAAAAAGGTCAACGTATCATCCTGATTGGTGGTGGTGTAATCGGTCTTGAGCTTGCATCATCTGCACGTTTCAAAGAATGTGAAGTCACTGTCATTGAAATGGGACCAATGGTGATGGGTCGTTCATCGCCACGCATCTTGAGTGAATTCTTGCTTGAACAGCAAAAATTGGCAGGTGTGGATGTTCGTCTTTCAACTTCAATTGCAGATTGCAAGCTTGATGGCGAAGAAATTGTGGTGACTTTAGCTGATGGCGAAGAACTTCGTGCGGATGCTGTGGTTTACGGTATCGGTATTGTGCCAAATGCACAGTTGGCAGTTGATGCTGGTCTTGACGTTGATCTCGCGATCAAAGTAAACGAAAATTGCCAAACCTCGAATGCTGATATTTATGCGGCAGGTGATGTGGCAACTCAACTTCGTGACTGTGGTAACCACCGTCGTGTTGAGACTTGGGAAAATGCCAATCTTCAAGCAGGTATCTTTGCACGCCATGTGATGGGGGTAGAACATCCTACTCCTAATCCAGCATGGTTCTGGACAGATCAGTTGGACATTAACTACCAATTCGTAGGTGATATGGCAGCGGCTGAATGGCTCGTTCGTGGTGAAATCAATCCTGAGCTACGTGCAGAATCTTCATTTGTATTGTTCGGTGTGACTGACGGTATTATTGTTGGTGGTATTACGGTGAATGCGGCTAAAGAAATGCGTCATCTTAAAAAATTGATTAGCAAACAAGCTGCATTTGAAGCAGATAAATATTTAGATCTTAGCCAAGACCTTCGTAAACTTGTGAAGTAAAATTGGTAAGATTGTGCAACAGACCTAGGGTAACTTAGGTCTTTTTTTTATGTGCCTAAGAAAATATTGATTTAATTTTGAGCAAATTATGAATTCTAGTTCCTCGAATATAATGGTTGTTGCGAGTATATATGCCTTATTGGTATTGATATGGGCTGCAACACCACTTGCCATTGTATGGAGTGTTGCAGAAATTCATCCAATGTGGGTGCTCATCATTCGATACTTTGGTGCATCTATAATTGCTTTGGCGTTGCTCAAAATGATGCGTGATCCACTCCCGTTTGATCATGTATCGCTGAAAAGTTATGTGGCTGGTAGCCTAAATTTAATTGGTGCGCAGTTATTTATCTACTTAGCAGCAAATTATTTAACGTCAGGCTTAATGGCACTGATCTTCGGATTTTCGCCATTAATTGCAGGTCTCATTGGACATCTCATCCTAAAAACACATAAGTTGTCTATTTTTCAATGGAGTGGAATGGTCATTGCCGTATTGGGTCTCACATTTGTTTTTGCAGAATCTGCAGATGAGCGAGTCAATCCTTGGGGTGTGGTTCTGATGCTGATCAGTATGGTGTCGTATATCAGTTCGATTTTTTGGGTCAAACAAATTAATGCACCTTTAAGCCCCATGAGTCAGGCGGCAGGTTCATTAATCTTTTCAGCTTTAGGATCACTCTTAATCATTCCATTCATTTGGCAACAAATCCCAACCGTGCTACCAAGTACGCAAGCGATGGTGGGTTTTTTGTTTACAATGATCATGTCATCAATTGTTGCGATGCTGTGCTATTTTTGGTTAATCCGCCGCTTAGCAGCGTCGACAGTGTCTTTGAGTAATGTCATGACGCCAGTCATCGCCCTAGTTTTGGGGGCATCCTTAAATAATGAAATTATTCATAATGAAGCCTTGTGGGGGATTGTCGTTGTGATGATGGGGTTGCTGATGTATTTTAATCGAGAACTCTTGAAACTATTCTTAAAAAAATGAGTGAAAAAAAGTGGTTTTAATCACACACGTACAACTACATGAATATATAAGATTCATAATGTTACAAAACTATGCTTTAGCCCAAGCTCGAATTTAGGAATACTGAAAAAGTCAGTTCAAATCAGCAAAAAAAATTGAACATTTTTTGCATAATTTGGACTGTTTTACTTTAGCTCAAGTTTAAACTTATCTAAAATAGAAGTGGTACAGTTTGAAATCTATACAAGTTATCAATTTGTCACATTAATATTTTAGAATCTGCTGGTGAAAACGATAGAAATCTATTTATTTTATTTCAAAATTCGTTATCATCGCGCCCTCTAGTTATAACTCTACACAATAGGCTAACTAGAACTCTATAAAGCACCGAGTCAAAGGACCGCAAGTCACCCGACTTATTTCTATTAACCCATATCAGAGATGGTAATTCGATATGAGCGTTTCTTCTGTAAATCCTGCACCTAATTCTACTAACGAATACTATTTGACTCGCCAAAGTCAGATGGAATCTAATGTTCGTAGCTATCCACGTAAATTGCCGTTAGCGATAGCAAAAGCTCAAGGTTGCTGGGTTACTGATGTTGAAGGTACAGAGTACCTCGATTGTTTAGCTGGGGCAGGAACATTGGCTTTGGGCCATAATCATCCTGCGGTCATTCAAAGTATTCAAGACACTTTAGCGAGTGGTCTTCCATTACATACTTTGGATTTAACGACACCTTTAAAAGATGCTTTTACTGAAGCTTTACTTGCTGAATTACCGGGTGGTAAAGAAGAGTACTGCCTACAGTTCTGTGGTCCATCTGGTGCAGATGGTACAGAAGCAGCAATTAAACTTGCAAAAACATATACTGGCCGTGGCACTGTGATCAGCTTCTCTGGTGGCTACCATGGTATGACTCACGGCTCATTAGCAATGACAGGTAATTTGTCTGCTAAAAACGCTGTTAATGGTTTAATGCCAGGCGTTCAATTCATGCCGTATCCACATGAATACCGTTGCCCACTAGGTTTAGGTGGTGAAGCGGGTGTTGACGCGCTTACTTATTTTTTTGAAAATTTCATCGAAGATGTTGAAAGCGGTGTGACTAAGCCTGCTGCAGTTATCCTTGAAGCGATTCAAGGTGAGGGCGGTGTGGTTACAGCACCTGTGAAATGGTTGAAAAAAATTCGTGAAGTGACTGAAAAGCACAACATCGTTTTAATTCTTGATGAAGTACAAGCTGGTTTCGCACGTTCAGGAAAAATGTTTGCCTTTGAACATGCGGGTATCGAACCTGATGTTGTAGTGATGTCGAAAGCAGTAGGTGGAAGCTTACCACTTGCAGTACTTGGTATTAAGCGTAAGTTTGATGCTTGGCAGCCTGCAGGTCACACGGGTACTTTCCGTGGTAACCAATTGGCTATGGGTACTGGTCTTGCTACGATCAAAACGATCAAAGAACAAAATCTTGCGCAAAACGCACAAGAGCGTGGTGATTTCCTTCAAGCTGAATTGAAGAAATTAGCTGCAGAATTCCCATGTATCGGTAATGTACGTGGCCGCGGTTTAATGATCGGTATCGAAATTGTTGATGAGCGTAAACCTGCTGACCATATGGGTTCACTTCCTGCAGATGGTCAATTGGCTGCTGCAATCCAAGCAGCGTGTTTCAACAACAAATTGTTGTTAGAAAAGGGTGGACGTAACGGTACAGTGATTCGTCTACTTTGCCCATTAATTATTAACCAAGCTGAATGTGAAGAAGTAATTGTGCGCTTTAAGAAAGCAATTTCTGAAGCATTAGTTGCGGTACGAGGCGCTTAATTCATGGTAGATTTTGCAGAACACCGTAAAGCTTTGCTCTGTAATGATGCTGCATCCATTGCTGACTATACGTCAGCAATGGATCAGGCAACTCAAGCAGTAGCAGCTTGGTTACAAAATGACAAAATGTACACAGGCGGTAGCATTAAAGAGCTTCGCAGTGCAATTGCATTTAATCCTTCTAAAGAAGGATTGGGTGTGGAAAAGTCATTAGAGCGTATGGTTGAGCTATTCCTTAATAAGAGCTTAAAAGTACATCATCCTCATTCTTTGGCGCATTTGCATTGTCCTACTATGGTGACTAGCCAAATCGCAGAAGTACTCATTAACGCAACTAACCAATCGATGGACTCATGGGATCAAAGCCCTGCAGGTTCATTGATGGAAGTTCAGTTGATCGATTGGCTTCGTCAAAAAGTTGGTTATGGTGCAGGTCAAGCAGGTGTGTTCACCTCTGGCGGTACGCAGTCAAACTTGATGGGTGTATTGCTTGCACGTGATGCATGTATCGCGAAAAAATGGAAAGACGAAAACGGCAATCCGTGGTCTGTTCAGCGTGATGGCGTACCTGCGGAAGCGATGCGTAACGTTAAAGTCATTTGTTCTGAAAATGCTCACTTCTCTGTGCAAAAGAACATGGCGATGATGGGAATGGGCTTCCAATCTGTAGTGACTGTGCCTGTCGACGAAAATGCGCGTATGGACATGGATGCACTAGAGAAAACCATGGCACACCTTCAAAATGAAGGCAAAATTGTGGCATGTGTGGTTGCAACTGCAGGTACTACCGATGCGGGTGCAATTGATCCTTTAAAGAAAGTCCGTGAAATCACCAATAAGTACGGCGCGTGGATGCATATCGATGCAGCATGGGGCGGTGCTTTAATCCTATCTAATAATCACCGTGATTTGTTAGATGGTATCGAGCTTTCTGATTCAATCACACTTGATTTCCATAAGCATTACTTCCAAACGATTTCTTGTGGTGCATTCTTACTTAAAGATGAAGCGAACTATCGCTTTATGCATTATGAAGCGGAATACTTAAACTCTGCTTATGATGAAGAGCATGGCGTACCAAACCTTGTTTCTAAATCTCTACAAACTACACGTCGTTTTGATGCGTTGAAATTGTGGATGACGATTGAAGCACTCGGTGAAGAGCTTTACGGCTCTATGATTGACCACGGTGTGACTTTAACGCGTGATGTTGCAGATTATATTAAAGCAACAGACGGTTTAGAGTTATTGGTTGAGCCACAATTTGCATCAGTCTTGTTCCGTGTAATTCCTGAAGGTTACCCAACAGAATTACTCGATACATTGAACCAAAACGTTGCGGATGAATTGTTTGCACGTGGTGAAGCGAATATTGGTGTGACTAAAGTCGGTCAGGTTCAATCATTGAAAATGACAACTTTAAGTCCAGTAGCAACTTTAGACAATGTGAAGAACTTGCTTGCGCTTGTACTGGCTGAGTCTGATCGCATCAAAGCTTCAATTGCTGATGGTACATATACGCCACCAATCGATTAATAGATTGTTTTTGAAAAAAAGCGCTCAATTGAGCGCTTTTTTGATATTAAAAATTCATAACTTTGACATATTTTTAGATCATGATTGAAATAATCTTTATGCAGAATTAGGGGGATAATTATTAAAGAATAAGTAGGTAATAAAAATATCAGTATTTAACCGTAATTATTATAAATCGTTGAAATATAATTAAAAAACAAATAAGCAAGTTGGTGTAATAAAAATAATAAAATCGTAATAAAGCTGTAACCTTATTGTCATATTATCAAATCAAAATGCATGTATCGAAATAAGTACAATACTTCAATAAAAAGTAGCGTACTCCAAATTTGCATAAATTGAGAGATAACATGATGCGCTTTACAAATATTGCAATTGCATTAGCACTTTCTGGGGCAGCTGTAGCAACAACCGCAAATGCAGCACGTGACACAATTCAAATTGCGGGTTCTTCTACAGTATTGCCATATGCAAGTATTGTGGCTGAAGAATTCGGTAATAACTTCCCTCAATTTAAAACACCAGTAGTTGGTTCAGGCGGTTCGTCGGGTGGTTTAAAACAATTTTGTAATGGTGTTGGCGACAATACGATCGATATTGCTAACTCATCTCGTGCAATCAAATCGAGCGAATTGGCTGAATGTAAGAAAAATGGCGTTAACCAAGTATTAGAAATTAAAATCGGTTACGACGGTATCGTATTTGCTTCAAATGCTAACAAAGCAGCTTATAAATTACGTCCACAACATGTATTTGCAGCTTTGGCAGCTGAATTGCCTTCAAACGGTAAGATGGTAAAAAACCCATATACACGTTGGAATCAAATTGATAAATCATTACCAAATGAGCCAATCACGCTTGTAATCCCAGCTTCGAATCATGGTACACGTGAAGTCTTCCAGGAGAAAATGGTGGACGCTGGTTGTGAATCGTATGCTGCTATTAAAGCTTTAGATAAAGATGCCAAAAAGAAAGCTTGCACAACGTTCCGTAAAGATGGTCGTGTTGTGGAAATTGCGGGTGACTATACAGAAACACTTGCACGCTTAAAGACTTCTCCAAGTGCTGTTGGTGTGTTTGGTTTAGGTTTCTATGATCAAAACCGTGACCGTTTACGCGTTGCAACTGTGAACAATGTGGCACCGTCTGAAAACACGATTTTAAATGGTTCTTACCCTGTATCACGCCCATTATTCTTCTATGTAAAAGGTGAGCATTTGAAATCAATCAAAGGTTTACCACAGTTTACTGAATATTTCTTAAATAAGCGTGTTTCAGGTAAAGGTTCTAAGTTAGAAAAAGCGGGCTTAATTTCACTCTCTGACAAAGAGCGTGCAGCAATTTTGGCAAACTTTAAAGCAGGTAAAGCTGTTAAGTAATCAAACGACAAACTAATGGCAGGAATTATCCTGCCATTGGTTTTTTCATTGAAAAAAGTTTTTTCAAACCATGAAAATTGAAAAGACAGTGGAGAATACATGAATCTGCTACTTATAGGTGTGTTATTGGCGATCATCGCCATTGCCTATCAAATCGGATTACGCAAAAGCCGTAACTTAGCAGGTCAGGGAAATAACTCTGCCGCTTTGCATTCACGTCCTGGTTACTATGGGGCATTAGTTGCGTTGTGGTGTGGTATCCCTGCATTTTTAATTTTGATTGTTTGGAATTTGGTTGAGCCAACGATCTTGGAGCAGGTGGTGCTTAATCATTTGCCACAGGATATTAAAGCGAGTCTAGATCCAGCAAGCCTAAACGTAGTTGTTGACCGTGTTCAATCAATTGCGTCCGGATTTGGTGTCAGTGACACGGCAACGGCATATGAAGTTGCTGCTGCAGAGCAACTGAGTAAATTTTCAACTATTGGCTCTGTTGCAAAATTAGCAGTTGTTATTTGCACTGCATTGGCAGGTTTGGTATGGGCTAAAAAAAGAATTAGCCAAGATTTTAGAGCGCGTAATCAAGTCGAGAAAGTCATCAATGTTGGCTTAGCTTTATGTTCTGGTGTCGCGATTCTTACAACACTAGGGATTGTAATGTCGATGTTTGGAGAAGCGATGCGCTTCTTCAGCTTTGTTAATCCTTTTGATTTCTTCTTTGGAACAGAGTGGAACCCGGGTTTCAGTACTTCGGGAAGTGCAGAAGGAAGCTATGGTTTACTTCCATTGTTGTGGGGTACGCTTATGGTCAGTGGGATCGCACTATTGGTTGCTGTACCAGTAGGTTTAATGATCGCGATTTATTTGGCTGAATATGCTTCTCCTCGCTTCCGTTCTTGGGCAAAACCGACCATTGAAGTTTTAGCTGGTATTCCAACGATCGTTTATGGTGTATTTGCACTCATGATTATTGGCCCATTTATTAAAACTGTAGGGGCAATGGTTGGTATTGATATCAACGCAACGAGTGCGCTCACTGCAGGTTTTGTCATGGGAATCATGATCATCCCTTTTGTGTCTTCTTTATCTGATGACATTATTACTCAAGTGCCTCGAGCATTACGTGATGGATCTTTAGGATTAGGGGCGACCAAATCTGAAACGATTCGTAAAGTGGTCATTCCAGCAGCGTTGCCTGGCATTATTGGTGCATTTTTATTGGCTGCTTCCCGTGCAATTGGCGAAACGATGATCGTAGTTCTAGCAGCTGGTAACAGTCCTCTTTTACACGCAAATCCATTAGAAGCTGTTTCGACCGTAACGATTACGATTGTTAATCAATTAACAGGTGATACTGACTTTGCAAGTCCGCAAGCATTAGTCGCTTTCGCACTAGGACTTACATTGTTTGTGATTACTTTAGGTTTGAACATTGTTGCACTTTACATCGTGCGTAAATACCGTGAGCAATACGACTAATGAGTACTTCTAATCCTAATACTCTCGAGACAGTTGATTCAGCAACAGCTGAGCAGCTTAGAGAAAAGCGTAAGAAGACTATTCAGAATTCTTTAGCTAAACGTCATCGTAAAGAAAAGACGTTCCGTTTCTTCGGTTTTTCAGCAGTGATTGCTGGCTTATTCTTCGTAGTATTGCTATTCGGTAGTATTTTAGCGAAAGGCTTGCCTGCTTTTTGGCAAAGTAGCATGAATTTGCCAATCTATTTCGATCCAAAGATTGTTGAGGTTGGTCCAAAGCCTGTACTGGCTGAAGGTGAGAATCCAGCTCAGTATGAAGAACGGTTTATTGAGTGGCAGACTGAAGTTGGCATGGTGGATTGGGATGCATTGATCATCAATGCCATGATCAAACAAGATCCTCAACTTGAAGCCCAACGTGATGATTTAAGCTATATCTATACGAGCTCTGAAGCATATCGTATCCGTGATATGGTGATGAATGATCCAAGCTTGGTTGGTAAAACAGTGGACGTAAAAGTCCTTGCTGATGCAAATATTGATGTGTGGCTTGCAGGTAATATTGATCGTTCTTTGCCAGATGAACAGCAACAACTTAGTCCCGAGATTCGTCAAATTGCTGATGAACTCAAGGCTAAAGGTGTCATCGAAAATTCATTTAACACGAATATTTTCACGAGTCCTGACTCTCGTAGTTCACCAGCGACATCTGGTTTAGCTGGTGCATTCATGGGCTCATTGTTCATGATGTTGATTGTGATCTTTATTTCGATTCCAATCGGCGTTGCATCTGCGATCTATCTTGAAGAGTTCGCGCCAAAGAACTGGATTACAGATATTGTAGAAGTCAACATCAATAATTTGGCTGCTGTTCCATCGATTGTATTCGGTTTGCTTGGTGCTGCAATTTTTATTGGTTGGATGCATTTACCATTGTCTGCCCCTTTGGTAGGTGGTCTTGTGTTAAGTTTAATGACATTGCCAACGGTGATTATTACGACACGAGCTTCTTTAAAAGCCGTTCCTCCTTCGATTCGCCAAGCTGCATTAGGATTGGGTGCATCAAGACTGCAAACTGTTTTTCATCACGTCCTGCCTTTGGCATTACCAGGTATTTTAACAGGTGCGATTATTGGTGTGGCTCAAGCATTGGGTGAGACTGCGCCGTTGTTGTTGATTGGTATGAGTGCTTTTGTAGCCAGTATTCCAGCAAGCCCATTCGATCAATCTACAGCGCTGCCTGTACAGATTTTCTTGTGGCAGGGTAATGAACTTCGTAACTTCTTTGAAGGTCGTACTGCTGCAGCCATTATTGTTCTCCTTGCGATGATGATTAGCTTAAATAGTTTAGCGATCTGGTTACGTAAGAAATTTGAAGTCCGTTGGTAGTCGGAGCAAAATATGAATACAGTAACTTCGCAAGTAACTCAAAATTCCTTAAAAAAGGATCAATCAGTGAATTCAGATCAAACACAATTTACATCTCAAGATGAAAATCAAAAAACGTCAACTTCGTTTGTTTCACAATTTGACACGCAGAGCGAAAATAAAAAAGAAGCAAAATCGGATGTTGTAAAATTGAGCACAACTGATGTTCACGTTTATTACGGTGAATCTGAAGCGATTAAAGGCATTGATCTTAATATTTACCAAAATGAAGTGATTGCTTTTATTGGTCCATCTGGATGTGGTAAGTCAACATTCCTACGTACTTTAAATCGTATGAACGACACGATAGATAGTTGTCGGGTAACGGGTAAAGTCATGTTGGATAATCAAGATATTTATGATCCTAATCTCGACGTAGTATTACTGCGTGCGCAAGTGGGTATGGTGTTCCAAAAGCCAAACCCATTCCCAAAATCAATTTTTGAAAACGTTGCATACGGACCTAAACTCCATGGTTTAGCACGTGACAAATATGATTTAGAAGAGATTGTTGAAAATAGTTTACGTAAAGCGGGGTTGTGGGATGAAGTTAAGGATCGTTTGAATCAGCCAGGAACTGGTTTATCAGGCGGTCAACAGCAACGTCTATGTATTGCTCGAACTATTGCAGTTTCGCCAGAAGTGATTTTAATGGACGAACCTTGTTCAGCACTTGACCCAATTGCGACGGCTAAAGTTGAAGAGTTAATCGCTGAGCTTTCAACACAATATACTATTGCAATCGTTACGCACTCAATGCAACAAGCTGCACGTGTATCAGACCGTACTGCCTATTTCCATTTAGGTGATTTGATTGAAGTGAATTCGACAGAAAAAGTATTTACTCAACCTGATCACCAATTGACTGAGGCATATATTACGGGTCGATTTGGTTGATTAAAAATTTAGAAACATAAATAAAAAGAGTCTTCGGGCTCTTTTTTATTACAAAAATCTGTGGATGTAATAAGGTTATTCTCTAAAATGGAATCCTTAATAAACTGATATCCACATGACAATGAAAAAAATACTTTGTTTAACAGCATTAATGACCAGTATTTTTATGTTGAGTGCTTGCTCACATACACCAAATCAAAATCAACAAGTAACCACGCAAATCAATACTTCGAATTTGATCGAACAACGTCTCATGAGTCATCTTAGTGCCTTAGAAGATATTGCAGCAGCTCATGGCGGTAATCGCGCAGTTGGAACGGATGGTGGTAAGGCAACTGCAACCTATATTATTGAAGAGGCAAAAAAAGCTGGTTTGCACGCTCAGATGTTGCCGTTTGAAAATCGCAATAAGATTGTAGGTCAGAATATTATTATCGAAATCAAAGGTAAAAATCCTGATTTAGCTACGATAATCGGTGCACATTATGATTCTGTGACCACAGGGCCTGGGATCAATGATAATGGTACAGGTGTAGCCGTTCTATTAGAGCTATTACAACATTATTCAAAATCTGAAAATCATCCTCAAAATACAATTTACCTTGCATTTTGGGATTCTGAAGAAGATGGTATCGGAGGTTCGCAAGATTTTGTTGCTAAAATGACACCTGAACAGCTGAAGGGAATAAAGGCTTATATCAATGTTGATATGGTCGGTACAAAAAATCCGAATATTTTGGTTGCTGATGTAGATAAATCTTCATTAAAAGATTTAGAAGCCCAGTTTAAGTCTGCTGGATTATCTGAATCTGACTATAAACCAATGATTGATGGCTTAAAGTCTTTACCTAGTCATCCAGAGGATACTGCGCTTGAAGAACAATTAAAATCATTCTTTAAAGCAAAGAACTTAACAATAAAAGAAGACATCACCACTTTAACAGCAAGCGACACAGCACCATTTCTAGGAAAAGTGCCGGTCACATCGATCATTTTATTTAATGAACAAGAACGTCCAGGTGCAAACGAGGGCGAAATAATTTTAGATTTTGCACCATGTTATCACCAAGCTTGTGATAGCAAGGATTTAGTTGATCCAAAATCTATGATTATGGCTCTAGAGGCGATTCAACATCTGTTAAAAATCACCAACACTCAATAGTTGAGATGACTGAAGAATTATTTAGGTGTATCTCATTTGAATTGCATCATAGGGTGCAATTCAATTTTTTTTACTGAATAAAAAAGATTTATTCGTAAACTCGATCGAAAATATGTCTTAAAGCAGTTTTGCTATCTAGCTGAATTTTGCAATACACAGTAGAATATGCGCTCTCTTCAAGTCACATTGTGGCATGGTTCAAAAGACCATCCCGTGGAGCCAAAATCAGCATGTTTATCGTGGCCGGTGCACCAGCACACTCTTCTTTTAAGCAAACGCAACTATTAACTCGTTTACAGTCAATTAGTTCGGTTCAATCAATAGAAAGTCAATGGGTTTATTTATTCGACCAAGCGCTCAACGAGCAACAACAGCAATCCGCTTTACAGCTTCTAAATGATGGTGCGTCATTTGAATTACGCCAAGCAGCCACAGATGAGATTCAAATCTTAGTCACTCCACGCGTAGGTACAATTTCGCCGTGGTCTTCAAAAGCGACCGATATTTTCGCGAACTGCAACACACCGGTTCATCGTCTTGAACGCGGTGTTTTGTTTACTTTGAAGGGTGTAAAAGACGTTTCAAATGAAATTAAGCAAATTCTGCATGACCGAATGACAGAAAGTGTTTTCAATCAAATTGACGATGCTGCTGCTTTATTTACTGAAACTGAGCCAAAACCACTAAACTCGATTGATATTCTAGGTCAAGGTAAAGAAGCGCTCGTAAAAGCAAACTCTGAATTTGGTTTTGCTTTATCGGATGAAGAAATTGATTACTTAACTGATGCATTTATCAAGTTAGGTCGCAATCCGCATGACATTGAACTCATGATGTTTGCACAAGCGAACTCTGAGCATTGTCGTCATAAAATCTTTGGTTCAGAATGGACAATCGATGGTGAAGTTCAACCATTGTCATTGTTCCAAATGATTAAAAATACCTATAAAGAATCACCTACAGATGTATTGTCAGCATATAAAGACAATGCATCAGTGATTGTAGGATTTGATACGCAACGTTTTTATCCGAAAAAAGATGAAAACGGTCATTATGTTTATAAATATAAGAGCCAAGCTGCTCACATCTTAATGAAAGTGGAAACCCACAACCATCCTACAGCGATTGCACCATTTGCAGGTGCGGCAACAGGTTCAGGTGGTGAAATCCGTGATGAAGGCGCAACAGGTCGTGGTGGTAAACCTAAAGCAGGTTTAACCGGTTTCACAGTTTCAAACTTGAATATTCCTGGCTTTGAACAACCGTGGGAAGAGAACTACGGCAAACCATCTCGTATGGCATCTCCACTTCAAATCATGATTGAAGGTCCATTGGGTGGTGCAGCGTTTAACAACGAATTTGGTCGTCCTGCATTAAATGGTTACTTCCGTACTTTCGAACAAAAGGTCAATGGCGATGTAAAAGGCTTCCATAAGCCAATTATGATTGCGGGTGGATACGGTAACATTCGTCCAGACCACGTTGAAAAAGATGCCATTCAGCCGGGCGATTTGCTTATCGTGCTTGGTGGTCCTGCAATGCTCATTGGTTTAGGTGGTGGCGCAGCTTCTTCTGTAGACAGCGGTACAATGGGTGAAAGCCTAGACTTCGCTTCTGTACAACGTGAAAACCCAGAAATGGAACGTCGTTGCCAAGAAGTGATCGATACCTGCTGGCGCATGGAAGATGAAAACCCAATCGTATCTGTACATGATGTCGGTGCGGGTGGTATTTCAAATGCAATGCCTGAACTTGTGAACGATCACGAGTTAGGTGCAAAACTTGATCTTCGTAAGATTCCGTCGCTTGAGCCGGGCATGTCGCCAATGGAAATCTGGTCAAACGAAGCGCAAGAGCGTTATGTGTTAGCTATCCGTCCAAGTTCATTAGAATTGTTTGAATCAATCTGTGCACGTGAGCGTTGTCCGTTTGCGGTACTGGGTGAAGCGACTGAAGCGCGTCACTTAACCGTTGAAGATCCATTGTTCGGTAACAATCCTGTCGATGTACCAATGCAAGTGATCTTGGGTGGTACGCCACGTATGAGCCGCGCGTATGACTGTATCGAACGTCACGGTGATGACTTTGATGCTGCACAAGTGACTGATCTTAAAGATGCGATTTACCGTGTGATTAAGAACCCAACAGTTGCGTCTAAATCATTCTTAATTACCATTGGTGACCGTTCAATTACAGGTATGGTTGCACGTGACCAAATGGTTGGTCCATGGCAAGTGCCTGTAGCAGATGCTGCGGTAACAACAACAAGTTTAGTGGGCTACACAGGCGAAGCAATGGCAATGGGTGAACGTCCACCTGTAGCATTGTTAAATCCTGCGGCATCTGCACGTTTAGCAGTGGCTGAGTCAATCACCAACATCATGTCTGCAAAAATCGAGAAAATCAGCGACATTAAATTGTCTGCGAATTGGATGGCTGCAGCAGGTCAAGTAGGCGAAGACCAAGCATTATTTGAAGGTGTAAAAGCCATCGGTATGGAAATGTGTCCTGCGCTTGGCATCGCAATTCCTGTAGGTAAAGATTCTTTATCGATGCGTACGACTTGGAATGACGAAGGTGAAGATAAGTCTGTAACTTCTCCAATGTCAGGTGTGATCACAGCATTTGCACCGGTGACTGATGTGCGTAAGACATTAACACCAGAATTGAAAAACTTAGATTCAGTACTTGTACGTATTGATTTGTCTAAAGGTCAATTCCGTCTAGGTGGTTCGATCCTTGCGCAAGTGTATAAAGCAATTGGTTCGGTTACACCAGATGTAGATAGCTTCGATGACTTCAAAGCATTCTTTGAATTGGTACAAG
Organism: Acinetobacter sp. ANC_7553; assembly: GCF_056779895.1. Lineage (NCBI taxonomy): Bacteria > Pseudomonadati > Pseudomonadota > Gammaproteobacteria > Moraxellales > Moraxellaceae > Acinetobacter > Acinetobacter sp. ANC_7553. The sequence goes on along the minus strand of NZ_JBWYIV010000005.1, from coordinate 78,131 downwards.
ATTGGAATAACCGTGGTTTAATTAAAGCTTACCATGACATCGGTGATGGTGGTTTAATCGCAACTGTTGCAGAGATGATGTTCGCTTCACGCTTAGGTGTGGCATTAGAAGATCAATCTGTAGCAAGCTTATTTGCTGAAGAAATTGGTGCAGTATTACAAATTGCTAAAGCTGATTGGGATGCACTACAGACTGAAGTTTCAGCATCAAGCTTAAAAGATGCGATCAGTGTCGTTGGTACAGTGAATACTACTGATACGCTAACGATTAATGGTTTAACGCTAGATCGTGTTGAACTGCAACAAGCGTGGACTGAAGTGTCACATCAGATTCAACGTTTACGTGACAACGTGGAAACTGCAGATCAAGAATATAGTCTAATTGCGAATAAAGATCATAAAGGTCTTATTGCAAAAGCGACATTCGATTTGAATGAAGAAATTGAAGCACCGTATATCAATACACGTCGTCCGAATATGGCAATCTTGCGTGAGCAGGGTGTAAATGGTCATGTGGAGATGGCAGCTGCATTCGACAAAGTTGGTTTCAATACGATTGATGTCCATATGAGTGACCTACTCGCTGGTCGTGTAAGCCTTGATGAATTTGAAGGTTTAGTGGCATGTGGTGGTTTCTCTTACGGTGACGTTTTAGGCGCTGGTGGTGGTTGGGCGAAATCAGTATTGTTCAATCCTAAACTTCGTGATCAATTTGAGAAATTCTTTAACCGTCAAGAAACATTCTCACTCGGTATCTGTAACGGTTGCCAAATGTTGTCTCAATTGGCTCCACTCATTCCAGGTGCTGAAAACTGGCCACGTTTCCATCGTAACGTATCAGAAATGTTTGAAGCGCGAGCTGTAAACGTTCGTGTTGAAAAATCTAAATCTGTACTGTTAGAAGGTATGGAAGGTTCGATTTTACCAATTGCTGTGGCGCATGGTGAAGGTCGCGTTGTTGCAGCGGACAGCTCTATTGCTGCATTGAATGCGAGTAATCAAGTGACTTTACGTTATGTTGATAGCCAAGGTAATCCAACTCAACATTACCCATTGAACCCGAACGGCTCACCTGAAGCAATTACAGGTGTGACTTCAACTGATGGTCGTGCAACGATTATGATGCCGCATCCTGAACGTAACTTCCGTGCGGTTCAACATTCTTGGAAACCTGAAGATTGGGATCAAGATGGTGCATGGTTACGTATGTTCCGTAATGCTCGTAAATTTATTGGTTAAGCTGTAAAAAGATTTTAAAAGTCACCTTAGGGTGGCTTTTTTTATATACTGAAATTTAGGTGTGGATAACATATTAAAATGAAGTATTGCATATTTTTAGGTTTGATCAGTGTAGTCCTATCAGGCTGCTATCCTGTTTATAAAACCATTCGTTTACCTTTTGATGCTCATATTGTGGATGAAAATGGGAAAAGAGTAGAAGGTGCAGATGTTCTACTCATTACGGAACAGCATCCTGCTAAAGTACCCCTCAAGTTTGTTCTTATTCAAACTGATGCCGAGGGTATAGCTATTTTTAAAAGTGTAAAAGAATGGAAAATGGAGAATTTAATCATTCATGGTATACAAAATTACAGTTGGTCGATGTGCGTTTCTAAAGCGGGTTATGGAACTGTTGATAATATTGCACTGAGTGATTTTCCTAGTCAAAAGATCAATGTTGTTTTAAAGAAGACGGAATATGTAAGTGAGGATTGCTCGAGTTGGCTGAAAGAGTAGATTTGTTTTTTATTACAATTAAAAATTGGTTTGTTTTTTGCTTTTATATTAGTGTGAAAGAAAAGTTTATTTATTGCACAATTTAGATGCATCTATGCATAGATGCCAAGAATGACAATGCTGCTGTTGTAACACTAATCAATGAGGTGGTGATATGAATAAAGCGTTAGTAATGACCAATAAAGTAGAGTCACGTCAAAAAGGTTGGAAGCTATTTTTCTTCATTGCAGGTCTACAAATTTTGTTTTTAATCGCAGGATATCTAATTTCTATCCAGTAATATAAAAATGCTTGAAAATTCTTTTATTCTTTATGTAAAAGTTTAATGATATATAGAATAAGCTTTAAAGGTTGAATAGGAGCTTTTAAAAAAAGTTAACCAAAATCATGGGTTTCACATTTACAAATTAATAGGCTATTGAACTTGGCCAATTAATACATGAAGCTTATTGTAAATTTTTACAAAACAGTAAAAGTAATTTAATTAAAAAATAATAAACTTAAATTTGTTTTTATTTATGAGAATACAATGAAAAATATTATTTTTATAACAATGATTGCTGTATTGGGCTTAACAGCATGTGATCAAAAGTCAAAAAATGTTGAAATAAAAAATGACATACAGAAGACACAAGATATCGTGGTTGGTGATGAAATTATCGCTAGCAATATGATGCAAAATAAAAATTTACGAATACTTGCAGAAAATACAAACTTATCGAAAGACAATACATATTATTATCAGCTTACTCTTGAAAATCAGGGCAATCAGCCGATTACTATCCGTTCTGATCAAATTAAGCTAGTGGACTCTAAAGGTACTGAACACAAAGTTGGATTGATTGATCGTGAGTTAACTGAGCCACTTGATCCTAAGAAAAAAATTGTAGGGATTGTCGCATTTGAGAATGTAAAAATTGGTACTCCGAAATTTATTAAGTTAGTCGATTAGAAATACATATAAAAGCCGAGAAGAACTCGGCTTTTATAAAAATTGATGTGCATAATGTTTAACAAAATCGTCTTTGAAAATTTTAAACGATTAATTGCACATGTCTAAGAACTGCTTTCAATGTACTTTCATAATCAAAAGCATCGTTGGTACTGTCTTGATAACGCCAAGCAACATAGCCATCTGGACGTACTAAAACAGCACCAGACTCATGAATTTCAGACTTCGCATTCCATGTACCATAGACATCACGATAATCTCTTGAACCGATTTGAATAACATCTAAATACCCAAGATTAAGTTTTTCAGCAGCTTGTTTCCAGCCTTTGCCTGAGAGGCCTGTGAGTAAGGTAAAATGACCTTTGCCCGTAATATCTAGAGTTGAAACTTTTTGACCTTTAGCATTGATGAGCCAAGTATGCGGTACTTTTGCTCCAGGGCGTGTAGTGGCTTGTAGGTAAAGTTGATCATCTTGTTTAAATACTTCAGGTTCTGATTCAGAGATGACAGCATTTGAGCTATAACGCTGATTCAGTTCAACACCTTGAGCATTAAATTCAAAATTTTTAATTGCTAATGCATTGTAGAGTTTTGTACGTATTTCAGCGCCTTGTTCATTTTCAGCAAAAATACGCTCCAGCATTTGCTTTTGGGTTGTTACACCTTGATCAAAACCAAAAACTTCTTTGAGGTGTTTATAATCAAATCGTGATTGGTTGGCACGTGCAACAATTTGCTTACCTACAGGCGCACGTTCAACGGTATAAGAATCGAGAAGCGTAGGTTGAGACCAACCTTTAACTGCATATGCAAGTTTCCAACCGAGGTTAAAGGCATCCTGCATGCAGGTATTTGAGCCTAAACCACTTGATGGTGGATGACGATGTACGGCATCGCCACCACAGAACACGCGACCTTTCGAATATTCAGTTGCCCATGTTTGGTTCACGTACCAATAAGACAATTTTTGAATTTCGACATCTTCTACATGCTCACCAACGAAGGCATCAAGGCGTGCGCGAACTTGTTCTTCAGTCACTTGAGGCTCACCTTTAGAAATATCGAAGCCCCAACCCATAATCCACTCATTCCATGGGGTGATAGCACGCAATAGCCCCATACCTAAATCACCAAAACTGGCTTCAGGATTGACAATCCATTGCAAAATCGCAGGACGGTGCTGAACGTATTTAGACAAATCTGCCTTGAAGGTTACATAGACTGTACCAGCCCGTGCCATCACGCCTTCAAGGGGTAATCCAAGCTGTTCAACGACTTTTGAACGTGCACCATCCATTCCCACCAAGTATTTGGCGCGTAAATTGAATTCGGTATTGGTTATCCGATTGAGGAAAGTCGCAGTCACACCGTGTTCATCTTGTACGTGAGATAAATATTCAGTATTGAAGTTAAAAATAGCGCCTCGCTCAGCCGCATTTTTAACGAGTAGCGCTTCCATTTTAGGTTGGATAAGATCTACTAAAGGGCATGGACTTCCTTTGATATAATCGCCATGACGTTCATCGCCTGTGCCCCAAGCACTGATACGGGCAATTTCTTCGCCGACTAAACTGGTTGTGATCAGGCTTTCACCCATGTGTTCCCAAGGTGTTGCGATTTCCTTCACCTGTTCTTCGATACCTAAATCACGGAGGACTTCCATGGCACGTTGATTAGTAATATGTGCACGAGGACTGTTGGCTAACCAATTAAACTGGGTAAACAATTGAACTTTGACGCCATAATTGGCAAGGGCAAGCCCCAGAGTTGAACCAGCAGGACCAGTACCAATGACAAGAACATCAGTGTCAAAATGTTGAGACATGCTTTTTCCTAAATGAATTGAATACATGGGGAGAGTTTTTGAATTGAGTCAGTCTAGAAAAAAAGTGCAGTGATCTATAGTCGTATTCATATAAACTATCGATCTATATAAAATTCAAAGTAATGAACGTGCACTTATGCACGATGGGCTGATTGAGATATGGAATTACGACATTTACGGTATTTTATGACTGTTGCGCAAGAGCAAAGCTTTACTAAAGCTGCCGAAAAGCTCTATACCGCACAACCATCACTCAGTCAGCAAATTAAAGATCTTGAACACGAAGTCGGTGTTACTTTATTTGATCGGACCACTCGTAAAGTCAAACTGACTGATGAGGGGGAAGCATTTTTAAAATACGCAGCTTTGACGCTGGACAATGCCAAGCAAGCTGTAGCTGCAGCTAGACAGGTCGCTCAGCAAAAGAATAATCAGATTCACATTGGATTTTTGAATGTGGCTGAACTGAAACTGATGCCTAGCATTCTGGCGCAGTTAAGAAAGAATATTCCTAATCTTAAAATTCATTTACACAGTTTGACTTGTACTGAGCAAATACAAAAACTTAGAAATGCTGAACTTGATATATGTTTTACTCGATACAAAATGGATCATTCAGATTATGAAGATATCCATATTTTGACAGAACAAATTTATTTGGTGGCTGCAGACAATCTTCATCCTTCAGAACGGACATTGAAACTACAAGAATTAAAAAATTCATCAGTCATTATGTGTGAACAAAATGCTTCACCAATATTCTATGACAAATTAAATGTTTTAGTTCCCTTCGAAAAGATGGATGATCAAATGCTGTGGGTGACTAATGTATTACAGCATATCAATCTGATTAATTTGGGAATGGGCTTTAGTTTTGCTCCCGAATACCTCCTGAAGTTTTTAAATCATAATATCAAAATTGTTAAAACAGATGAGCAATTACCACAGCTTGGTCTATATGCGAATTATCATCGTCATTCAAACAATATTGCATTGAAAATGATTACTGAAGCCCTTATGCAAATGACAACAGAGCGGAAAAGCGCGGAAGAGGTCATTAATGCTTAAACTGATCTATTTTGTACCAGAATCACATCTAGAGTTGACGAAACAGGCAGTATTTGAAGCAGGTGCAGGCGGAATTGGTGATTATGAGCAATGCGCTTGGCAGGTCAAGGGCTTAGGTCAATTTAAACCTGTCAATGCGGCTCAACCTTTTATAGGTCAAGTTGGAGAGCTTGAACAAGTTGAAGAATGGCGTGTAGAAACTATTGTGCCTGAAGATAAAGCCATAGAAGTGGCACGTGCATTAAAAGCCAGTCATCCTTATGAAGAACCAGCTTTTGAATTCTTACACATTATTTCTATTGACCCATGATCGGTTGAATTTTGTATGCGCTGACGATACGAGGATGGAGATTCTCCTGTCCAATATTTGAAGGCTCGAGAAAAGGCTGATGGCTCTGAAAACCCTGTTAAATAGACAATTTCATCATGTTTGAGTGCGGTTTTCGCTAGTAACTGACGAGCAAGTTTTTGTCTGAATGACGTTAGAACATTCTCGTAATTCGTTCCAATATCTTTGAGTGAAATTTGGATTTTACGCGGGGAGAGTTTAAGAATTCTTGCGATATCTTCTAGAGCGAATTGTCTTAATTTTAGTTGTTCGCCTAAAGCCTCTTCAATTTGAATGACTAGTTCATGTTTATCTACAAGTTCAATGTGCTTCTCAATGATAGCTTGATGTAACAGAAATAAATCAGGCTGAGCAGACGGAGAGGCATATTCTAGAATTTCTGCTTTGAATTTTATACAACCATAAGGCTGATTAAAATAAACTGGGCAATGCCATAGCTCATGATATAAGTCCTGAAATTCTGTATTGTCGTAGCTGAGCCAAATTTCTTGTGCTTGAAATTTTCCCTGACTGATATAATCAAAAAAAGATAAAACAATGGTAATCGTACATTCTAAATAATGACGGACAGGGTGATGAAAACCTTTTAGGGTAACGGTGTCATCTTCTATGTGAAGTTCAATATCCAATCCTGTAGTGAAATATTGATAGTATTTCATTGCTATTTTTAATGCATCGCCAAAATTTGCACTACTTAAAAAAATGTATTCAAAAAGTTGACCACGAAAAGTGGGGAGATGGTGACCGACAGTTAAACCAATATTGGAATTTTGTGTAATAACTTCTGTGAGTTCCCAGAATTTTTTTTGAACACGATTGTCATATCTTAAATCGCGTTGAGGATAGTCGATTGGATGTTGTAACGCATTTAATTGCGAAAATATTAAATCCACATCAACGCCCATATTTTGCAGTGTCTCGTATACCATGCTTGGAAAAATACCAGCATCAGTTCTGATTTTACTTTTTCTTGCGCTCATACCGATATTCAAGACTCAAGTCATGCATTGGAAAAACTAAGGATGCTCTATCCTCAGTTTAAAATGCTGAAATTATAATGTTGAAATGAGTTTAGAAATAATTTGAATGAATGAACATGTCTTTAAATGTCAAAGCCCCATCTCATGAGGCTTAATTATTGAAAGTTTATTTTGAAGCGCTTAATTGCTTATAGGATCAATATACTCAATATAACCTCGACCCTGAATATGCTGACCTTTGAATTGACCTGAATATTGGTAACTACCTGCATAACCGCCAGCCATACCATATTTAAAGTCGCCATTAGCCTTGCCATAAATAGAAATCAGAAGATTGCCTTGATCATCATTGACTTGCCATTCAAAGACTCGAGGTAAACGCATTTTAATGCCATTTGGTGTAGTTACAGGTTCAGGCTCATATTCATGCACCACAGATTCAAGCCCTCGTTCGTATATTCCTCCATGATGATCTACAGAACGAACATAAACACGACTTTGCAAAACTAAGCCCATTGGACCATGAGTGTCCACAAATAAGACTTGAGTGTGGTTATTAATATTTAAGATTTGATAAGTAAAAAATCGAATGGGAATGTTGATATTGACACCACGTGCATATTCGAAGGTGCATAGACCTTGAACTTGAGTTTTCTGTCCATCGATTTCTAAATATCCTTGGTACTCACAAAGCAGTGACTAATGTTCATACATGCTTCCGGCGAGTTTAACGAAATGTGCGATTTTATCAGTCGCTTTTAATTTAATTTCATAATTGAAAGCATGACCTTGGCGAGTTGCTTTAATGTCTGGGTAGTTAACCTCTATAACTAAGTCATTACCGAATTTGAGATATTGACCATTAGTCGCCAGTAAACATTCATGCTGTATACTATATCCAGAAAATAAATTAGGCTGCGTTGCAGCAGTACCAATTAATAGATTTGCGGTATCTAAATCTGAAGTTTTTATTAAATGAGAATTTCTGAATATTTTAACGAGAGGTTGTCCTGCAACCACAATCATATTTAAGAAGTTGAATGGGGCAGGTAGATTGGGAATCATGATCCCGTAGTGTACACAGGTATATTTTCCGAGAGGTGTGTGGATCGCAGTGTTTGCATCAAAAGCTTGACCATTTACTAGAGCTGAATGATCTATATGTTTAACAATGCTTGAGGGAAGTTTAATTTTCATCTTATTCTCAATTAATATTTTGGCTTAAAATCATTTTTGGAAAAATACAATCAAAAATATAAATCGAGATAAAAGAAAAAAATTGACACTACAAACAGTAAGCAATTGTTTGAAGTGTCAACACGAAAAATAAGTCATCAAAAATGTGTGATATTACATTTAAACTTTTTGAATAAATAAGTCTCGATCGAAACGATATTGTGGGAAGAACACACCATCTTCAGCACGCTCTCCCGCACCAATGACCATAATTGGAAACTCTTTAGTATTGAGCCCCAATGTTTTACATACTAAAGGTTCGTCAAAACCTTCCATCATACAACTGTCGAATCCATAAGCTCTGAGCGCAAGTACAAGATTTTCACAGGCTAAAGCAGTTGTCTTCGCTGCCCAAAGTTTGGCATCCGCAGGTGTAAAAGCGGTAACAGGCATTTGTTTGTCAAAAGTACGTGCTACCTTGAAAGTTACTTTCTTAAAGTTACCAATTGCATTTAAGTAACCCGTTTTATAATTCAGTGGAATATAGGTGTAATATTTTTTGACGAGTGGAGGAATCTCAGGAAATGGAAATTCTTGAATATTCAGCTTTGCCATTTCATTAATTCGATCTGTACGTGCGACACAGACAATCAATTCAGCCGCAGTGCGCGCAGCCCATTGATTTAGACACGCTTTTACAATCTTATGTTTCTTTTCAGGATTTTGTACAACATAAAAAGTCCAAGGTTGTAAGTTAGATGAATTAGGGGCCAAGAGTGCTAAATCTAAACATTGATCGAGGATATCAGACGGTATAGGTTTTTCTGTAAACTTCCGAACAGATCGACGACTGGTCACGACCTTTTTGAAATTTTCAACATCAATGCCTTGTGGTGCAGGTTCGTAGTAGCGTTTTTTTTCAGTCGTCATGATCCATTCCTTAGATAGAGAGTATTCACCGAGTCGTGAGACTCGGATCTTTTAGATTAATTAAATTGTGTGAAATCAGGTTTACGTTTTTGCATAAAAGCTTGTACAGCTTCCATCATTTCTGGAGAACCGACGCGCCCCATAAAGATTACTGCTTCATGATCAATCCAGGACACGATCTCATCAACATCATGTTTCATTAAGGCTTTAGATTGCACGAGAGAAGCAAGTGGTAGTGAAGCCAGTTGAGTGGCTTTTTGAGCGGCAATTGCATAAACGTCAGATTCAATACTGTTGATCAAGTTTGCAGCCAATGCTTTTTCACTGTCGAATTTATCAGCAGTTAATAAAAGTTCTGCTGCTTTCACATGACCTGCTTGACGTGCTAGTAATTTACTAGATGCGCCTTCAGGTGAAAGACCTAAGCTTACAAATGGAATTTGGAACAAAGCAGTGTTATCTGCATAAACTAAGTCGCAATGCAATAAGATCGTTACGCCAATACCAATTGCGACACCACGTACCGCAGCAATCAAGGGTTTGGAAAATTTAGCAGCAGATTTTAACAGTACGAAAGGAGGACCATCTTCTGGACGAATTTGATCTTTCATCGCCGCAGATTTCATGAAGTCTTGCATATCATTACCAGCACTGAAATCCGCATCTTCGCCACGTAAAATGACCACACGAACAGCTTGATCTTTGTCTGCTTCATCAAGGGCTTTGGCGATCCATAGGTATAATTCGCCGTATAATGCATTTTTGGCTTTAGGACGATTAATCGCCAAGGTCAGCACACCATCTTCTAATTTTGCATTTAAATGCTCATGAGGTTGTTGAATACAACTTAATGACATCGTACTATCCTTGCTTTCAATTAATATAGATTTTATGAAATCTATTATGTCGTATTCTGGCGAAGAGTGACATAACTGATCAGTTCATAAACGTGACTTGGCGATGAATTATAAATTTGATTATTTGGTTTATATCGGACGTTTTCAGCCTTTTCATTTGGCACATATGGAAACCATTAAAATTGCGCTGACGCATAGCCAGAACGTTATTTTAGCGCTTGGTTCTGCTCAATTAGAGCGGAATATAAAAAATCCATTTTTAGCCATTGAACGTGAACAGATGATTTTGTCTAACTTTTCTCCTGATCAACAGGCAAGAATCAAATTTGTACACGTCATTGATGTTTATAATGATGAAAAATGGCAAAAATTGGTCAAATCTTTAGTGGCGAGTGTAGTACAGCCAAATGATCAAGTTGGCTTAATCGGCCACTTTAAAGATGACTCATCCTATTATCTAAAATTTTTCCCAGAGTGGGAGATGTTGGAACTCGATAGTTTAAAAGGTGCAATTTCTGCAACACCACTTCGCGAAGCATACTATCGGGGGGAAATTATGGAAAAAGAACTTCCCCACGGAACCATGCAATTTTTACAAGCGTTTCAAAATTCAGAAATTTACCAACAACTTAAAACTAAATTCCAACGTCAAGACAGTACAAGTTTGAGTGCATCAATTGAATGATTGTGTTTAACACAAGAAAACCGAGGGAAATCGTGCGTACTATTACACAAATGAGTTTGGCCACAGTGCTATTGTCTGCTTCTATTTTTGCTCAAGCGCAAACATGGACACTATCACCTAGAAGTAAGATCAGCTTTGATATCCGATCTGCAGGAATGTCGATTGTAAATGGGCAATTTCAAAAGTATCAATCACAGATGAATTTTGATCCGGCACAGCCTAATCAAGGTTCAGCTAAATTTGTGATGGATGTGAATAGCCTTAAACTGAGCAAAAACTCTTTAAAGGATATGGTCTTTGGTGACAGTTTCTTTCATGCAAGCAAATATAAAACTGTGACCTTTCAAAGTAATCAAATTCGTGCTTTAGGAAATAATAAATACAAATTTGATGGACAACTCACTATGCGTGGTGTGACACGCCCAGTTTCATTTGATACAACTTTAACTCCAAATGCATCGAATCCAAATGTGTTGAATGTACAATCTTCAACAGTCATCAACCGTAGTGATTTCGGTATGCGCAAAGCGATTGGTGGAATTGGCGAAAAAGTGAATATCAAGCTTGAAGGGCAATGGAAAGCCAACTAAATTGAGAAAAAGAAAGCAGTGATTCAATCACTGCTTTTTTAATGTCATAAGTATGTCAGTAATATGTTTGAGTTGTGGGGACTGCTGTTTCCAATGATGCCAATATAGATCAACGTCTTGTGTTGCCTCAGGCAACAAACAAATCAATTGTCCTTGATCGAGTAAGTCTTGAATTTGCAGTTCAGGCACCATGCCATAGCCTAAGCCGAGTTGGATTGCATCGACAAATGACTTAGAAGAGGGGACATAATGATATGGATAACTAGATTGCGGTAATCCAAATTGATTCAGTAGAACCGTTTCATGTAAATGATCTTTATCATTAAAGATGACCGCAGGCGCACGGCGAAAGGAATCTCGATTTAGTCCGTTTTTAAACCATGCTAATTTGAATTCTGGCGTACACACCATTTGATAACGCATCGTGAACAAAAATTCTGAGTGGCAACCTGTCATGGGTTGGGATTCAGCGCTTATACATGCATTTACATAGCCTGATTCCATTAATTGATGCGTATGATCCTGATCATCTATTCGAAGTTGTATTGTGATTTTATGCTCTATTAACTGTTCAGCAATCGCAGGCAAAAGCCAAGTTTCTAATGAATCTGCATTCGTTCCAATGATAATTTTATAAAACTCAGAATTTTGATTTTTTCCCTGAATAAGCTGCAGAACATTTTCTTCTTGACGCTTTTGCCGTAATAAATGTTCAAGCAATATTTCACCTGAATGTGTCACACGACAAGGTCGTTCTCTAAGAATTAATGTTTGACCAATCTGCCGTTCCAATTGTTGGACACGAAGAGTAATTGCAGCCGCAGAGAGACAAAGCTTTTTAGCTGCCAGATCAAAACTTCCAGTTTCCGCCACGGTGATAAACGCGACACAGTCTTTATAATTGAAAATCATGATTTAATAAAACTTAATGAACTTAATATTAATTTAATAATACTCAATTTGAGATTGAATTGTTCATAATCCGCCTAATGATAAATATTAGGTGTTTTATGTCTTTATCCGTACTGTTTAATGGCTTTGTAACGAGTTTAAGTTTGATTATGGCGATAGGCGCTCAGAATGCTTTTGTCCTTAAACAGGGCTTAAAAAAAGAATATGTTCTGTCTATTTGCCTCATTTGCGCCTTTTCAGACTCACTTTTAATTTTGGCTGGTGTATTTGGATTTGGGAAGTTTATCTCAGACCATCCACAAGTGATGACATATGCACAATGGGGTGGGGCTATATTTCTAGTGGTATATGGTTTACATCATTTTTATCAAGCATTTTCGACCAAAAAATCGATGTGTCTTGATCATCATACGGCTGTTTCATGGTTTAAAATTATTCTCATTTGCTTGGCATTTACATGGCTGAATCCTCATGTGTATTTAGATACTGTCGTGCTTGTAGGCGCAATATCGACGCAATTTGAAGATCACTTATTATCGTTTGCCATAGGTGCGATCACGGCATCATGGTTATTTTTCTTTAGTTTGGGTTTTGGTGCGCAATATCTATCAGCTTACTTTCACAATCCCCGCGCATGGCAAGTCTTGGATATTTTGATTGCTTTAATCATGTGGTACATCGCCTATAACTTAATTAGTTAACTAGAAATTAAAGCATGGAGTTGTGCAAAAAACCTTTTAAAAGACAACTTTTATTTTCCAAATGTTTGATCACAGTATCTGTAACTCTAAGAACCACCTCATAATTTTTGGTCATATTTAAAATTTTAATTAATACTGTCTTAGATTATTCATGGCTAGATTCACTGTGCTTCGATCGATAACTTGATATTTATGCTTACTTAAATTTTCAAACTAAGTCGCTCTGAATAAGTTGGACGAGATACTTTTCTAAGGTTGTAATATGATCGAATATAACTGTGAATTAGTTAAAAACAAAAGTAAATATTAATGATAAATTAATTATAAATAAAAATCATTATCATTTAAATTGTGTATGATGTGCCCAAAACCGTATATAAGAGGGCATCCACGTGAAAAGAAATCTATTATTTCTGTCTTTAGTTTCTATACCGTGTTTTGCAGTTGCGCAAGAACCAACACAATTGGCAACCATTGTAGTAAAAGCAGACTCACAAGAAACCGATGTCACAGGTAAACTGAAAAAAAAAGCTACACTGAATATTTTAGGTGAAAAGGATGTGTTAGACACGCCGTTTACCATCCGTAACTACAGCGATCAAGCCATTCAAGATGCACACGCGCATACCATTATGGATGTCTTAAAGATCGACCCAAGTATTCGTACCACGACCAATAGTGGGCATCTCAATGAAAACTTTAGTATTCGTGGTTTTGGTGTGAATTGGGAAGATTACAATTTAAATGGTACTTATGGCATGGCACCTACGGGGCGTGTGACCACAGATATTCTCAATTCAGTGACGGTGCTCAAAGGACCGAATGCACTTGTTGCAGGGATGGCACCGGGTGGAAGCGTTGGCGGTGTAATCGTTGCAAATACGAAACGTGCAGACAAAGAACTTACCCGTGTCACCGCGAATTTCGAAGAAGAAGGTTTTTATAAATCTGGCTTTGATGTTGCACGCCGCTTTGGTCAAGATCAACAGTTTGGTGCTCGCTTAAGTGCCAATTATGGACAAGGTGAACATGTTGTTGATGGCCTAGAAGATGAAAGTACCTCAGCCGTATTAGCATTAGATTGGACCACTGATAAAGCAAAAGTGAATTTTGATGCTTATGTGACGGATGATAAACGTGAAGGTGGTTCGCCTGCGATGGTTTCATTTGCACAGCTTGGCAAAGTCTTAGATGCACCTGACGGTCGTAGTAACTTTTTCCCGAATATCCATGGTAAACAATCAGCACAATATGTTGGATTGTCAGGTGAATATAAATTACTAGATAATTTAAAAGTCATTGCTGGCGTTGGTACTGCAGAACAAAAATATCAAGGGCATCTTTTTGGTACACGCATGATCGTAATCAATGATGCAGGTGACGCGAACTCTCAATATTATCATGTAAAATTAAAGCAAAATAATACCTCAGCAAACTTAGGTTTAGAGGGTGCATTTAATACTGGATCAATTGAACATAAAATTGGTTTACGTGCAGACTACTTAAATATTGAAACAGTGAAACATAAAGGACAAGGATCTACAGCTGTCCCATTTGTCACCAATCTCTACGATCCAAGCCACGAAGGTCATATGCCAGAGCAGGCGCCTGAAATATTTAAACAGGCCGATAATGATTTCATCAGTTATTCATTCACTGATCAAATTTCAGTGCTTGATAATAAATTACAATTCATTTTAGGTGCACGTTACCAAGATATGGACATCAAAAATCCATTGACTGGCGTTGAATATAGCGAAGATAAAGTCTCACCAAGTTTAGGGATCGTGGTGAAACCTTGGGGTGAAGATATCTCGCTTTATGCAAGTTATGTAGAAGGGTTGTCTCAAGGCAATACTGTAACGACGGAAACAGATGTGAATTTTGGAAAAACATTCGCACCATTCCAAACTAAACAGTATGAGATGGGCGCAAAATATCAACATGGTTCTTGGTTACATACCCTTGCTGCATATCAAATTGAAAAACCAAGTACAATTACAGAGTTTTATGCCACCCCGATCAATGGATCGACTCAGATTACGACAGATGGTGGTGAAACTACCTCAAAAGGACTTGAGTATGGATTCTCAGGCAATGTCACAGATGATGTGATTATTTGGGGTAACTTGGCTTATATTGATGCTGAATATACCAAAGGTATGAGTGGAAAAGTTGAGCTTTCGGGAAATACAGTAGAAGGTCAACCTGAGTTCACAGCAGGGCTTGGCATTGAGTATAAACTCCCGGTGGATGGTTTAAGTGTGAATGCACGTGCTAACTATGTAGATAGCCAATATCTCAACAATACCAATACGCTCGAACTTCCTGACTATACGTTACTCGATATCGGTGCGAAATACACAACCAATCTTGGCGGTGTAGATACGACTTTCCGTGCCAATATTGACAACGTCACAGATGAAAAATATTGGGCGGGTGTATTTAACAGTGGCTTTACCACATTGGGTGCAGGACGTACCTATAAACTTGGCGTAAGCTTTGATTTCTAATTGTAGTTAAAAAAAATTATAAGTAGATGAAACCCACGTCAATCGTGGGTTTTTTTTATTAGTTTTGCAAAGCTTTTAAATCTTCAAGCACTTGTTCAGCATGCCCTGCAGCTTTGACTTTACGATATTCTTTAACGAGTTTACCTTGATGAAAAATAAAAGTTGAGCGCTCAATCCCCATCACTTTTTTTCCATACATATTTTTCTCTTTAATCACATCAAAGTGTTGGCAAAGCACTTCTTCTTTATCGCTAATCAAGTCAATTGTTAAAGCTTGCTTTTCGGTGAAGTTTTGATGGGCTTTTACTGAGTCTCTAGAAACACCGAAAATAGTGGTATGAAGCGCATCAAACTGATCTTTCAAACATGAAAAACCAATAGCTTGCGTTGTACACCCAGGTGTTGAATCTTTTGGATAAAAATAAATGATGAGCCAATCTGTATTCAACTCAGTTAAATTCACAGAACCTGTAGTCGTTGGGAATGTTTGATTGGGTAAACTAATCGTTTCCGTTGACATTATAATTTCCTCAAAAGTTGTCACTACATTTATAGGGGAATTCAAAAAAATAGCCACACGAGGTGGCTATCTTATACCTTATACAAGCTGCAATTATTTTTTAGCTTGTGCTGCTTTCATTGCTTCCTCTGTTAACGACTGTAGCTTAGACGTTAACTGTGGGCCGAAGCATGCTTGAAGATCAGTATTCTGTTTCTTCACGATAGCTAAAGTAGAAGGGCTTTTCTTTTGGTTAATCGCACTTTGGATTTCCCATTTTTGAGCATTAGTTAGCTTGCCGTCTGCTTCAATTGCACATGTACAATATTTGCTGACTTCAGCAGCAGAAAGCTTGTTCCCTTTAGCAGTTTCTTCCTTACAAACATTAATCAGTGCAGATTTTACGTTAGTACTTTTGTAGGCTTGCTGCATTTTATTATTCGGCTCATTTGCTTGAGCAGCAGAACCGAAAAGTGCTGCAGCAGAAACAATGGCTGAAAGAATAATGTTTGATTTTAAATTTTTCATATATGGCACCCTGTTATTACGGTATATAACGAGTTGGGTCTTCAACGCCAGCATCTGCAAAACCTTGTTTACGCAAACGACAGCTGTCGCATTTTCCACAAGCTCGTCCTTGGTCATCTGCTTGATAGCATGACACCGTTTGACTGTAGTCTACGCCATGTTCGATGCCTAAGCGAATAATATTTGCTTTGGATAATTGTAGTAAAGGTGTTTCAAATTTAAGAGGTTTTCCTTCCACACCTACTTTTGTCGCTAATCTTGCCAAATTAGCAAATGCTTCAATAAATTCTGGTCGACAATCTGGATAACCTGAATAATCCACCGCATTAATTCCAATTACGATGGCTTCTGCGTCAAACACTTCTGCTGCTGCAAGTGCATAAGACAGGAAAATCGTATTACGTGCTGGAACATAAGTGACAGGGATTCCTTCTTGTTCTTGATCAGGAACATCAATGGAATGATCAGTTAATGCAGAACCACCTAAATTACCCAAATCTATATTAATCACGCGATGTTCAACGCCTGCTTGTTGTGTCAGTTTACGTGCAGCATCCAATTCAGTTGTTGAGCGTTGACCATACATAAAACTTAAAGCGATACATTCATAGCGTGCTTGCGCCCAAGCCAAGCAAGTCGTTGAGTCTAAACCACCTGATAACAATACAATGGCACGAGGGCGCATAGGAGAACTCCAAAAAATTAAAGTAAATAAAAAATGAATTATAACTGATTATATAAAGAATAATGGGGTATAAATTTTTTGAATAGATAGATCTGCAGAAGTCACAAAACTAAATGAGATCATTATAAAGAAAGTGAAATGTTCGTTTTAGAATTCATTTTACAAGATGTAATAAAACTCTCTTTTGAGTCGAATAAAGTTTAAACAGTTGTTGTTTTTGTTTAAATATTAAATATAATTTAACAAATACTTGATTAAAACTTACAAAAATAATTTTTACGGAATGAAAATGAATCAAATTAATACTTTAATTTTAACCACTGCTGCGTTGATCAGTACAAATTCTTTTGCATTTGAGGAGCTTTCAGATCAAGAATTGTCAACATATGCAGCACAAGATGGTATTACGATTAGCCTTTTACCAGGCGGACCTATTCAAGCTGATTTGATTTGGCACGATAACAGTGGATTCGGGCCAGATTACAACGAAGGAAATACAAAAGCAGGTGCCTTAATTTTCGGTACAGCGAATGGGCGTAGTAAGAATCCATTATCACTTTCTTCTGGTTCGGCAGATATTAGTATTACCTTAAAAATCGATGCTCAAGGAGGTAGTAGTACTACAGGACCTTTTCTGAATTTAGGTGTATTTGTTCCTGAAGATATTATTATTAATACCGGTGATATTTGGGTGGGTAAATCGGGTCAAGTTAGTCCAACAGGAAGAGGCTATAGTGATCCGGTTAAAATTATGGATAATATGAAATTTTATGTATCCAATCTCTCTACCAATATTCAGCTCGGTTCAGCACCTCAAGGCAGTCTTTTAAAACTGAATGGAATATTTAAAGATGGCTTACGTTTAGAAGGCTTTAAAGTCCACGATCATGATGGTGGTGGCGCATTTGGAATAGAATTTATTAATTTAAAAAATACTCAACCAGGGCGTTTTGGCATCAATAATCTTGATTTTGATGTTGCAGGTTCGATACGTACAGATGGGCTGGAACTCAAAATAAACCGTCTTGGAGATCAAAATGGTTTTAATGCCATGTTATGGGGGGTAGGCGTTGGGGATGCATCAACAATAAATAATAAGATTGGGGATATTTCAATGAAAGGGATTAATTTGAATGGCACGACCATTAAAGTGTCAGCACACTAAAAGATCATTTTAGTCTCAAACAACAGTACAGAAAAGTGCTGTACTGTTTTAATTTGAGCTATTTTTTTACATTTTAACGACCTGTTTCGTCATTCCAGAGCAACTTATGTAATTGAAGCTGGAAACGAACTGGTAAGTGATCCTCTAAGATCCATTGTGCTAAATCACGCGCAAGTTGCGGTAACTTCGCAGCGCCTTTTTCAACAGCAAAAGCAGGTGAGAACCAAACTGTACTTACACGCTTGTGCAACTGATATTGATTCACTTGTTGTTTAGACCATTCATAATCTTCACGATTGCATATGACAAATTTAATTTGATCATGTTGAGTTAAATGGTCCAAATTACTCATTAAATTACGTGAGGCTTCACCTGAAGTTGGTGTCTTTAAATCTAGGACTTTGGAAACTCTAGGATCCACTTTTGAAACATCTAGCGCTCCACTCGTTTCAAGGGAAACTTCACAACCTAAATCTGCTAGACGCTCCATGAGCGGTAATGCATTGGGTTGAGCTAATGGTTCACCACCAGTAACACAAATATAAGGTGTCTTAAAATCGAGCGTGGTCTGGACAATATCCTCTAAAGACTGACGTTCACCGCCTTCAAAAGAATAGGTGGTATCACAATAAGTACAACGCAGTGGACAACCTGTTAAGCGTATAAACACTGTAGGTAAGCCTGAAGTGTTGGCTTCACCTTGTAATGAATAGAAGATCTCCGTAATACGTAACCCCGCAGACGGATCAGAAACAGGAATAGCGGAAGATCGCAAATTACTCATATCGACAAAACCAAACTAAAATAGAGATTATATAAAAGAAAAATCTCTACGATTATTACTAACCGTAGAGATGTGGAGTGTAACTCCAAATATTATAAAGTATAAAAAATTAGTCAGCGCGTAATAAGTCGTTCAAACTTGTTTTAGCACGAGTCTGAGCATCGACTTTTTTCACGATAATTGCAGCATACAAGCTGTATTTACCGCATTTAGAAGGAAGGCTACCAGAAACTACCACTGAACCTGCTGGAACACGACCGTAGTGAATTTCACCTGTTTCACGGTCATAAATCTTAGTTGATTGACCAATGTAAACACCCATTGAAATCACTGAGCCTTCTTCAACGATTACACCTTCAACGATTTCAGAACGTGCACCGATAAAACAATTGTCTTCAATGATCGTAGGGTTCGCTTGAAGAGGCTCAAGTACACCGCCAATCCCAACACCACCAGAAAGGTGAACATTTTTACCAATTTGCGCACATGAACCTACAGTCGCCCATGTATCAACCATCGTACCTTCATCAACATAAGCGCCAATATTGACATAAGATGGCATAAGCACAACATTCTTAGCTTGGTAAGAACCTTTGCGTGCAACTGCAGGCGGTACAACACGTACACCAGCTGCTTTAAATTGCTCTTCAGTCCAACCCGTAAATTTAGTGTCTACTTTGTCATAGAATTGGAGATCGCATGATTCGATTGGTTTATTATCATTGAGTTTGAATGACAATAGAACAGCTTTTTTTAACCATTGATGAACAACCCATTCACCATCAATCTTTTCAGCAACACGTAATGAACCATTATCTAAGCCAGCAATTGCTTCCTCGACTGCTTGGCGAATTTCAGCAGGGCAATCTGTAGCTGTGAAGTTTGCACGATCTTCAAACGCTTGTTCGATGATTGACGAAAGCTGAGACATAATCTTCTCTTCCAAAAAAAATTTCCAAGATTTTACACTAAATTGATTATAAAAATTACAATTAATCCTGAAAAAATGTCCGACAATAATGACTATTCTTTATAAGTATGTTAATAAAAGTTAATAAAAGACTTAAGTGCAAATTATTTATAAAACAACAACTAAATCAAAATTGTATCAAAAAATAACAAAAAAGCATCAATTTGAATATTAACCAGCTTTGAAATCTCAATTAATATGCTTCCGAGTCGAACACATTAATGATTAAAGAACAACTCATTTCTTTGAGGAGAAAAAAATGAAAGTGTTAAAATTACTCGCTGTTACAACAGCATTATCTGTTTCAGGCTTCGCTATGGCGGACACTCAAGTTGTACGTACAGGTAATGTATTTGAAGCTAATCAATTAATCCCTACTGGTGTTCGTGCTGAAGTTGGTACAACTGGTTACGGTGGTGCATTACTTTGGACTGCTAATCCATACGTTGGTCTTGCTCTAGGTTACAACGGTGGTGATATTTCTTGGTCTGATGATTTATCAATTAATGGATCAAAATATGATTTAGATATGGATAACAATTTAGCGTATTTAAATGCTGAAATTCGTCCTTGGGGTGCGAGTGAAAATCCATGGGCTCAAGGTCTTTATATGGCTGCAGGTGTTGCATATATTGATAATGAGTATGAACTTGACCGTCGTGTTAAACCAGGAGAAGGCTTCAGCGTAAATAATACAGACTTTGTTGCTGGAACGAATGGCGCTCATATTCGTGGTAAACAAGAATACAAAAATGACTTTGCTCCATATGTAGGTTTTGGTTTTGCCCCTAAAATCAATAAAAACATTGGTGTATTTGGTGAAGTAGGTGCTTATTATTCTGGTAACCCAAAAGCTAATTTAGAATTAGTAAGTGGCGGTGCAGCAAACAATCCAACAGGTGGTTCACTAGTGGATAATATTGCTCGCGAAGAAGATAAAATTCGTAACGATGACAAATACGAATGGCTTCCAGTTGGTAAAGTGGGTGTGAGCTTCCACTGGTAAGATTCAATTAAAAAAACGAGCTTCGGCTCGTTTTTTTATGCAAGTTAATACAAATAATAAAGGCGCTATAGGCACCTTTATTATTTGTAGCTTATTAATCTTCAGGATAAGCCACACGTTTTAATGCTTTGATATCAGCACTAGGTGCACATAGCGAAATAAACTCGTAACCGTATCCACGTAACAAATGACCTTTACGTACAGCAATCCAAGTGGTATTCACCCCGAATAAATCAGTATCAATTTGTTTTAAGCGATGATCTCGTTCTGTATCGTAGGCTACATCGTTGACAATCCCGACACCCATACCTAATTCCACATAAGTTTTGATTACATCAGCATCAAGCGCAGACATCACTAAATCAACATCAAGTCCTGAGTCTTCAAAGGCTTTATCAATCTTTGAACGTCCCGTAAAACCACCGTGATAGGTAATAATCGGATACTCTGCCAAATGTTCTAAGCTAATCTCTCGCGCTGCTATTTGAGTAAGTGGATGACCTTGAGGCGTAATAATACTGTGTTTCCAGTTATAAAAAGGAACACTTGCTAAGTTTTCTTCAGTAGTCAGATTCTCAGTAGCAATACCAATATCTGCATCGCCTAAAAGTAACATTTCAGTGATTTCAGTTGGGCTTGCTTGTTGCAAAATCAAATGAACTTTCGGAAATAATTTTTTGAATGAATTTACAATTGGTGGTAATACATATCGCGCTTGAGTATGAGTGGTTGCGATGGTTAATGTACCTTCATCTACACGATTAAAATCATCGGCTAATCTTTTAATATTGTCTGCATCGACCAGCATTCGCTCCACAATACCGAGCAAAGCTTGACCTGGTTCAGTTAATCCTAATAAGCGTTTACCTTTTCGAATAAATAGTTGAACACCTAATTCATCTTCTAAATCTTTAATATGCTTACTTACGCCTGATTGAGACGTGTAAAGGGCAGCGGAAGCTTCCGTTAAATTAAAATTTTGTCTGACGGTTTCTCGAATAATTCTTAATTGTTGAAAGTTCATAGTCTTTGTTACCTTTAAAATGATGGGGCTAAATAAAAGCCCCATCTACACATTTTTATGCGTTTTCTTGTGCAAATAAGTGCAATGTATTAGTCGTTAACCAAACCGATTGATTTGGGCGGAATTGATGCAGTTTAGCTTCATCTGGAGTGAGTAAAATTTCGATAAGATTGCCATCTTGACCTTGAAGTTCGGCAACCACTTTTCCTGCAATCCAAACTTCACGTAAGAACGTTGCTTGAATTGCATTGTCTGTAGGTTGAGCATGAATTTGGAACTCATCTGGTCGAATGAAGGCAATCACTTTACCTTCAGGTGCATCTTTAGCTAAAGGCAGTTGAATGCGATCATTTCCGATCTGTACGATTCCCGCTTGATTATGACCTTCGAACTTATTGGCTTGACCTAAGAAGTCAAATACAAAAGGCGTTGCTGGTTTTTCATAAACTTCACGAGGCGAGCCAATTTGTTCAACATTACCTTTATTCATTACGATGATTTGATCTGCAACTTCAAGCGCTTCTTCTTGATCGTGGGTTACAAAAATCGAGGTGATGTGAAGTTCATCGTGTAAAGTTCTCAGCCAGCGACGTAACTCTTTACGAACTTTTGCATCAAGTGCACCAAATGGCTCATCCAGAAGTAGTACACGAGGTTCAACTGCAAGCGCACGTGCAAGCGCAATACGTTGACGCTGTCCACCTGACAATTGTGCTGGATAACGATCTGCTAAGAATCCTAATTGAACTAAATCAAGTAGTCGTGTAACTCGTTTTTTGATTTCAGATTCTGAAGGGCGTGTAGAACGTGGACGAACACGTAAACCAAAAGCAATATTGTCAAATACTGTCATATGACGGAATAAAGCATAATGTTGGAATACGAAGCCAACTTGACGTTCACGGACATGAACATTCGTTGAATCTTGACCTTCGAGGATCACTTGACCGCTGTCGGCAGATTCAAGACCAGCAATAATGCGAAGTAGAGTTGTTTTACCGCAGCCTGAAGGTCCTAATAATGCTACGAGTTGGCCATCAGGAAAATCTAGGGAGATATTGTTTAGTGCATGGAAAGCACCAAAGTGTTTTTCAATATTTTTAACTTGAATACTCATCGGATACTTCCTTTAAACTGTAGAATCTTCATTACGTTTGCTTAATTTCTCTTGGCGAATTTCGACCCATGTTTTAAGAATCAATGTCACAATCGCCAATAAAGCCAAGAGGGATGAAACAGCAAATGCTGCACTAAAGGTATATTCGTTGTAGAGAATCTCTACATGCAGTGGCAATGTATTGGTCTCTCCACGAATATGACCCGATACTACAGAGACTGCCCCGAATTCACCCATTGCACGTGCGTTACAAAGAATAACCCCGTATATCAAGCCCCATTTAATATTTGGAATCGTGATTTCCCAAAAAGTTTGCCAGCCTGAAGCTCCTAAAACGATTGCCGCTTCCTCTTCTTCTGTACCTTGAGCTTCCATCAGTGGAATGAGCTCACGCGCCACAAAAGGAACTGTAATAAAGATGGTTGCGAGAACAATTGCTGGAACGGCATATAGAATCTTAATGTCGTTATCCATCAGCCATCCGCCGAACCAACCTTGAGTACCAAACATCAATACCAACATCAAACCTGCGATTACAGGTGATACTGAGAAAGGCATATCAATAATCGTGGTTAATATGGATTTACCACGGAAATTAAATTTCGCAACAGACCAAGCCGCCGCCACACCAAATACTACGTTGAGCGGTACAGCAATTGCAGCTGTTAGTAAGGTGAGCTTTACAGCCGACAACGTGTCTGGATGAACTAAAGCTTGCGCATAAACGCCGATACCCTGTTTGAATGCTTCAACAAAAACTAAAATCAAAGGCAGGATTAAGCAACTGAGGAAGAAAATCATGGCAATGACAATGAGTGTATAACGAACCCAAGTCGGTTCTCGCGTCGCATCACGAGATTGCAATTTTTCAGCTAAAGCATTGCTATTTGTATTCAAACTCATTGTGCAGTTCTCCCTGTACGACGACTCGCCCATGCTTGTAACAAGTTAATCAAGAACAAGATAGCGAATGAAATAAGGAGCATGACAACGGCGATCGTCGTTGCACCTGCATAGTCATATTCTTCCAATCGAGAAATAATCATTAATGGCGCAATTTCAGTTTCGAAGGGTTGGTTACCTGCAATAAAGATAACTGAACCATATTCACCCACGCCACGGGCAAATGCGAGAGCAAATCCTGTGATTAAAGCAGGGAAAAGAATTGGTAAAATCACTTTGGTTACAATTTGCAGTCGATTTGCACCCAATGCTGAAGCTGCTTCTTCAAGTTCAGTCTCTAAGTCACTTAGTACAGGTTGTACTGTACGTACCACAAAAGGTAAGCCGATAAATATCAGCGCTAATGTAATCCCAATAGGGCTATAAGCGACTTTTATTCCTAAGGGTTCAAGATATTGACCAATCCAGCCTGTAGGTGCATATAAAGACGTTAATGCAATCCCAGCAACAGCAGTTGGTAACGCAAAGGGTAAATCAACCAATGCATCAACAATTCGTTTACCAGGAAAACTATAGCGCACGAGACACCAAGCGAGTAATAAGCCAAATACAACATTAATGAAGGCAGCAATGAGTGCAGCACTGAAACTTAGTTGTAATGATTTTAAGATACGCTCAGAACTTAAAATCTCCCATAAACCTTCCCAGCCAATACCTAAAGACTTAATAAATACAGCCGACAAGGGTATGAGCACAATTAAAGATAAATACGCTAGGGTAAAGCCTAGAGATAGACCAAATCCTGGCAGCACTCGGGATCGCTGCGACATGACTACTCCTCAAATGAGAGAAACAGCTTACCGAAATCAGTAAGCAATTGAATTGGAAAATTTATCAAGAATAAGTGGCGAACTTTAAATTGCAAATTTGTAATACAACTTGCCATTATCAATACTATTGATATAGTTCGACAGCTTTTCATGAATCAAAAAATCGAAGATCTCTGGAAATGGTCCAAATCCTGAATCAACATTAATATGACCGACTTGACCTAAGTTAATCGGTTTTACACCCCATGATTTTGCTAATTTTTTTGCATCCTCAAAACCTAACCACGGATCATTTTCACTGATGATCATTTTTGTGGGAACGCTAATCTTAATTTGATGAAAGTAAAAACTATAATCAGTCAAACTCAAACGAGCAAAACCATTCTCACCAAAACGACCTGGATTGGCTGGAGCAACTAAAACCAGTTGTTTAACCTTCTGTGCTATTTCTGGGTATTGATGCAAAGCAGCGACTGACGTTAAACAACCAAAACTATGTGCAACAATCTGGATGGGTGCATCAATCTGCGAAATTTTTTCTACAAAACGATTGATCCAATCTGAAAGTAAGGGAAAGTTCCAATCATCTTGTTGAACACGTGAGCATGGCATGACTTGACGTTGCAACCATGATTGCCAATGATTTTCATCACTTCCGCCGACGCCGGGTACAATGAGTGTATGTATCATGTCATGCTCCACTGATTATTTTTTTGTGTTATTGGCTTTGGTAATTTGGTCAAAAATACCATTATTCTCAAAATGAGCTTTTTGTACTTTCGCCCAGCCACCAAACTCTTGATCAATTGTGACCAATTTAAGTGGCTTAAATGTTGATGAATATTGTTTTAATACAGCTTGATTACGCGGACGATAGAAATTTTTCGCGGCAATATGTTGTCCCTTAGGTGAGTAAAGGAAATTCAAATAACCTTGCGCCAAATATTTATTGCCTGATTTTTCTGCATTTTTTTCAACGATCGCCACAGGTGGTTCAGCAAGTATAGAAAGTGTTGGCGTCACAATTTCAAATTTACCGGGTTGTTCACGCAGTGCTAAATGAGCTTCATTTTCCCAAGCAAGCAAAACATCGCCAATACCGCGTTCAGCAAAAGTTGTAGTTGAGCCACGAGCACCCGAATCTAAGACCTTGGTTTGTTTATAAATTTGTTGAACAAATTGTTGTGCTTTGGCGTCATTTCCACCTGGTTGGTGTTTAGCCCATGCCCAAGCCGCTAAATAATTCCAACGTGCACCACCTGAGGTCTTAGGGTTTGGCGTAATAATGTCCACACCCGGTTTTACTAAATCACCCCAGTCTTTAATATTTTTTGGATTTCCTTTTTTGACGAGGAAAACAATTGTGGAAGTGTAGGGTGTAGAATTATGTGGGAATTTCTTCTGCCAATCCTTTGGTAATAAATTGGTTTTTTCAGCAATCGCATCAATGTCAGCTGCAAGTGCTAGAGTCACAACATCTGCATTTAAACCATCAATGACTGCACGCGCTTGTTTACCTGAACCGCCATGTGACTGACGAAAGTTGACGTTTTGTCCAGTCCGAGATTTCCAATACGTACCAAATTCTTTATTTACTTCTACGTAGAGTTCACGAGTAGGATCGTAAGAGACGTTTAATAAATCTTTAGCGGAAGCGCTAAGCGAAGCAGCTGAAACAAAAGCTGCGATAACCCCAAGTTTTAATTTAGCTGAAAAGCGCATGGCAACCTCAAAAGAAAATATTCTGTTACATGGCGCTAGAATAAATCTAATCTTTATGCATAAAAAATAATTAAAAATGAATTTTATATGAAAAAAAAAGATTTAGGTGTGTCGTTAAAAAAATGCCGATCATGAATATGATCGGCAAGCCATAAGTTAAAGCTTAAATCTTAATTTATTTATTACTGTTTGCTTTGACAATTTGATCGAATATCCCGCCATTATCAAAATGTTGTTTTTGGACTTTTGTCCAACCTCCAAACTCTTTATCAATCGTGACCAATTTTAAAGGTTTAAATACGGATTGGTATTTTGAAAGTACCGTCGTATTTCGTGGTCGATAAAAGTTTTTGGCAGCAATGGTTTGACCAGCTGGAGAATACAGATAATTCAAATAGGCTTTTGCTACATTGAGGTTGCCATCTTTTTGCGCATTTTTCTCAACAATTGCTACAGGGGGCTCAGCAAGAATGGAAAGTGTTGGTGTAATGATTTCAAATTTTCCAGGTTGTTCACGAAGTGCTAAATGCGCTTCATTCTCCCAAGCCAGGAGTACATCTCCAATGCCACGCTCTGCAAAAGTTGTTGTGGCACCACGTGCACCAGAGTCTAGCACTTTAGTATTTTTATAAATTTGTCGTACAAATTCTTGTGCTTTAGCATCGTTACCGCCGGGTTGGTGTTTTGCCCAAGCCCATGCTGCTAAGTAATTCCAACGCGCACCACCTGACGTCTTAGGGTTTGGCGTAATAATTCCAACATCATTTTTAATCAAGTCTCCCCAGTCTTTGATCCCTTTGGGATTGCCTTTTTTGACTAAAAACACGATGGTTGAGGTATAGGGTGTAGAGTTCTGTGGGAATTTTTTCTGCCAGTCTTTTGGTAATAAATTGGTTTTTTCAGCAATCGCATCAATATCTGCTGCGAGTGCGAGAGTCACGACATCTGCATCTAGGCCATCAATGACCGCACGGGCTTGTTTACCAGATCCACCATGAGATTGTTTAAAATTCAATTCTTGACCAGTCTGCTTTTTCCAATATGCTCCAAACTCTTTATTAAAGTTGTCATAAAGTTCGCGAGTTGGATCATATGAAACATTTAAAAAATCTTTTGCGAGTGTGGAAACAGAAGTGACTGAAAGTAAAGCTGCAATGACCCCAATTTTAAAAGTACGCATCATTATTCCTATGTGTTTGTCATTTTTTGATGATTTGAGCATAGGGAAATTTTTTAAAATAAAAAAATAAGAAGAAATGAAAAAGTTATGATCAAAACAGCTATTCATTTTGTGAGTGACTTTTTACACTATGAGAAAGGAATGAGGTTGCTTGAAATGATCTGTTTAAAAAATGCCAAGCCAATGGATGCAATATCTATTTTGGATCGTGGCTTCCATTATGGGGATGGCTGTTTTACCACGGCAAGAATTCGAAATAATAAAATTGAATTATTTGAACGTCATTTAACAAGATTGAATACGGCCATTGAGCGATTGTCACTTCAAGCTAATCTTGACTATATTTCTGAGTCTATCCAGTATTTACAGCAAGAATATGAGCAATTAAACGGGACGATTAAAATTGTACTGAGTCGAGGCGAGGGGCAACGAGGATACAGTTTACCTCATCATTCAGCAGATCTTTGGTTGTATTATTATCCGCAAAACGTGACTGATCATCACTATGAAGTCATTGAGAGTGGTTTACTTGAGCGAGTAATGGGTTTAACTATGCCACAATTGGTGGGAATTAAATCACTGAATCGGTTAGAACAAGTGTTACTAAAGCAGGAAGCTGATGAGAAGGGTTTTCAAGAAGCCTTAGTTACAGATGTTCAAGGCTATATTGTTGAAGGAATCAGCAGTAACTGCTTTATACGATTGAATGATACGTGGATTTGTCCTGAACTTCGTTATAATGGCGTTCATGGGGTGATGCGTGCTGAAATTTTGGAGCGTATGAATCATTATGGTATAACGTTCCAAAAAAGAGTAATTGATTTGAATGAACTTCTTCACATTCAAAGTGTATTTTATTGTAATGCGCTCCACCCAATGAAAATCGCCTCTTGCCTTGATGATCGTCGATTAGATACACAAGCGTGTATTGATCTTTTTCACCACCTTCAACTTAATCAGATTTAAAGCTTATGTCCTCTCCTCAGAAATCAACAAAGAAAAAGAACAGCAAGACATCCTTTAAACCTAAAGCGCTTTTATTCATTATTGCAGGTCTAATGTTGCTTGCAACCATGATTCTATCTGCAAGTCTATGGAAGGATTATCCTGTAGAGGGTAAAAAGCAAATGCTCGCGATTAATCATGGTGATACTTACTCACAATTTATTGATCGTTTAGCTAAAAATAAGCAAGTTTCATTTCCCATTATTTTAAAGATTTATCAACGATTCATGATTCATGACAGCATGAAAGCTGGAGTCTATGAGGTCAAAGAGGGAATGAGTGTCCGTCAAGTTCTAGACATGATTTCAAATTCTGAAAATGCACAATTGAATCGAATTTTGGTCATTGAGGGTACAACATTTAAGCAGTTAAAAAATGCGCTTAAGAATGATGAATTGGTGACGAAAGAGCTGGTTCATTTGAGCGATGCAGAAATATTAAAGGAATTGAATATTCCATTTTCACATCCAGAAGGATTGTTTGCGCCAAATACTTATTTTTTTGCAAAGGGTGAAACAGATCGTAAAATTTTAACTGATTTGTATCAACATCAGATGAAGGCACTAGATAAAGCCTGGGAAAATCGAGCTTCTGATTTGCCGTATAAAAATAAATATGAAGCGCTCATCATGGCATCAATTATTGAGAAAGAAACCAATGTTGATCATGAGTTAGATAAAGTCTCGGGCGTATTCGTTCGTCGATTAAAAATTGGTATGCGTTTACAAACTGATCCAACCGTCATTTATGGTATGGGCGATCAATATACGGGCAACATTACCCGTAAAGATTTAAGAACGCCAACACCATATAACACGTATACGATTTACGGATTGCCACCAACACCGATCGCATTACCAAGTGATAAAGCGATCGAAGCGGCAATGCATCCAGATCATTCTGACTATATTTATTTTGTGGCGACTGGAAATGGAGGTCACAAATTCAGTACCAATCTAGATGACCATAATCGCGCTGTTCAAGAATATCTTGCTGTGATTCGATCTAAAAAATAAGGGGTAAAATAGACGTGTTTATTAGCTTTGAAGGCACAGAAGGTGTTGGTAAAACGACATTGATTCATAAAATTCGTGACTACTTCCTTGAGCAATCAAAGCAAGTTGTTCTAACTCGTGAACCAGGTGGTACTCCGCTCGCTGAGCAAATTCGTTCCGTACTTCTGACAGTGAATCATGAAGAAAGAATGAGTAATGATACTGAACTATTATTAATGTACGCAGCTCGAGCGCAACATTTGCAACAAGTCATAATGCCTGCACTTGAAAATAGTTCGATCGTGTTATGCGACCGTTTTTGTGATAGCAGTTTCGCGTATCAGTGTGCAGGTCGTGGGTTAAGCCGTGAAAAATTAGCGCTTTTAAACCAAAACTTTGTTCTAAAAATGCCTGACCTGACATTTTGGTTGGATGCTCCGACTGAACTCGGAATGCAACGAGCGCGTGCGCGTGGAGCATTGGATCGGTTTGAACAAGAAAAAGCAGCTTTTTTTGAAAAAGTACGCGCAGGATTTGCTGAATTACATCAGTTAGAGCCGAATCGTGTTAAGCGTATTGATGCAACACAAAGTCCTGAGCAAGTATTTAATGATGCAATTGAACGAATTAGTTCATGGAAAGCTGAGCATAAGTGCTAATTAAAAAAGCAAATATGATTTATATTGAGTCATTGTTTATGGAAAAACGATTAGACTCAATATGATCAGTAATAAAGAAGAAATACTCAAATTCCTAAAAACCGAATTTCCACAAAGTCTCCAAAAATGTGAAATAGTATCGGTAGAGCCACGTGGTGCTACAGTCATTTATCATGTTGATGAAAATGATTTAAGACCTGGAGGGACAGTTTCAGGTCCGACCATGATGACAGCTGCCGATTATGGGTTGTATATCGCAATACTGGGAGAAATTGGTATTGTAGGTCTTACAGTGACAACCAATATGAATATTAACTTTCTTAGAAAACCCAAAGGTGGTTGTGACATCAAGGGTGTTTGTAAATTAATGAAAGTTGGCAAAACTCTAGTTGTCGGAGAGGTTTACTTATACTCTGTTGGGGATGATGAGCCGATAGCTCACGTTACTGGGACTTACTCAATTCCGCCCAAAAGGGCATAAAAAAGCGAGTATGAACTCGCTTTTTTATGTTGAACTTAAACCTCAACTAAAGGTGTTTCCACTTCAAAATTTGGTGGGGTGAGTACAGTTTTTCGTAATTCTTGCGAAGGCTCAGGATAGTCCAAAGTGTAATGTAATCCGCGTGATTCTTTTCTTTGCATCGCACAACGAATAATCATCTCAGAAACGAGTACAAGGTTACGAAGCTCAATTAGATTTTTACTGACATGATAATCTTGATAATATTCGGTGATTTCATGTTTCAGCATTTCAACGCGATGTAATGCACGTTCTAAACGTTTGGTCGTTCGTACAATACCTACATAGTTCCACATGGTCTGACGTAACTCATCCCAGTTTTGCAAAATGACAACGTCTTCATCAGGATTCATGACTTGAGAAGCATCCCATTCAGGGACTTCATAGTGATCTATAATATTTTGATGTTGATCTTGAATATGCTTTGCTGCACTCATGCCATAAACAAAACATTCTAAAAGTGAGTTACTTGCCATACGGTTGGCGCCGTGTAAACCTGTATAAGACGTCTCACCAATCGCATATAGACCTTGAATGTCCGTTTGACTATGTTCATCGACTACGACACCACCACAGGTGTAGTGCGCTGCTGGCACAACTGGGATCATATCTTTGGTAATATCAATACCCAGCTCGAGTAGGCGAGCATACAAAGTGGGGAAGTGCTCTTTAATGAACTCAGGGGTTTTGTGGGTAATATCTAGCCATACATGTCGTATACCCAATCTTTTAATTTCGTAGTCGATAGCTCGAGCTACAATATCACGTGGTGCTAACTCTGCACGTTCATCGAAACGAAGCATGAAGCGTTCGCCGTCAGGTAAACGAAGATAAGCGCCTTCACCACGCATTGCTTCAGTAATTAAGAAGGAACGTGCTTGAGGGTGATATAAACAGGTTGGGTGGAATTGATTAAATTCCATATTGGCGACGCGGCATCCAGCACGATATGCCATTGCAATACCATCGCCTGTAGCGATATCAGGGTTAGAGGTATATAAATATGCTTTCATGGCACCGCCACATGCCAGTGCAGTAAATGGTGCTAAGAAAGTATGCACTTGCTCGGTTTGCTCATCTAAAGCATATAAGCCTAAAGCACGATTTTCCTGATTCAAATGCCCCAGCTTATGCGCTGTAATGAGGTCAATCGCAATGTAATTTTCAAAGATGTGAATATTGTTTTTTTCTTGTGCCCGTTCAACTAAAGTGGTTGAAATTGCTTTCCCTGTTGCATCTGCGGAATGAATAATGCGGCGCTGAGAATGCCCACCTTCACGTGTGAGATGCAAGTTATCTTCATCATCTAGTGTGAATTTAACACCTTGTTTCAGTAAAAAATCAACAGAGGGTTTTCCTCCTTCAACCGTGTGTTGAACAGCTTGTTTTTCACAGAGATAAGCACCTGCAATGAGCGTGTCATCAATATGTTGTTGAATAGAATCAGCCTCATCAAGAACAGCTGCAACGCCGCCTTGTGCATAATACGTGCTGGCATCTTTCAAATGAGATTTTGCTAACACTGCGATATTAAAATGATCAGGTAATGAGAGTGCTAGACTTAAACCCGCACCGCCACTGCCCACAATAATCACATCAAATTGATGCGCACTTGTATTTTTCGGCATTTCCATTCGCAAACTGAATTTTAAAAGTGCGTTAATATGGCTCTTTTTTAAAGCAAAATTCAAGAGTTTGATTGATCAAATTTTTTTTTATGCACTTGAACTATTAGTTTTTAATCATATTTTAAGTAAAGTATTGTTTTCTATTAATATAGAAACATTTATTTACGCACAGAGAATTTTGATTGTGCTAAAAATTATTTTATCCAAGAATCATAAATGAGAGTTCACTTAACATGAAAAATCGCGTTATAGCATCAGGACTTTTTGCTGCAGTATTTACTGCGGCAGTGCAAACTCAAGCGGCGGCTACTGTTGACTTTTCAAATCTTGTAGAGCGAGTAAGTCCGGGTGTCGTCAGCGTGAATGTTGTTAAGAAAATGACACAAGAAGAAATTCTTCAACAACAAGTACCTGAACTGCTGAAACGATTCTTCGGCAATCAAATTATTATTCCGCAGCGCCAAGCTCCTCAAGAGAAAACGGGTTTTGGGAGTGCATTTTTTATTAGCCGTGATGGTTACCTGATTACCAACCATCATGTTGTAGAAAATGCTTCACAAATCACCATCATGTTAAATGATCGTCGCGAGATTGATGCCAAAGTTATTGGTAGTGATGAACGTACTGATGTGGCATTACTGAAAGTTGAAGGTGCGAACTACCCAGCACTTTCGACTGGGAATATCGACCAATTAAGAGTTGGAGAACCTGTTCTTGCCATTGGCTCACCGTTTGGTTTTGAGTACTCGGCATCTGCGGGGATTGTCAGTGCCAAATCAAGAAATATGTTGGGTGAAACATCAGTTCCGTTTATTCAAACTGATGTCGCATTAAACCCTGGTAACTCTGGGGGACCATTGTTTAATCAACAAGGTCAAGTGATTGGTGTGAACTCTCGTATTTTCAGTGGTACTGGCGGATATATGGGATTGTCATTCTCCATTCCAATCGATGTGGCGATGGATGTGGCAGATCAATTAAAGAAAAATGGTAAAGTCAGTCGCTCATATCTTGGAGTTCATTTACAAGAGATTGATCGTAACCTTGCAGAAGCTTATAAGTTACCGAAACCTGAAGGTGCTTTAATCACAGAAATTGCGCCAAATTCCCCAGCAGAGCGCGCTGGCTTAAAGCAAAATGATATTATTTTGAAATACAACGGAACTGCAATTTCAAGAACGAGTGAGCTATTAAATTACTTAAATAGAACACAGCCAAATCAAAAAATTCAGTTAGAAATATTGCGTGATGAACGTGTACGTACGATTACAGCAACACTTGCATCAGCACCAGATGAAACACCAGCACAAGCGCAAAATGTAAGTGAAGCCAAAAAACGCGGACCTACACTAGGTGTTGCGATTCGCGAACTTGCACCTGTTGAAAAAACACGTCTTGGTGTTAAAGGTGGTGTCTACATTCAAGAGGTTGTACGCGGAGGTTTGGCGGCACAATCTCGAATTATGGCTGGTGATGTGATCACCTCGATTAATGGTAAGAATGTAAGTACAACACAAGATTTTGTGGAGGCGGTGGCTAATCTTAAAACCAATACCGTTGCACGAGTGGGTATCATCCGTGAAGGGCGAAATGCCATGATCGGATTAAGAATCAAGTAAACATGAATTGAATAAAGGGCCTTGCGATAGCAAGGTCTTTTTTATTTAACTCTAAAATTATATTAAACTCTTTTCGAATGTTGATGATGAATACGCAATACAAGGGAATATAGTGAGTACAATCTTTGACCTTAAAATAAAAGCAATAGCACAAGACATTGATATTTTAGGTCATGTGAATAATGTGGTGTATGTAAAATGGATGCAAGATGTTGCAACAGCACATATTGAACAACTGGGTTTAGGGGTTGAGCAATATCTAGAACTCAAACATGCCATGGTTGCAGTTGAGCATCACATGAATTACAGAAAGGCGTGTTTTGAAAATGATGAAATTATTTTAAGAACTTGGCTTAATGATTTGAATGCGATGTATTCATTTCGTCAGTACGCTTTTTTTAGACCTTCAGACCAATCATTATTATTTGTGGGAAATACCAAATGGGCCTGTGTAGAGATTGCAACAGGCAGACCCAAACGATTATCTCCAACATTTACTCAAGCTTATCAGCCTATTTCTGAGGTATTAAATCCTTTGGATTTCACTCAAGATTATTCTTTATCCGCTAACTAAAGAATTGCTTGAGTCGGTCGAATTAAATATTTCACCACATGGTGTTCATTATTATGAATACTTTGAAAAATCCATCTGCTATAATCGTCCGCAATTTGTTAAACAGCTTTTGCTATGTAGTTTTTATTTCATGCATAGCGCAATTTATTGTTCAAGGTAACCCATGGCGCAAGCTAAAAAATCCGTAAATATCAAAAATATACGTAACTTTTCGATTATTGCTCACATCGATCACGGGAAGTCGACATTAGCTGACCGTTTTATTCAGACCTGTGGTGGTTTGCAAGATCGCGAAATGCAAGCGCAAGTTCTAGACTCAATGGAGCTTGAGCGTGAGCGCGGGATTACCATTAAAGCGACGTCTGTGACGCTTTATTATACGCATCCAAATGGTGAAGAGTATCAACTCAACTTTATTGATACACCAGGGCACGTGGATTTCTCATATGAAGTATCACGTTCGCTTGCTGCTTGTGAAGGTGCGCTTTTAGTTGTCGATGCAGCTCAAGGTGTTGAAGCTCAATCAGTTGCAAACTGCTATACAGCAATTGAGCAAGGGCTTGAGGTTCTACCTGTACTCAATAAAATCGATTTGCCTCAAGCAGAACCTGAGCGTGTCATTCAAGAAATTGAAGACATTATCGGAATTGAAGCAACTGAAGCACCTACGTGTTCAGCTAAAACTGGATTAGGAATCGAAGGTGTTTTAGAAACACTTGTGAATACCATTCCTGCTCCGACGGGTGACCGTGAAGCGCCGCTTCAAGCTTTAATTATTGACTCATGGTTTGACAACTATTTAGGTGTTGTATCCTTAGTCCGTATCAAGCAAGGTCGCGTGCGTAAAGGCGATAAAATGTTGATGAAATCAACGGGTCAAACGCACATTATTACCTCTGTCGGTATTTTCAATCCTAAACATACAGAAACTGATATTTTAGAAGCAGGTGAAGTCGGCTTTGTGATTGCTGGTATCAAAGATATTTTTGGTGCGCCAGTCGGTGATACGATCACACTTGCAACTACGCCAGAAGTAGAAACTCTACCTGGATTCAAAAAAGTTAAACCGCAGGTATATGCAGGTTTATTCCCGATTGATGCAAGTGAATTTGAACCTTTCCGTGAAGCATTACAAAAACTGCAAATTAACGATTCAGCATTATTCTTTGAACCTGAAAGTTCTGATGCATTAGGATTTGGTTTCCGTTGCGGTTTCTTGGGTATGCTGCACATGGAGATTGTACAAGAGCGCTTAGAGCGTGAGTATGATCTAGACCTGATTTCATCAGCACCGACTGTGATTTACGAAGCTGTCATGAAGAGTGGCGAGACAGTTTATATCGACAGTCCATCAAAAATGCCAGATGGTTCGACGGTAGAAGACCTTCGTGAGCCGATCGCAGAATGTAATATCCTTGTGCCACAAGAATATCTTGGTAATGTAATGACGTTATGCGTTGAACGCCGTGGTGTTCAAAAAGACATGAAGTTTATGGCAAACCAAGTAGCCATTACATTTGAAATACCAATGGCTGAAGTCGTGATGGATTTCTTCGATAAATTAAAATCATGTTCACGTGGTTTTGCATCGTTAGATTATAACTTCGTCCGTTTTGAGTCTTCTTCTCTTGTAAAAGTAGATGTCTTGATCAATGGTGAAAAAGTCGATGCATTGGCAATGATTTGTCATCGTCAAGATGCGCGTCATCGTGGTATTGCACTTGTTGAAAAAATGAAAGATTTGATTCCACGTCAAATGTTTGATGTGGCGATTCAAGCTGCAATTGGTGCTCAAATTATCGCGCGTTCAACAGTAAAAGCAATGCGTAAGAACGTATTGGCGAAATGTTATGGTGGTGACGTTTCACGTAAGAAGAAACTTCTTGCGAAACAGAAAGAAGGTAAGAAACGTATGAAGCAGGTGGGTAGTGTAGAAATCCCACAAGAAGCTTTCTTAGCAGTGTTAAAAGTAGAGCGATAACAACAAGGAATATCCCATGGATTTTGATTTTAATCTCATTCTCGTACCTGCAACCCTGATCTTTTTTGGATTATGGTTGCTGGATAAATTGGTACTCAAACAAAGAGCAACCAAAGGAAAAGGGAATGAAAATTTCATTATCACATGGGCATATGATTTTTGGCCTGTACTTGCAGTTGTGTTAGTGCTGCGATCATTCTTCTTTGAACCTTATAATATCCCATCTGAATCCATGGTTCCGGCATTGGAAACGGGTGATTATATCTTGGTAAACAAATATCAATATGGTGTTCGTTTACCGATTAGCAACACCAAAGTGTTGAATGTCAATGAGCCTGAACGTGGTGATGTGGCGGTATTTAGATATCCACCAAACCCATCAATTAGCTATATTAAGCGTATTATTGGTTTACCTGGTGATCATATCGTTTTTGAGAATAATCAATTAACCATCAATGGTGAAAAAGTTGTAACGGAATCGGCTGAATTTAATCGTGAAAAAGATGTTTCAGACACGCCAAATTCAATTTATCATTATGAAACTTTAGGTGATCATAAGTATTTGGTTCGTAATTTGGAAGGTCAAAACCCGATTATTGCGCATTTCAATTATGCACAAACCAAACAAGATCTTCCTTATGTTGCCACTGCGAATGATCGCTTTGTGAGAACAAATGGTCAAAGCTGGGAAGTAACTGTTCCGAAAGGATATTACTTTGCCATGGGTGACAACCGTGATCAGAGTGCTGATAGTCGAATCTGGGGATTCGTACCTGAGGCAAATTTAACAGGACAAGCAATTTATGTATGGATGCATAAAGAAGCTGGTTTGAAATTGCCATCATTCAGTCGTAATGGTCAAATTCAGTAATCTTCAAATATATGGATAATAAAAAATGCGTAACACTCAACGTGGTGCATCGTATACAGCGATTTTATTAGGGGTAATTGTTGCGGCATTTGGACTTAAAGTGCTCGTAGCATTGTGGCAGCCTTATTGGGATGACCGACTAATCAATCAATTGATTGAAGAACAAGTTGCAATCAGCTCAAAGGCGACAACACCACAACAGTTTACTTCAACAATGGGGCAGAAGTTTAGCATGAACAATATCCGTGACATTGAGTTCAAAGATATTGCGACTGTCAAATCTAAACAAGGTTTACAAGTGACAAAGAAATATGAAGTAAGAAAGCCATTCTTATTTAATATTGATTTAGTCCTCACATTCGAGAAAAGTTTTGATCAAAGGTCAGTTCAAAGTAAGTGATTCTCGCTTACTGAGTCGCATCGGTTATCAGTTTAAGAAAATTGAATTACTTCAACTTGCGTTGACACACCGATCGGTTAGCCATAAACATAACTATGAACGCCTAGAGTTTCTAGGCGATTCATTGTTAGGTATGATTATTGCCAATTACCTTTATCATGCTTATCCACATGAAAACGAAGGTCGTCTGACGCGTATGCGAGCTACTTTGGTTCGACAAGAAGCGTTAGGCAAAATTGCAACAGATTTGAAACTTAGTCAGAGTTTAATACTCAGTACTGGTGAATTAAAATCTGGTGGTCATCATAGAGAGTCGATACTCGCTGACACAGTCGAAGCGATTATTGGTGCAATCTATACTGATAGCCAAGATTTAAAGTTGTTAGAATCAATTGTGTTGAAATGGTATGAACCTTATTTAGATCATATTGAACCAACAGATCAATTGAAAGATCCTAAGTCCCGTTTACAAGAGTATCTTCAAGCTCGTAAAAAACCTCTCCCAGTGTATGAGGTTGTTGATATTCAGGGTGATGCACCAAACCAACATTTTAAAGTGGAATGTATGGTTGAAGGCTTGCCAAAATGTATGGGTGAGGGTTCAAGTCGTCGTTTTGCTGAGCAAGCAGTAGCGGCGGAAATTTTAAAATTTTTGGAGCAAAAGTCTTCATGACTACTCATTCCGATCACATCGATGCTGATCACGAGTCGCAAGACAGCGGCAATGATTTAATCAATCAATTTTTTAGTTCTCAAGGTACTACAATTCCCTCAGACTACAAAAGTGGCTTTGTAGCAATTGTAGGTCGTCCGAATGTAGGTAAATCTACATTAATGAACCATATTTTGGGTCAGAAGCTTTCGATTACGTCTCGTAAGCCTCAAACAACTCGACACAAGATTGTGGGTATTGATACGCGTGAGAAATCTCAGGCAGTATTTGTTGACACCCCTGGAATGCATAAGAAAGAAGTCCGTGCTATCAATAAAATGATGAATCGTGCAGCTCATTCAGCCTTGCGTGATGTAAATCTTGTACTGTTTGTTGTAGACACTGACAAATGGACTCAAAATGATGAATTAGTCCTTGAGAAGCTCAAAAATGCCGAAATGCCTGTCATCTTGGTCATTAATAAATTGGACACATTTGAGAATAAAAATCAGGCATTACCTCTAATTCAAGAACGTACTAAATTAATGAATTTTGCTGAGATCGTTCCGGTATCGGCATTGCGTGGCGCTAACCTTGATCATCTTAGAGATACGATCGAAAAATACTTACCGTTTCAACCACCATTGTATGCACTAGATCAACTCACAGATCGTTCTGAACGCTTCTTAGCTTCTGAAATTATTCGTGAAAAAATCATGCGTCAACTGGGTGAAGAGCTTCCATATGATTTAACGGTTCAAATTGAATCGTTTAAAACAGAAGAAGCGACTTTAAATGAGAAAACTGGTCGTATGAAGTCTGCTTGTACCTATATTGATGCTACGATTTTTGTTGATCGCCCTGGGCAAAAAGCCATTGTCATCGGTGAAAAAGGATCAAAGTTGAAAAAAATTGGTATGGATGCACGTGCTGATATGGAAAAAATGTTCGAAGAAAAGATCATGCTCACCCTTTGGGTTAAAGTCAAAGGCGGTTGGTCTGATGATGAGCGTGCATTAAAAAGCCTAGGATATAGTGATATCTAAGGATTAAACGGTTATAGGAGCTGATGATGATGAAGATGGTTGCGATAATTGTATGTGCTTTGGTTTTACAAGGTTGCATTCATAAAGTTGTCACAGTTCCTGTAAAAGTTGCGTATAAAACCACCAAAGGAGTCGTCAAAGGTACTGCAGCAGTAGTTGGGGCTGTTATTCCCGATGGTGATGACGATGATGAAAAAGAACTAAAGAAAGATAAATAATAAGATTAGTCGATGCGAAATGAATTTTTGCATGGATACTTAATCCATCATCGAAAGTATCGAGAGCGGAGTCATATTGTCCATTTATTCACTGAAGAGTATGGACGAGTTGATGGCATACTAAGACAACCTCCACCACCGCAATATCAGCCTATCGCACTTCAAGCGACAGGAAAGTCTGAATTAAAAAATTTCACAAAATTAGAAATTGTTAATCATCCCATTTTTTTTCATGGTGATGCATTCTTTTCAGGATTTTATTTAAATGAAATCTTATTGAGATTATGCCCATTAGAAGAGGCAATGCCAGATACTTTTGCACAGTACCACAAGACATTAGAAAGTTTACAAAAATTAGCTCAACATTCAAATCCTAACGAATTCTTGAAGCAAATTCTTCGTCAATTTGAATACGTACTTCTAGAAGAGCTTGGTTATGCGATTGATTACTCGATAGATGCACACCAAAATGAAATTTTAACTTCACAAAAATATCAATTTCAATTAAATGAAGGATTCGTACCAGTTCATTATTTAAGCGCTGCTACACTGACAGGTGAGCAAATTCGCAGCATGATAAATTATGAAAATGGTACAGATTTCAACGCTGAACAGTTACAATTACTGAATAAATTATATCGTCAAATGATTACTTCATTATTGGGTGATCGCCCACTAAAAAGTCGTCAATTGTGGATTCAAAACGCTCAATCAAAATCAAATTAGGAAAATGTTATGGCTGCATTGCTTGGTGTGAACATTGATCATGTTGCAACTCTAAGACAGGCTCGAGGCACACGCTACCCGGATCCAGTACAGGCAGCACTAATTTGTGAAGAGGCAGGGGCCGAAGGCATTACATTACATTTACGTGAGGATCGTCGTCATATTCATGATGATGATGTCCGTCGCATGCGCCCTGTACTTAAAACACGCATGAACCTTGAAATGGCAGTGACAGATGAGATGGTGGCATTTGCTAAAGAAATAAAGCCGCATCACGTGTGTTTTGTGCCTGAAAAGCGTCAAGAAGTCACGACCGAAGGTGGCTTAGATGTTGTTGGTAATTTTGAGGCTGTTAAGTCTGCTACACAGGAATTAGCAGCGATTGGATGTGATGTATCGTTATTTATCGATGCTGATATTGAACAAATTGATGCTGCAATTGCCTGTGGTGCGCCAACTATTGAGATTCATACAGGTGCTTATGCAGATGCTGAAACAGAAGAAGCACAGCAGGTAGAGTTACAACGTATTATCCGTGGAACAGAGTACGCTGCTGCTAAAGGTTTGGTTGTAAATGCTGGGCATGGACTTAATCTTGACAATGTTGCTCCTATTGCAGCAATTCCTCAAATACATGAATTGAATATTGGACATTCTCTGATTGCCGATGCTGTTTTTAAAGGACTTACGCAAGCAGTTCAAGATATGAAAGCAGCAATCAAAGCTGCACGATAAGATTGATGAGTACTATGTCAAATATTGATTATGATGAATTAATGAAGCCTGTCATAGGCTTCCTTGGTTGCGAAACTCCACAAGCTTGGTTAGATGAGGCTGTAAATAATCTTGATATTTTGATGCAAGATCATGCGAACTGTGAAAAGAAAGCAGCCAGTACAGCCATGAATCTCATGTTTAGATACAGCTTTTTTGTAGATTTACAAGTTAAGCTCGCTCAATTAGTGCGTGAGGAAATGCTGCATTATGAGCAGGTTTTAGAGTTTATGAATAAGCGCGGGCAGCAATGGGTCGGTTTAAGTGCTGGGCGTTATGCGGGTGGCTTACGCAAAGAAATTCGGACGTATGAACCAGAAGCGCTAATTGATGTTTTAATTATTGGTGCGTTTGTGGAAGCACGCTCATGTGAACGTTTTTATGCATTAGCGCCCAGAGTCGATGAGGAATTAGGGCGCTATTATCGCTACTTACTAAAATCTGAATCACGCCATTACGAGGATTATTTGGCTCTAGCTCTGGATGTGGCTAAAACTGCGAAATTGAAAGATCCTGAGGAGGATATTCAAAGTCGTATAGAGCACATTCGTGAAGTTGAAAAGCAACTCATCTTAACACCTGATGAAACCTTCCGTTTTCACAGTGGAGTTCCAGCAAAAGCAGCTTAAAATATGGTTGAGAAAATCCTCCCAAGTGGGGGATTTTTTTTTCATAAAAAAAGCCCAAGTCTTAAATGCTTGGGCTTTTTAGTATTTGGCTCTCCAACCTGGGCTCGAACCAGGGACCTGCGGATTAACAGTCCGTCGCTCTACCGACTGAGCTATTGGAGAATCTGAATGCGATTATAAGGGGATTTAAGATTGGGTCAAGTGTAAATTGCCATACAATTGTCACTTTTGAGCCGCATGTTGTTTATTTGCTCAAATAAAATGTTTTTTTTAAATTTACTTGCCAATTTAGAATGAGCTTGTTAGATTTATTTAACAACAGAGCGCTTGAAACAGAGTTTTAAGCAGTGTGGATTTATACCAACTTGCCAGCACTAAATGGCTAAAATAGGAGAAAGCGAATGAATACGCTTACCATTTCTCAGATCTTTTCCAATCTTGAATTCTATAAACAAAATTACCTGTCTATCTTGAATTCGCCTAGTGCTTATTTTATTGAAGTAGAGGGCGCGGTAATTGATGTATTTCCTTTTAAAAAACATCATCTGGTTTTGGGTGAGCTATTACAGCTGTGGTTTTCTGAAAAATGGTCTGTTGATCACGATCAATCATGCACGCTTGAACAATATTTGGCAGCAAATGACTTAAAAGCTAACTTAAATAAAGTCTATATCTACTCCATAAAAGGGAATGCTATTCTTGGCACGAATAAATCGCTTGCTTGGTTAAATGAGTCGAATGCGGTGAGCGAGATTTTATTAAAGTCACCACTTAAATATTATGTTGAATGCCTAAGTTGTTCTCGTCCTTCAAAGCATTTGTTTAATAAACAGCTTACAGTTTAGGCAAAGTTTCACAAGTTAAATCTGAAATTGTTGAATGAATTGATTTTTTTTAAAATATAGTCCAAGTTAGCCTGTGTCATTTTATCTTCTTTAGTAGGGTGAATTGGTGTTTCTAGAACTTATTTTTCATTAATTAAATCCCATATTATGGTTACTTAGATCAGTTCCAACTTCTATATGATGGTGCAAAGCATATCTATAAATGGGATTTTTCAGTGATAAATATGATGTTTCAGATTGGGCTATCGATACTATGAATAGTGTATAAACCTTAATTTATCAGCGGGCTACTTAGACAACTGTTGGATCATGTTTGAGTTGCTTTTTAAAAAATTTCTGACTTTTATCCAATCCTAAAAGCACACTTTTTTCGCTTCAGTGAGCGAGCGTACTAAACAAAAGGTTTTATCTTGCGTATTGGGTTATGTAGGTGCATGAAGGGGTTTAGATTTAATCAAAAAAACCCGCGAAAATCGCGGGTTTTTGATCTGATTAATTTATCAGATTATTTTTCAGCTGCGATAGAAGCAATTGCTGCATCTACGCCTTCGATTGAGTCAGCTGCTTTTTTGATACGTGCAAGCGCATCAACCAATACTTCATCTGCTGTTGCATATGAAATACGCATATAACCGCCTAAACCGAATGCATCACCAGGAACAACCGCAACACCAGTTTCTTCCAATAACCATGCAGAGAATTCTGTGCAAGATTTTAAACCTTTTGCACGGATCAATGGACGAATGTTTGCATAAGCATAGAATGCACCGTCAGCAGGTAAGCATGTAATGCCTTTGATATCATTCAAGCCATTAACAACTAAATCATGACGGCGTTTGAAAGCTTCAATCATTGGTTTAAGTACATCTTGAGGACCATTCAATGCAGCTTCTGCCGCAACTTGCGAAATTGAAGTTGGGTTAGAAGTAGATTGTGATTGAATTTTCTTCATTGCGCCGATTAATTTAGCAGGACCTGCTGCATAGCCGATACGCCAACCTGTCATTGCATATGCTTTAGATACACCGTTGAGAACGATTACGCGATCGTAAAGATCTGGTGCAACTGTAGCAATGTTATAAAACTCGTCGTCCCAACGAATTGGTTCGTACATATCATCAGAAGCAACATATACTTCAGGATATTTACGAAGAACTTCAGCTAATGCTTCTAATTCTTCTTTGGTATAAATCATACCTGTTGGGTTAGAAGGGCTGTTTAAAACAACTAGGCGAGTTTTATCAGTAATTGCAGCTTCTAATTGAGCTGGTGTGATTTTGAAACGTTGTTCTTCACCACATTTAACAATAACTGGCACACCTTCTGCGATGAT
Organism: Acinetobacter sp. ANC_7553; assembly: GCF_056779895.1. NCBI lineage: Bacteria > Pseudomonadati > Pseudomonadota > Gammaproteobacteria > Moraxellales > Moraxellaceae > Acinetobacter > Acinetobacter sp. ANC_7553. The sequence continues at coordinate 33,969 of NZ_JBWYIV010000005.1, read as the reverse complement.
CACCATATCTGGATAGCTTACCCAGAATGGAGCAGGGATGATTACTTCATCGCCTTTATTTAACAATGCAAGCGCAAGGTTAAAGAATGATTGCTTACCGCCACAAGAAACGAGAATCTGGTTAGCAGCATAATCAAGGTTATTATCACGTTTTAATTTAGCGATAATTGCTTTTTTAAGACCTGGCGTACCGTCAACTGCGGTGTATTTAGTGAAACCGTTGTTAATCGCTGCAATTGCTGCATCTTTGATGTGTTGTGGTGTATCGAAATCCGGTTCACCTGCACCTAAACCAATAACGTTTTTACCAGCAGCTTTAAGTTCTGCAGCTTTATTGGTCACAGCAAGCGTTGGGGACGGTTTGATGGCATTGACACGATCAGAGAGACGTACGTCCACGGCAGTATTCCTTCTTATAGGGATTAAAAAATAAAAAGCACACTATCTTAGCTTAAATTGAATGTTTTAGTCGTCCAATATCTAGGCAAATTAGCAAAAAATCACGAAATTCACCGAATTTTAATGAAATGATACATATCCACATTAAACAACGTGGGTCGCATAAAAAAACAAATTTCCGTACAATAGCGTTAGATTGAAATGAGTAGTCTCAAATGAGTTCGGAAAATTCTCCCAAAAAGAAGCCTGTAGTGAATCTTCCATTTCCTATCAAGCAAGTGAATGACGCAAAGCAAGCTGATGAAGAAATCGAAGATTTACGTCCAAAGCCTCAGCGCTATGCTGATCGCACATGGATGCCGCCACGTGGTACACGTCGCTCAATGGGTAAAAGATAAAAAAATAGGTGCTTTAAGCACCTATTTTTTTGCGGTTAAGAATTACACGTAACTTAAGTTTTGATCTAGAGTCAGTAAGTTGAATGTAGAACCGTCTTTAAATACGATTGATTCAACTTGATGTGCTTCACCTTTTGCCCAATCTTTAATAGTGATTTGATCAGCAGAATCTTTAAGTTTGATGATACGATCATTCCCAGAGTCTTGAACGAGTAAATCATCAATTGAGATACCAGCACCAAATTGAATGGTATCTTGACCACCTTTTTCATAGATTGTATCTACTCCAAAGCCTTGATCAAAATAGTATGTCTCGTTACCAAGATCGCCATACAATTTGTCGTTACCAATACCACCATTTAAGATGTTAATTAGACCCCCGTTTGCGATTAAGGTGTCATCTCCAGCGAGGCCTTTTAATTCGTTATTTACGAATTTGCTACCTGTGATAATGTTGTCAGATTGGTTACCCGTACCACTTTGTTGAATTTCTGATCCAGCAATCAAAAGTTCTTTGATTGGATTGATCAGCGTAAGGTTTTCAACATTTTCGGTTAATTGATACTGATCTGCAGAACTAATGACAGTGTCTGTACCTTCATAGTTGTGTTCAAGTACGAAGTCATATTTTGATTGAACATAATAGGTATCGTCACCACGACCACCTACGAGGACATTGATGCCTTCACCACCTTTTAGAATGTCATTGCCCCAACCACCAAAGAGCAGATCATCACCTTTACCACCTACAAGCGTATCGTTGCCGACACCGCCTTTAATGATGTCATTACCATCTTTACCGTTTAAGGTACGTCCGAAAACAGAGTAAGTGCTGATAATGTTGGTATTAGGGTTAAATAAGTTTGTCGCTACTGCTACAGAGCCAGCCAAATCACCTGCATATGCATAAGCAAGTTGAGTCAATGTATTCACAAGTTGATCACGTGAAGAGAAGCCATCGTCAAGTACTTCACCTTTGATGAATTGTCCAACGAAGTTTAAGCCCTCAGTCACGATTTGATTCACAACATCAAAGATACTCGCACCAGCTTTTAAGTTCGCTTTAACCACATCACCTAATAGCTCTAAATACCAAGTAAACGGACGGCTATCACCACCATTCAATTGTGAAGTATCAACACCTAAATAGTGATCAAGAATACTTAATGGTGTGATGCCTGTCCAATCACCTAGCTCGCCACCCAAGTTTTCAAGAGCTTGCGATGCATCCATAAGTACCAATCCAAACTTACCATCAGAGCTTGGTAAATATCCTGCTGGAACAATAGTCTCGCCATCAGCATTTTTAACGCCATTCAAGAAATTGTCAGCTAAAGTTTTGATCAATACATTTGATGCTTGCCAGAATTGTTCATCCGTAATATAGATGCCTTTATCTGCAAGTGATTTACCTGTTCCTAAACGAACATATTGATAAAGGAAGTTCTGAGGATCAGCTGTTGCAACAGCTTCAGCAACTTTTAACCAGTTTTTAGTACCTTGATCCACTGCATCGTTTGATGCTAAATCTTCTTTGATCACGGTATAAATAGGGCGCCAGAAGTTTTTACCTTGTAAAGAACCAGTTGACATAAACTTGTTATATAGTTCTTGAACTTGTTTAAATGCAGATTCACTTACGCGGTAACTAAATTGATTGTCAATTTTGTAGAATTTAGGACGACCGTCATCTGATGGATTAGATTGATCTGGTTGTTTTGGTTGACCCCATTCTCGATCAAAATGTGAGTCTGAAGGTGGAAGAGTGGCACCAATATCCTTACCAATATTTACGATAATGTCTGAAATTTGATCGATAATCGCATCGCCGGCTTTATGAATTTCTTCAAAACCAGGAATGAATTTATCACCAACTTTAACCAATGGCGCAACGCTATCTAATAAATCATTCACGATGCCATCTTTGCCGATAATCAAATTTCCAACCAGCTCACTTGGAATTTTTAAAATTGAATCAAGGCTAAGTTCGCCATCTTTCCATTCATTTTTGTGGTGTGTATCTTTTGCTTCCACATTTGAGCCGAGGGCTTCACCAGCACCACTGAGTAAATTCGATGCTGCATCGATAATGCGGTCACCTAACTCATGAACAACTTCAAATGGTTTACCAAGTAGAGCATTACCTGCTAGGCCAATAGGTGAAGCCACATCTAAAACTGTATTGACTAAATTTGCTGTCGTGACTAAACCATTACCTAGTAACTGAGCTGGAATAGAAAGTACTGAGCTAAATTTGAAATCAGGAACATAATCGAAAATAGGTTCAAGTGTATTTTCAACTTGATTTGCAACTGTATTCACAATTGATTTTAGATTTTCAGTGGCTGATGGAAGCTCTTGAGACCATTCATTATCATAATGCGTATCTTTAGGTTCAATTGTCCCGCCAATCGCTGAGCCAATGTCATGAGCCACATCAGAGACAGCATCAATAATCGTATCACCTGCTTTATGAACAACATCAAAACCAGGGATAAGCGCATTTCCTGCAATAGCAATCGGTGCAGCAGCATCAAGAATATCATTGGCAATATTGGTTGCACCAATAATGGTGTTTCCAATTAAATCCTCAGGAAGGCTTAAAATATTATCTAAGCTGAGTTCTTTGTCTTCCCACTCATTTTTATGATGAGTGTCATTCGGTTCGATGGTTGCACCAAGTGCTTTACCCACTGAATTCACTGCATCTGAAGCTGCATCAATAATTTTATCACCAAGTTCGTGCACTGCTTCGAAAGGTTTGCCAAGTAAAGCATTACCTGCTAAACCAATAGGAGAAACTACATCAAGAACAGTATTCACAGCATTGGTAGCAGCGATTAGACCATTACCAACGAGTTGAGCTGGAATTGAGAGAACTGAACTTAATTTAAAGTTAGGTAAGTAATCGAATGATTTATAATTGAACAAAGCCATTGTTATAGTCTCTTATAAAAATAAAGTGTTTTTAATCATTGTTAGTGATTAAAGTGTGATTAAAATCACATTTTATTAGTTTAAAATCAATTGCTTTTGTTAGACAAGATCATAAATTTTTTGTCATAATTTAATGAAAAATATAGTAAAGGTTATATGAGAACTGAATAAGATTGATTTTTTTCAAAAAAAACACCAGTGCAATGACTAGTGTTTCAAGAGCAAATAAAATGTATGATCTAAAAATATAAATATTATAAACTATTGATTTTTATTGGATAAATATTTGTAGTATTGTCTCTTATGATCATACATGGATTGATCTGCACGCTTTAACATATCCTCAATTGTTTCATTCTCAAGGCTTGTAGCAAATCCCATTGATGCACTGATGATATGGTTAGAATAATATTGATTATCGATATTCAATAATTCTTGAATGGTCAAAATCGTCGACTGAACGGTAGTTTCATTTGCACCTTGCATCAGGATAACAAATTCATCACCTCCAATTCGAGAGGCTGTATAACTAGTATTGTGAATCGTTCTACTTAAGATGTTACCCATTCTGCGTAAAATCTCATCACCTGCATCATGACCAAATTGATCATTAATCGGTTTAAGGCCATTCATATCTAGAAAAATTGCAGAAACTGGGCGAATAAGTGCGCGTTCCAATCGATGGATTTCTTCAGTGTAGAACGAGCGATTTTTGAGTTTTGTTAAAACGTCGTGTTTACCTAAATATTCTAAATAGCTCTCAGCTTTTTTTCGCGCTGTAATGTCCGTTAGGGCAAGTTGTACAAGCCCCCAATCTTCTTCATAACCTGGAAACACAGTGAATTGAAGTAGAACATAGCGAATTGAACCATCCAAAGCATAGTTAATCGCTTCACGACTATGATGAATTTTCCCATTCCATAGTTCGATCAATTGTTCCTTAAAAGTTTGATGCATTTCTTTTGAGAAAACCTTTTTTAGATTTTGAAATAAATCAGATTTCGTCGATGCCTTGAATAAATCCAATGTTGCTTGGTTGACGTCTAGTAATACAATGTCTTCAATGCATTGTTGTACGAAATCTTGATGCACATCTAAAAAAGTTCTGAAATCATCAATACCAATTGATTTAAGATGATCGAGTCTTAATTTAATGCGACTAAAGTCTTCAACCCATAATGATGTGGGTGAATAACTAAATCTTGCTTCAGCTAATCGACGATTTTTCTCTTCTAAACGCCGAGCTTGCATATAACCACTAATATCTTCTGTAGTAAGCAAAATACGGTCTAAACTTTGTTCTGAACCAGGTAAAACGACAGCTCGCAGTTTTATGTCTAAGGGTTGACCACTCAAGGTGAAATTAGTGGTTGTACTTGTAAACTCTAATTCACCCTTCCAAAGTGCAACTAATTCCGCTACATGTGCATCAAACATTTGATGTTGGAAAATGGTGCTTAAATTTTGGGTGAGATGTTTAAGGCTTTGTGCTTCAAAAAGATCGAGTGTTTTTTGATTTACTTTAACAATCTTAATTTGATGTGCGCATAAAGTCACAAGATCTGGATTTTGCTGAAGATGTAAAGCTAAATCAGTAACCCCATCACTACGCCATTGGTTAAAGATGGTTTGAATGGCACTAAAATCTTCCAACCACATTGGGATAGGAGATAAATCAAAAATTGATGAATCAAGTATCTCCATAACTATCCTTGAACTTTTCTTTTAAAACAATAAATTGTGGATAATATAGCACTAAATTATTTTGATATAAAATTCAAATTTTTTATTATTTACGTGATTTAAGACACTTTTTTAAGCTAAGCTAACGTTGAGCTAAATCCTATGCTCAATTCGTTAGATTTTTATTTTGATAAAAATGATGCTTGTTAATGTACATGCATTTATCTGCACGGCGTAACATATCTTCCAAGGTTTCGCCTTTAAGTCTTGTGGCATGTCCGAGTGAAACGCTGATAGAAAGATGAGGGTGATCTAGATTATGTTGATGTATTTGAGTTTCAAGATCATGAACAAGGATTTTAACTTGCTCAACATCGGCATGAGGCATCAATAATACAAATTCATCGCCACCTATTCTAGAAATTGAAAAATCTTTTTTGTGAGTGACAAATTGAAGAATTTCGGCAAAGTTTTTTAGATACTGATCACCGACATCATGTCCGAACTGATCATTGATGATTTTTAAACCGTTCATGTCAATGTAAATACAAGACACCGGATAGAGATCAAGTTGCTCAATCCGTTCAATTTCTTCATTAAAATAAGTTCTGTTATGTAAATCAGTTAAAATGTCATGTTGACCCAAATAATGTAAGTGATTTTCTAATTTTTTTCGCTCAGTGATATCTGTAAGGGCGACTTGTATCACCGCCCAATCATCTAAATTATGTGGAAAAATATTTAACTGTTCTAAAACGAAGATTTGTTCTCCATTCGCGTTGTAGAAACTACTTTCTCGCTGTTGATATTCTTCATGATTCCACAATTGTAGTAACTGGCTTTTAAAATTTTCCAAACGTTTAATATCAAATAAATCATGAGAATGATGTAAAAATTGAGATTTATCTTTCACAGCAAAAAGTTTGAGCGCCGCTTCATTGACATCAATGAAATTTATTTGCTCAAAGCATTCCACAACAAATTCTGGATGTTGATGAATGTGTTGGTCTAAATTCTCAATGTTTTGCAAACGGAGCAGCTCAAATCTTTTTTTAATTTGGCTAAAATCCATGATCCATAGTGCTGTTGGATTATAAGTAAATAAAGATTCGGCAAAATGACGTGCTTTTTGATATTGGGAAATATCTTCGGTGGTCATGAGTAGGCATTTCCAATTATGCTCATAACCTTTTAATTTCATACCGCGTAATTGAACGTCTAAACGCTTTCCATTGGTCGTATAATTGATCACTGGAATATGATGTTCAGTATTCTTCCAAAGTGATACAAAAAATTGGATTTGGAAAGTGCTGACTTCAGGATGAAGGAACTTCTGAAAACTTTCTAAAATTTCTTCTAAGTTTTTTGCTTCATACAGTTTAAGCGTACTTTGGTTAACACGTAAGCTATGAATCGTACTCAAGCAAAGGTGGAGACGACTGTGATCCTCCATCAAATATGCTTCAATATCTTCAATACCTTCAGCAGTCCATTGTTCAAAAATTTGTTTAACACCGCTGAAGTCTTGTAGCCACATCGCAATTGGAGATAAATCAAAGATGGTCAGATCTAAATGATCCATAGATGCGAGCCTTGGTGTTTAAAATTCATTCATTTATACAATATAAGTGAATGAATCTTATAAAATCAACATCTTATTAAACTGATTTTTTTGCTCGATGCTCAGGTTTTGGCGCAGAAATTGACTTAAGCCCTTGCCAAACATCAACAAAATCTTGTTCATTCATTTGGTAGAGTTCAAGTAAAGCCAATACCACACCACCCATCATGAATGCACGATCGGACTTCGGTTCATATTGGAAGGTTTGATCTTTTAGATGATAGAGGATATCTTCGATTTCAAATATGCGTTCACGTCCATTACTGTCCACGGGGAACATCGGCGTTTCGATCAAAATATTGGCTAGTTTCTTTTCAGATTCATTTAAATTAAGTTGCTCAAATGCCGTTTCTAAAGAATCCGCGAACAGCAGTTCAGAAGAAAAAATGGCATGTAATAAAGGTTGGTTTAATTTAGGAAAGGTGCGTTCAACGAAAGGTTTAAACGAAATCGGGAAAATTACATTTTTTGATATACCTTTGAACATGGGGGCTATTTCAGCAACTTTGTAACCTGCTACACCACAACCAACGGCTGTAATAAAATACTTAATCTTGGGGTGGTTTTTTGTATAGATTTTAAAATCATTGATGTAGTGTTCAATCTGAGATAGAGGCATTTGTTGCAAATGCTCATTCATGGTGGGTATTGCATAGCTCTGTCCAGCCCAGCCGCGGCCAGCACCTTTAATCGCACCGAAATGTTGAAGTGCAATTTTTGCAGCACCACCTGCATGCGTGCCTGCTAAATTACTACCAAATACAAATACTGTATCTTCATTTAAACTGTTGATAATCGTTTCATCGTGATATTGGTAAGTCATAGTTTTTTACATCAACATGCAATTTAAGTTCATGGTGCAATTGATTGCTGTAAGGGTCAAGTAAAATTGATTGAATTTATGGTTTTCACCCTCATCATCAGATGAGTAAATCATAAAGATTTGAGCAAGCAAGCCATGCATTACCAGTGTTATTGCATATTTTCATCATCTGTATAGCGAGAATTATCGAGTGAGTGACAGTCGTCCATTTGAATTAGTAACTAATTACGAGCCTGCAGGAGATCAACCTCAAGCGATTGAGAAACTTGTTAAAGGAGTACAACAAGGTTTTAAGGATCAATTGCTACTAGGGGTAACAGGCTCTGGTAAGACCTATACGATGGCGAATGTGATTATGCAATTACAACGTCCTACTATTGTAATGGCACATAACAAAACCCTTGCGGCTCAACTCTATGGAGAATTTAAAGCATTTTTTCCACATAATGCTGTTGAGTATTTTGTAAGTTATTACGATTACTATCAGCCAGAAGCATACGTACCGTCATCTGATACTTTTATTGAAAAGGATTCTGCTATTAATGATCACATCGATCAGATGCGGTTGTCTGCAACGCGTGCTTTGCTTGAGCGTAAGGATGCTATTATCGTTGCTTCGGTATCCGCCATTTATGGTTTAGGTGATCCTAATGCATATATGAATATGCTCCTACATATTGTGACAGGTGATCGAGTCAGCCGTGATGAGTTGATTCGTCGATTGGTAGAAATGCAATATACGCGTAATGAACTCGAATTTTTACGAGGTACTTATCGAATTCGTGGAGAAATTCTTGATATTTTCCCCGCAGAGTCAGAACAAAATGCAGTGCGGATTGAGCTATTTGATGATGAAGTGGATTCGATCCGCTGGTTTGATCCCTTGACTGGAAAAATGATTCGTAAAGTCCCACGAATTACGATTTATCCAAAAAGTCACTATGTGACGCCTAAAGATAACTTGCAGCGTGCCATCGAAACGATTCGTGAAGAACTCAAAGAGCGCTTGGCATATTTCAGAGCTGAAGATAAATTGCTTGAAGCTCAACGTATTGAACAGCGTACTCGATATGACCTTGAGATGATGCAACAGCTTGGTTATACCAATGGTATTGAGAATTACTCGAGACATTTATCAGGTCGACCAGCTGGAGAGGCCCCGCCAACGCTTTTCGACTACCTGCCTGAGGATGCATTACTTATTATTGATGAATCGCATGTTACGGTTCCTCAAATTGGTGCGATGTATAAAGGCGATCGTTCACGTAAAGAAAATCTAGTGAATTATGGTTTCCGCTTGCCAAGTGCATTGGATAATCGACCAATGAAGTTTGAAGAGTGGGAACGTATTATTCCTACTACAATTTATGTCAGTGCGACGCCTGCCAATTATGAATTAGAAAAATCAGAACAAATTGCTGAGCAGGTGGTGCGTCCAACAGGGTTGATTGACCCCGTCATTGAAATTCGTCCAGTATTGACTCAGGTGGACGATGTCCTTTCGGAGATTAATCAACGTAAAGACAAAAATGAACGTGTCTTGGTCACAACGTTAACCAAACGCATGGCTGAAGATTTGACGTCATATTTAAAAGAGTACGGGATCAAAGTGGCTTATCTGCACTCTGATATCGATACTGTTGAACGTGTGAAGATCATTCATGAATTACGAACAGGTGTCTACGATGCATTGATTGGAATTAACTTACTCCGTGAAGGTTTAGACATGCCTGAGGTATCTTTAGTTGCAATATTAGATGCCGATAAAGAAGGCTTTTTACGCTCAGAACGTTCACTTATCCAAACCATTGGTCGTGCTGCTCGAAATGTTGAAGGAAAGGCTATTTTATATGCGGATCGGATTACGGATTCAATGCAAAAAGCGATTGATGAAACGGAGCGTCGCCGTACCAAACAAATTAATTTTAACTTAGAACATGGCATCACTCCGCGTTCAGCAGTCCGCCAAGTCATCAAAGAGATTGATACTGGTGAAGTGTATGATGATGAGTCAATTGATGAGAGTGTATCGGGACAAGCACGTGCATTAAGTGCGGATGAGCGCCATATAGTTTCCGATCCAAAACTATTGGCAAAACATTTGGCTAAATTAGAGAAAGAAATGCTCAAAGCTTCGAAAGAGCTTCAGTTTGAGCAAGCAGCGCGTTTCCGTGATGAGATCGTGCGTTTAAAAGCACAGTTAATTCAGTGATTTAATTTACAGAAAACACTGTAAAATCATCACATAACGTAACATTAAGCCGAAAAATAACCATTATTGTAGAAGAGTAAATGAATACTCACAAACAAATTCAATAAATAGGGGTTATTTAGATGATCAAGAGTCTCCCATCTGCTGGTTTCAATGTTAGCAAGATTGTATTGGGTGGTGCCTTATTGGTTGGTTTAGGGGCAGCAACGATGGTTTATGCTCAGGACAAGCCACTCAATACTGTTGAAAAAGTTGAACTCGATAAATACTTAGGTGTTTGGTATGAAGTAGCACGTAAGCCACTTTATTTCCAAAACAAGTGTGATCGTGATGTAACTGCGACATATACATTAAATGAAAATGGTAATGTGACTGTTGATAACCGTTGTTTTACCGCTGACGGTAAAGTTACCCAGTCAGTGGGTGAGGCATTTGTACAAAATCAGCCATTTAATACAAAATTGAAAGTCAGTTTTTTGCCGAGTGCTATTCGATGGTTACCAGTTGGTCGTGGCGACTACTGGGTGCTGAAACTGGATGAGGATTATCAAACTGTACTCGTGGGTGAGCCTAAACGTAAGTATATGTGGGTACTTTCTCGCACGCATAATCCTGATCAAGCAGTCGTGAATGAGTATCTTGATTATGCTAAATCTGTTGGTTATGACTTAAGTGATGTGATACGTACAAAGCAAACGGGTCAACAACCTGGTTCAACAAAATAATGTTGAAAATGATGAGAACCACGCTAAAGCGTGGTTTTTTTATGCATCGACATCTATTGATATGAATTATAGCTATAATATCGTTTGGTAAAAATTAGGTTCAGATATGTTAAAAGGTATAGCATTGTCAGTTATGGCATCAGTGACATTTGGGGTGCTATATTTTTATACGTATTTTCTTAGACCACTAGACAGTGAGCAGACCTTTGCTTGGCGAATGTTAGCAACATTACCTTTTTTAACGCTGTTTATGTGGTGGTCGGGTGATCTAAAATATGTTAGAGAAATTTATAATAAAATTTACAAACAACCATCTATTTTAATTTGGCTCTTGATCAGTTCGTTTTTGTGTACAACTCAACTCTGGTTATTTTTGTGGGGACCAATCAATGGTCGGGGGCTTGAGGTTTCTTTAGGATATTTTTTGTTGCCTCTGGTGATGGTTCTCTTTGGTTGCGTTCTTTACAAAGAAAAGCTCTCAAAGTGGCAAATTGCAGCAGTGTTTTTTGCAATTCTTGGTGTCAGCCATGAAATCTGGCGCATCGGTACTGTGGCATGGGAGACCATGTATGTTGCTGTGGCTTATCCGATCTACTTTTTTTTAAGAAGAAAATTTGGAACAGATCATTTAGGTGGATTCTGGTGGGATTTATTGCTGGTGATTCCAGTTGCTATTTTTCTAGCATTTTTTTATTCAAACACATTGCCCCTGATTATTGAGTTTAAATATCTCATTTTAGCCGTACTAGGTCTAGGTTGCTTAAGTGCCTTAGGGCTTGGAAGTTACATCTTGGCGAGCAGATATCTTCCATTTGTGATTTTTGGGTTATTGAGTTATTTAGAGCCAATTTTGTTGGCAGGAGCATCAATAGCAATGGGTGAACGCGTGGAAGCAGGAGAATGGTTGACTTATATTCCAATTTGGTTTGCTGTATTGCTCCTTATTTTGGAAGGTACAATTTATCTCTATCGTCAAAGAAGAACTGAAAAGTTACTTCAATATCAACATAAGAAACTACAATCGCGTCTAGCCCAAAAAGATGAGCACTAAGTTTCATATCATTACATAAGGATGAGTTATACATAAGAGTTTTTGACTGAATGATAAGAATAATTACTTATTCTTTAAAAATATTTGTGACACAATTAACTAAAACATAAAAATGTGATAAATTTGTTAAATCAATAATAATTCTAATTTAACAATCATGATTCAGTACCAAACAAGAGCAGCATTATTACAGCTGGAGCCTAGTCTGGATTTAAACTGGCAAAGACTCTTAGAGCGTATATTTCAACATTCTGATAGTGATGTTCGCGAAGAAATTGATCGTCAAATTCTCAAACCTAAAGATATATTTTGGAATCGTGTGAATAACACGTTCGAATATAAAGTCACGACGTCGCTGGGAATTTTAAAGCACAGTTTTTCTAGTGAAAGAATGCGCTCCATTGCAGCAAAGTTATGTCAATCTATCCAATGGTTGAAGGAGATGACGGATTGCGTACAAGTGGCGGACTATTTGGAAAATGCGCTGTATCAAATTGACCAGATTGCTGTTGAGGACAATTTAAAATTACAACGCGAAAAAATGTTAATGCGTCGGGTTTTTTTGCAAGATGTTGCTAAGTTAATTCGTGAATTAAATCTTGAAACACCAGTTGGAACTCGTCAGTTAACTTCAGCTCAGATTAAGAGCTTTATGATAGAAGTATTTATTAAGCAACAATTACTGGGGTATTGGTTTAAACCGCTTCTACCTAGAAGCTCATCGATCCTGGAGCATCCTTTTTTTGCACAATGGTTGCTGAAAGAACAGTCCATTCGACACTTTGATATTGTTAAAACCTCTGAATTTCTATTCGTCATCGCACCAACCAGTCAGTTTGAACAAAATCCATTTTCGATCCGTCGTTTTTTATTTGAAGATCGAATGGAATACAACCAGCAAATTTATCTCAATGGGTTGGTTTTGGATATGCGCCGTTACAATGAAGAGGGGTATATCAAACAGTTTATGGAACACGTGCAGATGATGGTTACTATTCAGCATCAAGTGCATAAAGATGTTATTCAAATTGTGCAAGAATTTGAAGATGTTGCTGAACAAAAGATATTACCGCTTTTGACACAAAATTTAGGGATGGCTGGAAGTAATAGTGATTTTGTAGCCAAACAGCATTTACGTAAGATAGAGCAAGCATTGACTGTCGAATTGCTACAACCTCTTGTGGTGGCTTTAGAACAGCATTTATCACATATTGAAGAATATGAGCATCTGTTTAAAAGTGTGCATCGCATATTTTCAGATATTCTGGCGAATTATAAAGATTTTAAACAACAGCCTTCATTATTTTTTAATTCATCAGTCCAATTGTTTGAATACAAGTTGTTAGCCTATTTAAAACTACTTGAAAAGCGTAAAGATGAAATATTTGTACCATTGAATATGTATGAGCGTGGAGTCATGCATGAGCGCTCCAAGAAACCGTTAAATGCATTACAAGAAGATTTAAGCCAACATATTCAAGATTACCGAGAAATGCTGTCTCATACGATGCGTTTGAAACGAGATTATGCTGAAGTTCAAGGCTCATTTTTAAAAAGAATGGTGGCTGGAGAAAAGTTAGAAAAAGAACTTCAACAAACTTCATTGGCCATGGTGAAAATCAAGAAGCAGGCTTATCTAGATATTTTAAGTGTGCCTAAAAACTATCGAAAATATAGTGTATTTATTGAATTTGAAAGTTTTTCAGCTACAAGTGATTTTGAACGACATTATGCATTCCCTTCGGGGCAAAATGGTTTAACTAAGCTTCCAGTATTGGTCAAACTCCCAGAAAACTTAGAAGATTTTAATTTAGAAGATTTAAATATGATGTTGAGTCAGGATATTTCAGCTTCCCCAGTATTGAGTTGAACTGACTGCAACTCAGTGACGAAATTGGATTTGTAGGCTTAATGATCAGTATTTGATATCTAAATGAAATCATTTACCCAGAAAATTATATTGTAATTCAATGGCTAAAATATATTTTTTATAAAGAGAATATTGCTTTAGTAAAAAATAAACCGAGTTTTCATTTCAACTCTGAGCTAATTCCTTTACAATTATGGGGTTTTGAAATTTATGCTTAGATTTACAATTAATTAGAGGACGTATCTGTGAGCAAAGACACTATCGTTGCCCTACATGCAGAGCACCAAGGTCGCTGGAAAAACCGTGAAGAACTCGCGGAACGTATGATTGCCCTTGTTGGTCAGTTATACCGTGAAAAAAACATCGTAGCTACAGTATACGGTCGCTCTTTAATTAACCGCTCGGTTATCCAAATTCTTAAAGCTCACCGTCGTACACGTGTTTTAGACGTTGAACTTTCTGCTGTAGATACTTTCCCAATCCTTGAAGCATTGGTTAAAGTACAAAATATCGGCACAGCTGAAATCGATTTAGGCAAACTTGCTGTAGAATTTAAAGCAAAAGGTGGCGATGTAGATGCATTCGTTGCTGACGCTGTTAAATCACTACAAGGAAATGCTGCATCTGTTGAGCATAAAGATGTTGTGCTTTATGGTTTTGGGCGTATTGGTCGTATCCTTGCACGTCTTATGATTGGTCAGTCTGGTCTTGGTCGTGGTCTAAACCTTAAAGCGATTGTTGTTCGTAAATCATCTGATGGTGATTTAGAGAAACGCGCTTCTTTACTTCGTCGTGACTCTATTCATGGTCCATTTGCCGGTACGATTTCTGTAGATGAAGAGAACGAAGCAATTATTGCGAATGGTCAATTCATCAAAGTGATTTATGCATCGAACCCATCAGAAGTGGATTACACTGCATATGGTATCGAAAATGCATTGGTGATTGATAACACTGGTAAATGGCGTGATGCTGAAGGTCTTGCTCAGCACCTTAAATGCCCAGGCGCTGCACGTGTAATCTTAACTGCACCTGGTAAAGGTGACATGAAGAACGTTGTGTTTGGTGTAAACCAAGCTGACATTCTTGATGAAGACACAATCATCTCTGCTGCAAGCTGTACTACTAACGCGATCACACCGACGTTGAAAGTACTTCATGACAAATATACAGTGATTAATGGTCACGTCGAAACAGTTCACTCGTTCACGAACGACCAAAACTTGATCGACAACTATCATAAAGCTGACCGTCGTGGCCGTGCTGCAACGTTGAACATGGTGATCACTGAAACGGGTGCTGCTAAAGCAGTTGCTAAAGCACTTCCAGCGCTTAAAGGCAAATTAACTGGTAACTCTGTACGTGTTCCAACACCTAACGTGTCTTTAGCAATCCTTAACCTGACTCTAGATAAAGAAGTTGATCGTGATGAAGTGAACGAATATATTCGTCAAATTTCTATCAACTCTAATCTTCAAGGTCAAATTGGTTATACAAATTCTACTGAAGTTGTATCATCTGACTTTATCGGTTCACGCACTGCAGGTGTTTTTGATGCGCAAGCAACAATTACGTCTGGTAACCGTTTAACAGCATATGTATGGTACGACAACGAAGTAGGTTATAGCTGCCAAGTTCTGCGTATCGCTGAACAAATGGGTGGCGTAAGCTATCCAAAAGTACCTGCTGAAACAAATGCATAATTTGTAAAGCATAAAAAGAGCCTCTTTCGAGGCTCTTTTTTATTTGCCTAAATTTACGTAATTAAGACTTTAGAGCAATATGGTTTCTTCAAAATAAGTGGTTTAATATTGAAAAAATTGCGTATTTGTTCACATAAAATATGGATTGTGAGCAGGTGATTAAAAAAATAAATGTTAAAGGATTATATTTTTGCGCATCAAATATCTTGTCATTGGCTTCGTGCTGATTGCTTTGGCTGCCGCGAGTGGTATAGCAATTGCCTTATGGGTTTTTCAACATTTTAAAATTTACATTCCACTAGAAGATCAAGCCGTGAATATTGATCTTCAGGAGCCATTGCAAGCGAAAGTTCAAATCCATGATGCTTTGGATGTAAATGTGACAGGTCGTGTGAAAACGACCATTCCTATACATGAAAATCTTTCTATTCCTGTACAACAAACATTGAATCCTATGGTTCATTTCGACAATCAAGTACCAATTAAAACGGTCATTCCAGTCCGTGAAAATTTGATTGTGGATCAAAATTTAGCAGTGGATACTAAAGTTAAGGTTCGCATTTTAGGCAAAGATATTACATTGCCATTGAAAGGGATGATTCCAATTAAACTTGATGTACCTGTTGAAATGGATGTTCCCTTAGATCAAATGGTTCACTTGAAATTTCAAGCACCTGTTCAAGCGGATTTAAAAGAGAATTTACGCATCCCATTAAAAACGGATTTAGATGTGGATATACCAGTAGAAGGTCATTTGAATGCACCAATTAAAACTGCGTTAGAGGCTTCAGTCAACGTACAAAATACTTTGCCAATTAAAATACAAAAAGGTGAGTTGGTTATCCCACTCAATACCTTAACATTACAAAAAAATCAAAAAGTGGAAGCAGCATCACCCATTAAAGTTCAGAAGGATGATCAATCTGCTGAATCGGTGAAAGCCCAGTGAGCTCGAGAAGCATGAGTGCTAAAAAAATCGTGGGATATGGTTCGCTCTTATTTATTGTCGTGGCAAGCATTGTCGCCGTAGGTTTTTGGCTATATCTCAATATTCAAGCATCTGTTCATGTCAGTGCGAAGAATGCAAGTGTACAGTTGTCAGAATCATTGCCGACCAAAATTGATGTTGGGAATTATCTTGAGGTACAAGCGATTGGCGCATTAAATACAGAAATTAAAGTGCAGGAAAATATTGATTTAGATTTGCAGGGTAAATACAAAACCAATCTCAAGTTTAAAGTCGAAGTCCCTGTTTCTGTGAGTGCGGATTATCAAACCAAAGTAATAATTGATCAAACGATTCCAATTAGTGCAACAACAGATTTGGTGTATAAAGCACGATTTTTACCTAAATTTCCGTTAAATTTAGATTTGCCTATTCAGCTTGAAGTTCCATTTCATTTAAAGCGTACTTATCAGGTTCCGATTACGATTGATTTTGATGGTCCTGTGTATTTAGATTTGCATGAGCAGCTTGATGTGGATATTGATCATGTTTTCAAACCTGTATTACATTTAAATGATCCAATTTTGATGAAGGATGTATCTAGTTTTAGAGCAACAATGTACAACTTGGAGCGTGAAACAAAAGCAAATTTAGATATGAACTTGGATTTACCTCTGCGCAATATTAAAAAGTAAAAACTCCCCTTTAAGGGGAGTCTATTCTCTAAGCATTCAGGGCTTGCTGAATGCTTTCACGAATCGATGTGGTTTTTCGACCAATTAAATGTTCAAGATCTTTGCGTACACTGTACATCGCACCATGGGCGGTGTGAAGATCTGCATCTACAATGACGTCAATGAGACCTAGTGGTAAACCAGCTTGAATTAATCCTTGACGATAATCTTCTAGAGATAAGTTTTGATATTTCACAGGCTGTTGTGAAAACTCAGAAAGAAGGGTCGCAAAATCATTTAAGCTAAAGCTTTCGCTACCAGCAAGCTCGTAAATTTTGTTCAAATGTTGAGCTGATTCATCATTTAATATTTGAGCTGCAGCAGTGGCATAATCCAAACGAGAAGCTGAACTAATTAAACCATCTTGAGCAGCTCCGTATACTATGCCTGTTTCGATTTGATGGGTGAGGGCAGATAAATAGTTTTCGCTATACCAATTATTTCTTAAAAAGGTGTAGGTAATGGAACTTTCTCGTATTAGTTTTTCTGTTTCTCGATGTTCATTGGCTAAGCCAAGCGGAGAGTGATCTGCATTCAGTAAGCTGGTATATGTTAGGTGAGGAACTCTAGCTTGAATCGCAGCATCAATAACAGCCTTGTGTTGTGGAGTGCGACGACCAATCTCATTGGCAGAAATGAGCAGGAGTTTATTAACGTCCTGAAGGGAATTTGCGAGATTATCTGGCTGATCATAATCAAATTTGCGTACTTGAATATCTTCAGAAAATAAAATTTTAGCTTTTTCTGGGTTGCGAACCAAAGCAATAATTTCATGCTCGCTATGAAGTTTTTTAAGTTCTTGAACAACTAAACGACCTAATTCACCAGTTGCACCTGTAATCGCAATTTTCATTTTAATTTCCTCTTAATGTGGCTAAAAAATAAACTTGATGCAGGCATATTAATCTGTTAACTTACTTAATGAAAGTACATACCTAAAAGTAAGTTGTTAACTGTTAAGAGAAAAATGATGAATACATATGCGCATAGTGATTTATTAGGTCAAGTTTTATCCAGTGAATGTCCTTCTCGTGAAATTTTGGAGCATCTCACCAGTAAATGGTCAGTTCTCGTCCTACGTTGCTTGAGTGATGGTGTGCATCGTTTTAGTGAGCTAAAACAAAGAATTGAGGGGGTGAGCGAAAAAATGTTGGCTCAGACACTAAAAACCTTAGAAAAAGATGGTTTTATTTTGCGCACTGTTTATCCAGTAGTTCCTCCAAAGGTGGAGTATCAACTCACTGTATTGGGTTCAAATGCAGCGATGAAATTAAATGAGTTGATCCATTGGATTGAGCGAAATTTACCCGAAATTTTGGAAAGTAAGGCACTTATTACGCGATAGTTATACTTCATCATTTTGTTATCGCTCAGTTTAAAGTGTGTACTGAGCGAGATGTTTATATAGATTTCATGATCTTAAAATCATAACGATCAATACATAAAATTAAAATTGAGAAAAACAGTCCCAAAGCAACGCAACCAATCCATGCATAATGTTCCCAAGCATAGACAGCACCTAAAGAACCTAGTGCAGCGCCTGAAAAGTAAATGGTCATATACACAGCATTAATTCGTGAGCGTGCTTGACCATCAATACGATAGACTAGATTTTGATTCAAAACATGAAATGCGGTGAGACCAAAATAGCTCATCAATACGCCAAGTGCATAAATGAAGATGTTCTGTTGCGCGAAATATAATGGAATACAAGAGAACAGCATCAAGGTGATACATAATTGAGCGACAAATTCTTCTTTCCCTTTGCCAACTGTTTTACCAGACCAACTCGAGGAATAAATTCCGATAATACCTAACAGACCAAATAGACCAATTTGAAAATCAGTAAATTGATATGGGGCACTCCCTAAAACAAAAGTCATCGATGTAAACACCATTGAGAGAATGCCAAATCCTAGGGCACCCGCGCAGGCACGGCGTATGAGATGCGGATTATGCTTTGCGATGCTCCAAAGTGATTTGTAAATATCGGTGACTTGTAAATGCGAAGCAGGTTGAGTGTTGGGGAGTTTTTTCCACATTAAACATGCTAAACATAAAGTCAAAATACCACTACTGAAATAAACGCCTTCCCAAGACCAATAAGTTGAAACAAAGCCGGCAAATGTCCTAGATAAAATAATCCCCATGACCAATCCGCTCATGAGTTTACCTACAACTGCCGAGCTTAATTCCGGTGGGCTAATGGAAGAAGCAAATGGAATTAATACTTGTGCTGATATGGCTCCAAATGTTGCACAAAGGGTAAAGATATATAAAGTGCTAATATCTGAGCTGAAAGACAAAAGGATCTGCGAAATTGCCGCAAATATCATTAAACTCACAATGAGTTTTCGTTTATTAAAAAAATCTCCAAGGGGTACCAAAAGCATGAGTCCGAGCATATAACCCACTTGAGCGATAACCACGGTAAATCCAGCTTGGCTGGTCGAAATTTCTAAACTTCTTTCGATTGAATAAATCAGTGGTTGATTGAAATAGGCTGAACCTGCACAGACACCACAGGCCAAAGCCATAATAAGCACGAATTGTGAGGATAAAGGGGTAGCAGAGCGATCCATGTCAAAATCTTAGAGTGCAATTTAATGCACTATAGGCATTATTTTGTGGTTTCAGAAATAAATAAAACCAATGATGTCATTTGATAAAACAATGAGTAATGAATAAATCAAATTTAATGCAGTGATACACCAAAATATTAAAGACTCAATTTATGAAAAAAGTCGCTAACTTATTCTCAACCTGCATAAATATAGTCGAGAAATACTTTAAAATATGGCAGAATAGGCGGTTTTAAAGTTTTTAGAGGATTGGCATTATGCGCTTTGTTGATGAAGCAGTCATTACCGTAGAGGCTGGCGACGGTGGCAATGGCGTAGCCAGTTTTCGCCGTGAAAAATTCGTACCATTTGGTGGTCCAGATGGTGGTGATGGTGGTCGTGGTGGCAGCGTATATATTCAAGCTGATGACAACACCAGTACGCTTGTAGATTATCGTTATACCCGTAGATTTCGTGCTGAACGTGGTAAAAATGGTGCTGGCGCAAACTGTGCAGGTCGCGGTGGTGAATCCGTAACACTATATGTTCCAGTAGGAACAACAATTGTAGATACTGAGTCTGGCGACATCATTGGTGATTTAATTGAAAATGGTCAACGTGTTCTTGTTGCTCAAGGTGGTGACGGTGGTTTAGGTAACACTCACTTTAAGTCATCAACGAACCGTGCTCCACGTAAATGTACACATGGTAACAAAGGTGAGTTCCGCGAAATTCGCCTAGAGCTGAAAGTTTTGGCAGATGTTGGCTTATTAGGTATGCCAAATGCGGGCAAATCAACATTTATTCGTGCTGTCTCTGCAGCAAAACCAAAAGTAGCAGATTACCCATTTACAACTATGGTACCTAATCTTGGTGTTGTAGATGCAGATCGTCACCGTTCATTTGTAATGGCTGATATTCCAGGTTTGATCGAAGGTGCTGCAGAAGGTGCAGGTCTTGGTATTCGCTTCTTAAAACATTTGGCGCGTACTCGTATTCTTCTACATATCGTGGATGTACAGCCAATTGATGGATCAGATCCAGCTTATAATGCTAAGGCAATTTTAAATGAACTTTTAAAGTTCTCTCCAACATTGTCAAAACTCCCAGTGGTGTTGGTTTTAAATAAAGTAGATCAGTTGCCTGAAGACTCAAGAGATGAGTGGTGCAATCACATCCTTGAAGAGTTGAAATGGGAGGGTCCAGTATTTAAGACTTCAGGCTTGATGTCTGAGGGAACCAAAGAAGTCGTTTATTATTTAATGGATCAAATTGAACAACAGCGCGAACGCGAAGTTGAAGATCCAGAGTATGCAGCAGAAATGCAAGCATTCCGTGATCAGCTTGAAGCTGAAACACGTGAACAAACCATTGCCGCTAAAGAGGCTTATCGTGAAATGCGTCGTAAACAACGTCTTGCCAGTCAAGAGGATGACGATTTTGACGATGATGAAGATGATGGCGAAATGGAAGTGTACTACGTACGTTAATCTCTTTATATAAGAGACAGAGGACAAGATGATAGAAGTGGTAGATGGGCAACGTCAGCTCAAGGGTTGCAAAAGAATCGTTGTTAAAATCGGATCATCTTTACTCACAGCAAACGGAAAAGGTTTAGATATAGATGCAATCTCGCATTGGGCGGGGCAAATTGCAGATCTACACAATGCAGGGCATGAGATTATTCTCGTGTCTTCCGGTGCTGTGGCTGAAGGTATGGTTCGAATGAAACTTGAGAATCGACCCACGGATCTACCCAGTCTTCAAGCTTGTGCTGCCATTGGTCAAATGGGGCTGATACAAACTTGGTCAAGTGTATTGTTGAATCACAATATTCAATCTGCTCAAGTTTTATTGACTCATGATGACTTGGCTGACCGTCGCCGTTATTTGAATTCTTGTGATGCTTTACAACATTTAATTGATTGGAAAGTGATTCCAGTGATTAATGAAAATGACACTGTATCTACTGATGAGATTCGATTCGGAGACAATGATACTTTAGCTGCAATGGTTGCAGGCCAAGTTCATGCTGATTTATTGATTATTTTGACAGACCA
This sequence comes from Acinetobacter sp. ANC_7553, assembly GCF_056779895.1. Classification (NCBI taxonomy): domain Bacteria; kingdom Pseudomonadati; phylum Pseudomonadota; class Gammaproteobacteria; order Moraxellales; family Moraxellaceae; genus Acinetobacter; species Acinetobacter sp. ANC_7553. The sequence continues at coordinate 12,246 of NZ_JBWYIV010000005.1, read as the reverse complement.
AGAGGGGATGTTTGATTCAGATCCTCGCTCAAATCCTAATGCGAAGTTGTTTCATACAGTTCGCGCATTAGATGAAAGTTTGTTTGATATGGCAGGTGGTGGTGGTAAGTTTGGTCGAGGTGGAATGCTGACCAAAGTACGTGCTGCTCGTTTAGCTGCGAAATCAGGATGTCCTACACTGATTGCCAGTGGAGACAGTAATCATGTGTTAACTCGATTAATGTCGGGTGAGATGCTAGGTACGTTGTTTATCACTGATAATGATCGAATCACTGCTCACCAACAATGGTTAGCTGCGCATTTGCAAACTGCAGGGCGATTGGTGATTGATGATGGTGCTGTGAAAGCGATCAAAGAAAATCATCGGAGTTTATTGCCTGTAGGTGTTAAAGCAGTTGAAGGGCATTTCGAGCGTGGTGATGTGGTAGAGTGTGTGGATCAGCAACGGCATCGCGTTGCAGTTGGTCGTGTCAACTTTAGTTCACGTAGCGCTGAAATTGTCAAAGGCTTACCCTCAGATAAGGTACACCAAGTTCTAGGTGAAGCACGTTCATTAGAAATGATCCATCGCAATCATATGGCGATCTATTAATTTCTTATTTAATAAAAGCTCGCTTAGGCGAGCTTTTTTTGTGGATCAATATCGGGTAATTGATGAGATGATCCGACCATATAAGGATAATCAGCCATATCCAACATCGCTTGATCCTCATAAGAATTTCCATAAGCATAAATTGATTGAAATTGGTTTACATCATATTGCTTGAGTATGCGCTGTCTTTTTTCTTCACCACTACAATCAGGAGAAGAATAATGACCCGTATAAAATTGATTGAGCACTTCAGTTTCAGTACAAATCAAATCTACATTTAAAATCTGCGAAATAGGTTTTAAATAAATATCAATGGATGCAGAGACAATCGCAATGCGGTCACCACGGAGTTGATGCTTTATCAGTTGTTCATAAATGGGTGAGTTTAAATGTTGTTGTAATGAATAGGCATATTCAAGTGCAATCGAGTCAGCATCAGATTTAGAGAATCCAGCAAACATTGCCTTGAATAGCTTAGGGCGCATTGCATGCGCGGGGTAAATATTTAAAAAATAGGCTTGAATCCAAGGCAGGGTTTTTAGTCCTTGCTTAACAATATGGCGTTTTGATAAAGCATAAAAGATAAAACTAGTAAAACTATCTTTATCACACAGTGTTCCATCAAAATCGAATAAGGCTAGGTTTTGATTCTTTTTGCTTTCTGCATACATGTTTGATATCGACCGTTAACGCGCGTAGCAAACCAATTGGTGTTGTAGTCGCGACTTAGCTTAGGACCTGAAATAACCACTTCAGGCATAATGGCATAAAATTTTTCTTTTCCGATTTTCTTTTCGTAAAGCTCAGTCACAGCTTTATAGGTTTGCGTATCTTCAAACTTTTTCTCTTTTTCTTTCTTTAAATCAGCTCGAATTTGACGAGGTGTAATAAATACATTATTTGCGGCAAATACATTGATAAGTTCTTGTTCAGATTGACTCTTTTCCGCTTTTGGATTGCCATTTTTATTGTACAGTAATAAGTCGCCATCAAGCGTTAACTCCGCTGCTGTTAATTCATTGAGCATGCTTTGGAAAGCGGCGTTACGACTTGAATACATACCTGAATTGTAGTCTGCAAAGCGATAGATGGGTTGATCATAATCTGCTGGATACATCATCAGGCGGTGAATACCATAATAGAGTCCACCATATTGACTATAAAGGTCTGATCTTAGATCTGCGATACTTCCACCTTGGCGCTTATGATCTTTTGCATAGCTAATATGAACTTGCATAGAGCCTAGAGTAGTAATGGGATTTAGTTTTTCACCAATATCTTGACCAACGAGTTTAGCTGCACCAGTGAGTGCACTGACATGGTAGTGTTTTGCCATGTGAGCAAAAATCTCACGATACAATTCATCTACTTCTCGTTCGGTAGACACTTTCCGCATTTGTTTCAGATAGTTGTCTTCAGGGGTTGGCTGATTTTTTAAGACCTCTTGGAAATAGCCCGCAACTGTGCCTCCGATACTATCCCCTAATTTATCTTTAAATTTTTCATCTAAACGATCTTCAATTTCTTTAACTGCTTTGGCACCTAGTCCGGGTACATGGGGATCTGCAACAAAATTAGATTCTTGATCGACTACAGCAATAATGGTACACACATTTTCTTTCGTTTGGGGTATACCGAGTTGCTCGGTTATTTTATAAATATCCTCGGCCCATGAACCACGATTATTGACGCGGCCAGGAATGAGTTTTGAGATTTGTTCTGCATCAATCGTTTTATCTTGTGTATTCCACCATGATGAGTCACCACAAGCACTCATGAATAAACTTAATGTAGCAACACTACAGGCTTTAAAAATTACATTAGAGCGAAAGCTATTTTTCATAAATGCAAAGTATCAGGGATAAAGATTCTAGCGAAGTATACTATTTCATTCACGATTTGTGAGAACTTATATGTATACAAGATGATGGCAGCATGCTTCAAATCAAAATCTAAGTTTTGAGCTTAAGTTCATCCATTAACATTCAAGCAAAATGAGATAAAACATATTTTTAGTTTCAAACGTTATATAATTTAATGCTTGTATCCAATTTCAATCTCTCAATGAGTGCAGATTTAAAAAGTTAAGCATTCTGAAACTGTTTCATCATCATTGGTATTATTCATGTCTCAACATCCTGTGATCCGTGATTTATTTGATCGCGAAAAAACAACTCCTGTTTTTGTAGCACCCATGGCAGGTGTAACGGATCGACCATTTAGAACGTTGTGTAAATATTTTGGTGCAGGACATGCAGTTAGTGAAATGATGACTTCTGACAAAACGCTGCGTATGAGTAAGAAAAGTCTTTACCGTGCCAACTTTGATGGGGAAATTGCTCCAATTTCAGCACAAATAGCAGGATCAGACCCACGGGATTTAGCTGAAGCTGCACGATATCAAGTGTCAAACGGTGCTCAAATCGTTGACATCAATATGGGTTGTCCAGCGAAAAAGGTGTGCAATAAATTAGCAGGTTCTGCACTACTACAGGATGAAGACTTGGTAGCTAGAATTTTAGATGCGGTGGTCGAGGCAGTAGATGTCCCTGTAACACTTAAAACGCGCTTAGGATTTTTAAACGGACATGAAAATATTATGCGTGTGTCGAAGCGCGCAGAACAAGCGGGTATCGCAGCTTTAGCATTGCATGGTCGTACACGGGAAGATATGTATTTAAATACTGCACGTTATGATCTAATTAAAGAAGTGAAGCAAAATATCTCTATTCCAGTCATTGCAAATGGAGATATTGATAGTCCAGAGAAAGCCAAGTATGTATTAGATCATACTGGTGCTGATGCCGTGATGATTGGCCGAGCAGCACAAGGTCGTCCATGGATTTTTAGAGAAATTGCTCATTATTTAAAAACGGGACAGCCACTTGCAGCGCCATCGATTGCTGAAGTAAAAGAAGTTCTATTGGGTCATCTGAATGAGCTATATGAATTTTACGGTGAGTATTCAGGCTGTCGCATTGCACGTAAACATATCGCGTGGTACACCAAAGGTCTCCACTCAAGTAATGAATTTCGTCAGAATATGTACAAAGTAGAAAGTACAGCGGAACAAGCCAAGGTCGTAGCCAATTATTTCGATTTACTTTTGTCAGAAGGGCAAATTATGAGTGATGTTCAAGTGGAATCTGTGGATTCATTAAAATCAGGTTGAGTTTCTATATGTCAGCACTCAACTGAGATAAGTTATTCATACATTCTACTGTTGAGATTCAAGAGGTTGTAAATTTACTTGAGAATCTGATTTTTTCTCTTCAGAAGAAGGTGATTGATCTTGATTTAAATTTTGAGCATCTAGCTGCTCAACATTATGTTGAGTGGACTGATCTTTATCTTGAGCATGTGAATAGGTGTCTATTCCGAATCCAATCGCCACAAGTGCTAATAATACAAAACCCATACTTTTTGCTACATAATTTAACAATCCATTGTAAATTAAAAAACTATAGCTCGGTATGGGTTTTATCGATTATTTAAGCATCATATTGATCAATTTCTAATATGATTTGATTGATTAAATCAGGTGCTTCTAAAGCTCTGATTTGATTTACATTACTTCCTGCCCAGAATGCACCAAAACTTTCATCTTTGTTGGTTAATGCTGCTGCATTAAGTTGTTTACCTAAATCATATGCATAAGGGTAGGAAGCAACTAACTCACGCTGAGGTAAATCTACGAGAGTTGACCAACTGTTGATTATCCCTCTCGCTGGTCGTCCAGAGATGCTTGAAGTGATTTGAGTTAAAGGCTTGCTTAATAATGCATTACGATAAGCTGCATTAGCAGCTGAACTCTTGCATTGTACAAATGCAGTACCGAGTTGTACGGCTGAAGCTCCGAGATTCATTATATATTTAGCTTGAAATCCATTCATGATTCCACCAGCTGCTACGACAGGTATCTTGCAGGCAGGAACAAGTAACTTTACTAAATCAGCTGTTTTGATTGCACTGTCAAAATGCTCATTAAAAATACCACGGTGTCCTCCCGCTTCAATACCTTGTGCAATGATGATATCAATGCCAGCGTTTTCAATTGCTCTAGCTTCCGCTAAGTTCGTTGCTGATACCATCGTAATAATACCAGCCTCTTTGAGGGCAGAGATTTGATGTGCATGAGGTATCCCAAAGTGAAAGCTAACCGCCTTTGGTCGAGTTTCTAAGACTAAATCTAAAAAATCATCATTATCTAAAAAACTGGGGTAAATACATTTTAATTCTTTGGGTGGTTCAGTATTAAAGTTATCAAAGTGAGGTTTTAGATAATTTATCCAGTTTTGATTACGTTCAGAATCAAGTTTAGCTGGTTTGTGGCAAAAGAAATTCACCTGAAAGGGTAAATCTGTTAATTTTTGAGTTGCAACAATTTGTTGTCGAGCATTTTCGATACTGGCTGCACCTAAACCAAGAGACCCCAATCCACCTTGATTGGATACTTCAGCTGCCAGTTCTGGAGTGGATACTCCAGCCATTGGTGCTAAAAAAATGGGATGCTGAATGGATAATTGTTCGAATAAAGACATAATCAAGCTCCATGATTTAATTTCACTTTGCACAATCATGATCTGAGAATCAAATTATATTCATTATTTAGTGAGAAAATGCAAAGCGTCAAACTGTGTCGCATGAGTGATCACTGACATTTAGTAGAATAAATAAACAATTATAATATTCGAAATCTCATTGCTTCCCCTTACATATATGTCTGATCGTATCCGTGAAAAATTACAGATTTTAGCTGATGCTGCCAAATATGATGTGTCTTGTTCATCAAGTGGTAGTAACCGCAAGAACAAAGATAAAGGTCTTGGTAATACAGGTTCCGGAATTTGCCATAGTTATACCGAAGATGGTCGCTGTGTTTCATTATTAAAAATTTTATTCTCAAATGTCTGTATTTATGATTGTGCGTATTGTGTCTCTCGACGTTCAAATGACGTAAAGCGAGCGGCATTTACCGTCCAAGAAGTGGTAGATCTGACCATTAATTTTTATCGTCGAAACTATATAGAAGGGTTATTTTTAAGTTCAGGAATTTTTAAATCCGCGGATTACACCATGGAGAGAATGCTTCAAGTCGTAAAAAAATTAAGACTGGAAGAAAATTTTAATGGGTACATTCATCTCAAAACTATTCCGGGTGCTTCGCAAGAAATTATTCATGAGGCTGGACTGTATGTCGATCGGATGAGCATTAACTTAGAAATGCCGACAGAAGAAGGCTTGGTGAAATTTGCACCTGAAAAGTCGCATGCAGAAGTGCAGAAAGATTTAGGTATTGTGAGAGACCGTTTGATTGAATTGAAAGATGAGAGAAAACTAATCAAGTCGGTTCCTAAATTTATGCCTGCTGGTCAGACAACACAAATGGTGGTCGGTGCGCATCACGAAACAGATCGTGATGTAATCTTGATGGCTGACAAGCACTATAAAGATTTTAAATTAAAACGGGTGTATTACTCAGGATATATACCTATCAATCCAGAAGAGTCTGCTTTACCTGCTGTAGGTTCTGCACCGCCGTTATTGCGAGAAAATCGCTTATATCAATCAGATTGGTTAATGCGTTTTTATGGATTTGAAGCCAACGAAATTGTGGATGAAGCACATCCCAATTTAGATTTAGAGGTTGATCCTAAATTAGGTTGGGCTTTAAGACATCCAGAGCAGTTTCCGGTGGATATTAATACTGCTGAATATAAAATGATTTTGCGTGTTCCTGGCATTGGTGTGAGGTCTGCTAAGAAAATTGTACAGGCTCGTCGATTTGGAAAAATTCATATCGATCAGTTAAAGCGCTTAGGCGTTGCTTATAATCGTGCTCAACATTTTATTCGATGTGCTGACACACCCAAATTTAAAAGAGAACAACACGCTCATCAGATCCGCCAGCAAATTTTACAAAGCGGACAATCAAAATATGTGAAACAACTGTCACCTCAACTAGGATTTGGGTTTTAAATGGCTGTGTATGTTTTTGATGGTACCATGACTGGGTTGCTGTGCTGTGTTTTTAGAGCTTTTCAATTCAAAGAGTTCGACGTAAAAGTTCAAACTGAAGGAAACGCTCACCAGAATTTATTTGATGAGTCAGTCCGAGTTTACAGTGAAGAAAAGCAAGCTGAACGAGTCTGGCAAGGTTTAAAATCTAAAATTTCTGCTTCAAGTTTGCGTAATTGGTATTTTACTTTTTTGTCTGAGCAGGAAGTGGCATACCAACATCTATTTGATTATTCCATTTATATCTTTAAGCACCGATATGCCGTTGAAAAAAATTTCGGTCATCGTGATGTTTTAGCGCTTGCACAATGGGCTAAACAAGTTGGTCGTGAAAAGCACCGAATGGAGGCATTTGTTCGCTTTAAAAAGTGTAAGGATGGTTTATTTTTATCATTAGTAAGACCAGATTTTAATGTTCTGCCTTTAATCTCTAAGCATTTCAAAGCACGTTATCAAGACCAGCGTTGGTTAATTTATGATGAAAAGCGACGCTACGGAATTTACTATGATTTGAAGCAAGTCCATCAAGTTAATTTGAATGCAGTCGAAATCGATCAAAATATCTATATAGGTTCTAGTCAATCATTCATGATTGAACTCGATGATCAAGAAGAGCTATATGATCAACTTTGGAAGGATTATTTTAAGAGTGTAAATATAGTGGCACGTGATAATCCTAAGTTGCATGTTCAATACGTACCTAAAAGGTATTGGAGATATATGAATGAAAAACAGGTTTAGTATGATTTTTTAAAAATAAGTTGTTGAATTTATTTAATAAAATATAATAAAAACGATTATATATGAGTGTTTTAAATTTATACAGCTAAAATTTTTAATATTTTTTTGTTATATTTATTTAAGGGTTAATTGTGTAAGTTATTGAATTATATATTTATATATATAATTATTAGATTGCATAAAAATTTAATTATACTTTATAGATATATATTGGGTCATAAAATAAAATTTTTTGTATGTTTAATATTCAAAATTAACTTATAAATTTTTAATTTCAATTTTTTTTCTAAAAATATCAAAACTTAATTTTATACGAGTTAATTTTGATAACGATTCATATTTAGCCATCTCAGTTCAATTGGACTTTGTAAATTTTTTTTTCTTAGACTAATAGTTAAGCCCAATTTATTCATTCAAAAAGTGAATATCACTAGAATTTCGACCTTTGAAACTATTTAACGCGCAATTCGTTTTTGAGTGTGAAATTTATTGCATTTAACAATGGATTCACTTTTTGAATTAGAAGGGTCTTCCATGGATATTCACGTTGATGAGCAATCTCAACCACCTAAGAAGCAAAAGTTTTATCAAATTTTATATGTTCAAGTCATCTTTGCAATTATTGCGGGTGTCACACTTGGACATTTTATGCCTGAGTTGGGGGCAAGTTTAAAACCTCTTGGCGATGCTTTTATTAAAATCGTCAAAATGATCATTGCACCCGTTATTTTCTTGACTGTGGTCACGGGTATTGCTGGTATGACGAATATGGGCGCAGTGGGGCGAGTGACGGGTAAAGCAATGGCTTACTTTTTAACTTTCTCTACGCTTGCGCTGATTGTGGGCATGATTGTTGCCAATCTTATTCAGCCGGGTAAAGGTCTTAATATCGATCCTGCTGCTTTAGAAGGTGACAAAGTTTCAACTTATGTTGAAAAAGCTCAGGATGCCTCTATTGTTGACTTCTTCATGAATATCATACCAAAGACTTTAATCAGTCCTTTGGCGGGTGGGGATATTCTTCAGGTTTTATTTGTTGCTGTGCTATTTGGTTTAGCGCTTGCAGCGGTGGGTGAAAAAGGGAAACCAATTACAGATTTCTTAACGACACTGACCGCTCCGGTATTTTACCTTGTTGGTATGTTAATGAAACTAGCTCCAATTGGTGCATTTGGTGCAATGGCGTATACGATTGGTGCTTTCGGTATTTCAAGTATTGGAAATTTACTATTATTAATCGTAACATTCTATATTACTTCACTTTTATTTGTTCTGCTTATTCTGGGAGCAGTTGCACGTTACAATGGATTTTCAATCATTGATCTCATCCGCTATATCAAAGATGAATTATGGTTAGTATTAGGCACGAGTTCTTCTGAAGCTGCACTGCCAACGCTAATGAATAAAATGGAAAAAGCGGGTTGTGAAAAGTCGGTCGTTGGTTTGGTCATTCCAACTGGATATTCATTTAATTTAGATGGTACAAATATCTATATGACGATGGCTGCTCTTTTTATTGCTCAAGCCTGTAATATCGATTTGACCATTTGGGAACAGATCACAATTTTGTTGGTAGCGATGATTAGTTCAAAAGGGGCTGCAGGTGTAACGGGTGCGGGCTTTATTACTCTGGCAGCTACATTATCCGTTGTTCCTGCATTACCTGTTGCAGGGATGGCGCTTATTTTAGGTATCGACCGTTTTATGTCTGAATGCCGCGCATTAACTAACCTTGTTGGGAATGCTTGTGCAGCAATTGTTGTAGCACGTTGGGATAATGCATTAGATAAAGAACAATTAGATGCAACTTTGAAAAAGAAAGCAGAGGCTTGACTTCACTTTTAACATCTTAAGCCCATCTTCGGATGGGTTTTTTATATAGATGATGCAGCATTTAACAAACTCAGAGTAAGCGCATTCAGATTTATTATAAGAACAAACTTTGGTGGCGTAGCTGATTTCAATCGGCTAAAAATTTAATACTCCTTTCTTTTTCTTTCTTATCCTCTTGAATGGTTGTAATTGCACTATAGAAAGATAAAAAAACGCCCAATTGAAATTAGGCGTTCTTAAATATCGATATTTGCTGATTAGCAACCTGTAAGTTTTTCAGGCTGAGGCTTTTCATTCGGGAAAAATAGTGGACGAAGTTTCACACCTATACCATTACCAATAAAAGCGAAAATCAGCCATAACCACCCATGTAGACTGCCTGATGCAATGCCGCTGAAATAAGCACCGATGTTACAACCGTATGCTAATCGAGCGCCATAACCCAACATGATCCCCCCAATGACTGCTGCTAGAATTGAGCGTTTAGGGATATTGAGACTCGGTGCAAATTTTCCAGCGAGACCTGCTGCAAGTAAAGCGCCGAGCATGATGCCAAAATTCATCATAGAGGTGATATCAAACCACAACGAATTTGCTACAGCTTTAGCATTTCCAGGTTGTTGCCAATAGTCCCAAGCTGTTACATCAATTCCGACTAATGTTGCACCTTTCGCTGCCCATACTGCGAGTGCAGATGTGACACCCCATGGGCGACCAGCCAATGCAAGCGTGGCGAAATTAAGCAGGGTGAGAATAATACCACCCCAAATCAAAGGCCATGGTCCCTTTAGGAAACGTTTCCAGCCTTGATGAGCTGCAACAGGTTCTTGTTCAAGCTGACCGTGGCGTTTTTTCTCGAAGTAGACTGTTGCCAATGCGATCAAACCAAATAGCACGAAATTGAGTATTAGCGCTGGAATAACACCAAAGCTTTGTACTACTGAAATAGGGGCTAAATGTGGCAGTGCAAACCACCATTCAATATGTGAAGTAGCGATCAGTGAGCCTAAACAGAAAAAGAATAGAGTGATCAGCATACGTGAGCTACCACCACCGACTGTATAGAGTGTCCCAGATGCGCAACCACCACCCAGTTGCATGCCAATTCCGAAAATAAATGCACCAATCATCACGGACATCGATACGGGATTGACGTTGCCTTTAACGGGTTGACCAAATAACTCACCTGCACCTAAAGCTGGGAAGAAGAGCAGTACTGCCAGTGCGAGCATAATCATTTGTGCACGTAAACCACGACCTTTGCGTTCTTTAATAAAAACGCGCCAGCTCGATGTAAAACCAAATGATGCATGGTAGAGCGTCATACCAAGCGCACCACCAATAAGGAATAACAGGGCTTGATTAATTCCCACAATTTGATAAGCACCAAAGGTGCCTACAATCAATAAAACAATAGCGATCCAGACCGATGACTGTGATCGGTCAGATTGAGCTGCAATAATGGACATGAAGATAAGAAAAGCTGATAAAACACATCAGTATTTTAATTGATTGATTGTGGGTTGATAGTCCTACACTGCATTTATGCATTAAATGCTGCTGAGTAATATTGATTTTATATATTTGTAATTCTTATATGTTAGCCGACATGTACATTAAACAGTGAGCCAATCCAACTTGAAAATGCCATCGCTGCGATTCCCCAAAGCGTAATTCGCAATGCAGATTTTACTTTAGACGTTCCAGCAAAATATCCAGATAAAGCCCCTAGAATAAATAACGCTAAAATGCAAAAAAAGGCAACACTGTATTCTAAATATGCAGGAGGACTGATCAGTATAGCGATCATAGGGCAAGCTGCACCTATTGAAAAGGCGGTGGCAGAAGACCAAGCGGCTTGAAAAGGTTGAGCTGTTGTATTTTCATGGATACCAATTTCATCACGTGCATGTGCAGCTAACGCATCATGCTCGCTCAGTTGTATAGCAACTTGATGAGCAAGTTCGGGTGATAGTCCTCTTTGTATATAAATATGCGTTAATTCTTTCAGTTCTATTTGTGGATTGCGTGCTAACTCACTTGCTTCAAACTTTAGATCAGCTTCTTCAATATCAGACTGAGATTTTACTGAAATATATTCACCAGCTGCCATGGACGTTGCGCCTGCAATCAAACCAGCAATACAAGTGATTAAAAGGGTATGTTGATTCGCGCCACTTGCTGCCATCCCCATGATTAAACTAGTGACTGAAATTATACCGTCGTTGGCACCAAGAACAGCAGCTCTTAACCAACCTGTGCGATGTATATAATGTGGTTCTGTATGGTGCGAATAGCTCATAGGATTTTGTCTTATTATCTGAAAATGTTATTCAAAAATGAGTTGTTATTCATACAGTATAGGCTTGATTCGTATTTTGGGGCTGTATAATTGCTCTGTTAGAGAAAAAATTAAAGCCCCTAAAGAGGCTTTAATTGGTAAAAATCAAATTATTGTTGAGCTTTTTCTTTTACATTCGCTGCACCTTCTTCTACAGCTGCCGCAGCATTAGCAGTTGCTTCTTTAGCCGCTTCTGAAGCGTTGTGCGCAGCGTTTTCAGCATGTGCAGCAGCATTATCTGCAGCTTGTGCTGTCGCATCAGCAGCATTGTCGACTGCAGTTGCAGTTGATTGAGCTGCATCTTCAGTCGCATTTTGAATATCTGCACCTGCTTGTTCAGCAGCATTTTCTAAATGTTCACCAGTTGTCGCGCCAGTTTCAGGAGCTTTATCCTTATTACACCCAACCAAAGCAACTGTAGCAGCAAGACCTAAAGCAACAAGAATCTTATTCATTTTATCTTCCTTTTTTAATTCAATGAGTATCCAAGTAGCATGGATGAGAACAATATAAGCAGATTTCAAATAAAGTTTTATTCAAAAATTGTAAAGATAAGATTGGCTTATAAAAAAGCCCCGAGAAAGAGTTTTCTCAGGGCTACACTTTAATGCGGTATCTTAAGGCTGAAATTACTGTCCAGAACGAATGATGTAATCAAACGCTGACAGTGATGCTTTCGCGCCTTCACCAGTGGCAATGATGATTTGCTTATAAGGTACTG
>NZ_JBWYIV010000004.1:0-202076 GCF_056779895.1 Acinetobacter sp. ANC_7553 | reverse complement strand
GCGTTCACTGCCATGTAGGCAGCTTAGAAATGGCCCAACTGAGCAATAATTTCATTGCACACGTTCACTGCCATGTAGGCAGCTTAGAAATTTGTCATCCCAAATACGTGCGTAGGAATCTTGTTCACTGCCATGTAGGCAGCTTAGAAAATCGGTTAATGTGCCTTGAATACCTGTTCCATGTTCACTGCCATGTAGGCAGCTTAGAAATTGCCGCCTGTCTTGGGTGGTGTTGGTACCGCGTTCACTGCCATGTAGGCAGCTTAGAAATGGCCCAACTGAGCAATAATTTCATTGCACACGTTCACTGCCATGTAGGCAGCTTAGAAATGAGAACGGTCGCACTGAGTTGGTTGTTCAATGTTCACTGCCATGTAGGCAGCTTAGAAATCCCTGATTACCGTTGCAAGGGTCAAGCGAAGGTTCACTGCCATGTAGGCAGCTTAGAAATGAAATTTTCAAACTAGAAAAATATGATTGATGTTCACTGCCATGTAGGCAGCTTAGAAAATAAAGCACGATTAATCCAAATATTGAAGCACGTTCACTGCCATGTAGGCAGCTTAGAAATACAGAAACGGTATCTTGATTATTAGCACTCAGTTCACTGCCATGTAGGCAGCTTAGAAAATCAGCCACTCGACCCAATTCGGGTTCAAAACGTTCACTGCCATTAGGCAGCTTAGAAATCTGAAATCAACATCACGAGCAACAAAGATATGTTCACTGCCATGTAGGCAGCTTAGAAATGCCATATTCAGAGAACGAATAGACGTATTTTGTTCACTGCCATGTAGGCAGCTTAGAAAATAGGTAGAATTAAGCTGTGACTGCGATTGAAGTTCACTGCCATGTAGGCAGCTTAGAAAATATGTTTTTCCGAATGTGAATGGGAAAAAGTGTTCACTGCCATGTAGGCAGCTTAGAAAAACGTTTTTGAATATCCACCATAGAAGGTTTCTTAGATAGATTAATACTAAGATTGGTAATTTTATAGCTGAACAGGTTTCACGTCAAAACGCTTACGACAGGTTTTTGATTTTGACTAAAAATAAGCAAATTACAATTCAAAACCAATAAATAGTTTTATATTTAAGTATAATAATTAGTGTTAAAAATAAGGTTGGTTTTATACTAAAATATAATTATGAGTAAATATTGTACTTTGCAGATATTTCAGAATAATCAATGGATTGATTGTGCTTTAATAGAATCGCTCGACCATGAAAATAATGGCTGGAACACTTCGACAAGGACTTCGTATTTATTCGAATATGCGATTCAGCATATGGATTATAATGATGGTAGAGCAATTTCTTTTCGATATCCTGTAAACGTAAAAAATAATATAGAAAAGACATGGCCTTCATTTCTTATGGATCTTTTACCTCAAGGATTTGGTCGCAAAGAATTACTTCGGCAGCTGGAATATTCAGAAAATGCTCAAGAAGAAGTAGATTGGCTACTTCTTAATACGGGATCAGGAAATCCAATCGGAAATCTTAGAATTAAAGAAGCATACGAATGGTTGTTACAAAATTCTTCAGATCGTATTGTTCAAGGATTTAGCCTAAACGAAGTTACTAATAGAGATGAAAAATTCATTGAGGCACTCGCTTCTTATGGACAATTTGTTGCTGGCTCATCAGGCGTCCAAGGAGAGTGGCCAAAATTATTATTAACCCAAGGAATAGATGATCTTTTTTACTTGGATCATACGATTTCTGACGTGGACGCTAAAAAACATTGGTTAGTGAAATTCAGTAGAGGTGGAAATACGCAACTTGATAAAATTTTAAGTCAAGAGGCGCTCTATATGAACATAGCGCGATTCTTAGGATTGAGGGTTCATGATGATATTCACCTTTATGGTAGAACATTATTTATTCCAAGGTTTGATCGAATTATAACTAATGGAAAAGTTGAAAGAGTTGCCCAAGAAAGCATCGCTTCATTGAGTGGTAAAGTAGGTTTTGGAGTTAAGTTAAGTCATAATCATATCTGTTCATTACTAAGTGAATGCTGTACGCATCCAGAGCTTGAAGTTATAGAGTATTTAAAACGAGATTTAGCAAATGTCGCATTGGGCAACAAAGATAATCATACCCGCAATACTGCTATACAACGTTTTAATAATGGACACATACAATTAAGTCCTTTATACGATTTCGCTCCAATGTGGCTCCATCCAGATGGAATTGCAAGATCAACAAGATGGTATAAAGATGATGAGGGTGGAGCACCATTATGGCAATCAGTGATAGATCAAATTAGTGAAGTCACCAGTATAAAAAGAGAAATCTTAACAAATGCCCTAATAGCAGAACTTCCAAAATATCAAAATTTATTATCTTATATGGTCTCTATTGGGATCGATCAACAAGTCCTTGAAAACAGTACACATCGGATAAATTCAATTTGTGAGCAATTAGAGAAACTAAGAAATGGATAAAAGATTGAAACCATTAACACCAATTGAACAAATTCAAAATCGTGAAAAAGTGTTGAATGAAATAAGAGCTAATCCAGATTGGCCTCTTCATCAGGTTGCTAAATATTTACGAACAGAGCTAAATTTAACTTTAGAAGAAATGTCTAAAATAACTAAGATTGCACCTATTACTTTACATAAAATGGAGCAATCTAATGCTAATCCAACCTTAGGTACTATACTTAAATTATTAAATACATTTGGATTGAAAATTTGTGTTAAGTAATTGATTTATATTTTAAATATGTGAATATTTTGTAATTGCAGTAATACTTGTATTCTATACTGTGGTTTAATGCTAATCTAAGATATATTGTTTGTGAGTGGTTTAAAAAGTAGAAATTATTCTACTTCTTTTATATAAATTGCATAGTTTAGAAAGAATACTATTTGAAAGTTATTACAGGGAGAGAATAAAATAATATGCTTAGATTTATTAGTTTATAAATGATGAGCATACTATTGGATTGTTATCTGTTTGAAAGATAAAGATATATACAATAAATTATAATTCTTATCACCAAAATCTTATCTCAATTCTATATACTGATTCAAGAGTGATTAAATTGGTTTAATGTATAAAAATGTTTGCAACTATTTTATTATTTTTGATCGAGGTGTATATTTTTAATATAAAGTAGGTTATTCCACGTAGCGCTACTGACGAGTTGGACGGATCAATGACAGTTAGTTGAGTTCAGTTGAACAATAAATCTAACACTAGCCTTCCAACATAAAGCCCGCGTAAAGCGGGCTTTTTCATATCGAAATTATGCTTTAAACATGACCTCAACATCATATTTTCGAAATTCACTGAGCAGGTCTTGAATGATCGATCCACCCGTTTGTTCTGAAGCATTGAGCAGGACTTCTTTATTTTCAAGGCTATCAAAGCATTCTATGTGATTGATTTGCCATTGATGTTCTTGATCAGCTTGTTCAATGATAATACGTCGAGGCTGCAACGAGCCATCTGCTTGACGCGGAATAACATTGGTAATGGCGAGCTGGATTTTCTCCACCTGGTCATGGGCATGCAAGAAGGTGAGAACCCAATTTCCGACTTTTTTAAGATACATAGGATTATCTAAAGGATCAAATTCTAGAATTTGGCTGAGTTTAGACATAAGGCACCTATTTATACCGTTGTTGTATGATCGTATTAATATATTTATGACAAAGATGTTCTACTTCGCCTTAGTCTAATAGCGGATGAGGTGGGCAGTGTTGAATGAATAAAAATAATAAAAAATATTTAATTATCATGTAATTATATTATTTTAATTATTGGTGTAAATTTTAGTTTAATCGTTTAAAAGTATTAAAAAAAATAGTTAATTTCTCACTTTGAGGTTTAGGTTCAAAGTGAGAGTCATGAAATATTGCTTAAAGGGTATCAATTAAAGTTTTTTCTAAGGCTTTTTTCAAATAGGGATCCAAGTCTTCTTGTCTTAGTAACCATGAAACATAATCACTTGGAAGATCTAGAATGGCTGTCCCACGATGTTTACCGAAGTTAATTGTACGAGGAATACGTGCATCTTCAGATACTTCATAGAGTTCTTCAATGGTTTGAATACCCAAATGATGAATAATGTGCATTAAAATATTTGCAGTCAAAATAATATCAGCATCAGCACGATGGGCACCTTTTAACATCTCTCTAGCTTTGCTACTGCCTTTACTAATCATATAAATTAAAGCAGAAATGTTGTGTGCTTCTGCATGAGGCCAAACTAGTCGAGAAAGAGCGAGTGTACAGATGGCTTTAATATGACTTGTTTCAACGCCGCATTGCTGAATAGCTCGAATATCATAATCAATATTATGACCAATAATATACGTCGTTTCTTGAGGTAACTCGAAGGTTCCGAAGTTGGGTTGATCTACTAAATCGCTTTCAAGAATATGATGAACCGCCATTGCAGCATAGGAAATTTTTTCGTCACCAATGCTATATAGTTGGTCAAAGATTTTTTCGCGATCAAGACTTAATTTGCCTTGTTCAATCTGAATAGGAGCATATGCAATTTCTATGGGCAAACCGTTTAATGTATGGGTTTCAGTATCCAAGATAATGGCTTGCATGCAAATGTCCAAGTTAATGATAAAGATGTAATTAATTTAACATTTTCAAATCTGAGCTCACAGTAATAAAGTCAATGAATTGTATAAATTATGCTGAATTGAACAAATTATGGGAATTATTTAGATAAGGTGCTCATTTAAAGAAATTTCGTTTTCTATGATATTGACGCTGCAAGTTTAGACTGTAGGTTGTTAAAAATAATTTTTAAAAATGAATAAATTTAAAAAGAATAGTCATAATTCAGATATTTGTTTTTAATAGTAATAGAGTGAACACACAAGAATTAATCAAATTTAATTGCAAACTGTTTAAACTTCATTCTCGAAACTTAACAAGTTCATGTTACAATACGCGCCAATCTTAGCACGGCTTAAAAGCCCTACATTAATAGGACCTCGCTAATGTTTGCCAATATCTCTATTGCTGACTTTGATCCAGAATTAGCTCAAGCTATTACGAGTGAAGATGCTCGTCAGGAAGCTCATATTGAGTTAATCGCTTCAGAAAACTATTGCTCTCCAGCAGTAATGGAAGCTCAAGGTTCAAAACTCACTAACAAATATGCAGAAGGCTACCCAGGCAAACGCTACTATGGCGGTTGTGAATATGTAGACGTGATTGAACAATTGGCAATTGACCGTGCTAAAGAACTCTTTGGTGCTGATTACGCGAACGTTCAGCCTCATGCTGGTTCTCAAGCAAACTCTGCAGTTTATCTAGCGCTTCTTAACCCAGGCGATACTGTTTTAGGTATGAGCTTAGCTCACGGTGGTCATTTGACTCACGGTGCTAAAGTTAGCTTCTCTGGTAAAACATATAATGCGATCCAATACGGTTTAAATCCAGAAACAGGTGAAATCGATTACGAAGAAGTAGAACGTTTAGCTGTAGAACACAAGCCACGTATGATTGTTGCAGGTTTCTCTGCTTATAGCCAAATCGTTGATTGGCAGCGTTTCCGTGAAATCGCGGACAAAGTAGGCGCTTATCTATTTGTAGATATGGCTCACGTTGCTGGTCTTGTTGCTGCTGGTGTTTATCCAAGCCCAGTTCAAATTGCTGACGTAACTACAACGACGACTCACAAAACACTTCGTGGTCCACGTTCTGGTTTAATCCTTGCAAAAGCAAACGAAGAAATTGAGAAAAAACTTCAATCTGCTGTATTCCCAGGTAAC
The DNA here is from genome assembly GCF_056779895.1 of Acinetobacter sp. ANC_7553. Lineage (NCBI taxonomy): Bacteria > Pseudomonadati > Pseudomonadota > Gammaproteobacteria > Moraxellales > Moraxellaceae > Acinetobacter > Acinetobacter sp. ANC_7553. The sequence continues at coordinate 196,318 of NZ_JBWYIV010000004.1, read as the reverse complement.
CAAGGTGGTCCTTTAGTTCACGCTGTAGCGGCTAAAGCGATCTGCTTCAAAGAAGCAATGGCTCCTGAATACAAGGCATACCAACAACAAGTTGTGAAAAACGCGCAAGCAATGGCTGAAGTGTTAATCGAACGCGGTTATGACGTTGTTTCAGGCGGTACGAAAAACCACTTGTTCTTGTTGTCTCTCATCAAACAAGACATTACTGGTAAAGACGCTGATGCTTGGTTAGGTGCTGCTCACATTACTGTGAACAAAAACTCTGTACCAAACGATCCACGTTCTCCGTTTGTGACGTCTGGTATCCGTATCGGTACTCCAGCTGTAACAACTCGTGGTTTCGGTGAAGCAGAAGTACGTGAACTTGCAGGTTGGATCGCGGATATTTTAGATTCTAAAGGCGACGAAGCTGTCATCAATTCTGTGAAAGCTAAAGTTGAGACTGTATGCGCTAAATTCCCAGTTTACGCAAAATAATCTTCGACTTGAGAAAAGCCCCCTCAAGGGGGCTTTTTTATTGAATATTGGAATGTCAAATCTGTCATTTTTCAATAGTTCTGATATAACTGATGTATCTATTAATTATTCAATTGTCGTTATACATTTGAATTGGAGCAGAAAATGAGCCATCCAAATATTATTATTTCTGAACAAGATTTAAATCGTTTAGAAACCATGTTGGAGCATCAACCACAGTTGACTTCAACGATGGAACATTTAGAAAACGAGTTGGCTCGTGCTGAAGTAGTACAGCCTAAAGATATCCCTGCCAATGTAGTGACGATGAATGCTAAAGTGCTGATAACGGTTGCACCATCGACTGAACCTACAGAGATTGTGCTGGTATATCCCCATGACTTTAAAGGTGAAAAGGGGCAGGTTAATGTGATTGCACCCATTGGCGCAGCAATCTTAGGTTTGGCGGAAGGACAGGAAATTGAATGGCCTCAGCCTGATGGGCAAACAATGAAAGTAAAAATTGATAAAGTGCTCTATCAGCCTGAACGTGAGGGTATATATCTTTAATTAAAAAAATAAAGCCTCTTATAGAGGCTTTAAACTTTTATTGTTTCATGGTGGTTTGTTGCATATATTTATTTAAATAAGTTTCGCGTATTTCCTTGCGCTGCTCGGCAGTCGTCGCGTTCATCATTTTTTTACGCAAATCATTTCGTTCACTTGAGCTCATCTGTTGCCAAGTTTCGCGCATTTGTATTTTTTCTTGTTCAGGCAGTTTAGTAAACCAATCCATTCTTTGCTGTAGAACAACACTTTGCTCTTCAGGAATTTCTTTCAAATTTTGATAGCGTTTAATCAGTGCTTTTTGTTCATCTTCAGAAAGAGATTCCCAAGATTCATTAAGTTCAGAATTATTGTCTTTCGAGAAGATCCAAAAACGTTCATAGCCTGCAAAACTGGTTTGTAAAAAACCTAATGTGCAGAGTGCAATTGCTAAGCCTTTAGCTGCCATGAGCTGATTTATCCTCACCAAAAACAGATAACATTTCTAGATCTTCCATCATTTGCGGAGAAAGTTTAGGGGTGACAATCACTTGTTGTGGGCTTGGAGCTTCTTCCAAATCAAACGCATTAGGAAGTACCACGAATCCTGTGATTGCGGCTGCTAATGCAAAACCAGTAACTTTCCAAGTCATGAACTGAGAAAATAACGGTTTGTCTTTAATCTCATCAAGTACATGCTCCATCACGACCGTTTTATTGCGATGTTGTGATGCCAGTACATTCAATTTTTCAGTCACTTGTTTCGTAAATTCATCATGATTCATCCGATGATCCCCCGTCATTTGGGTTTAAGTGAGACAAAGCAGATCTTAAGCCCTGTATAGCTCGATGGTAATGGGTCTTTACACTGCCTTCTGAACAATTCATGATTTCGGCTGTGGTTTGTGTATCAAACCCTTCCCATGCTCTCAACATAAATGCTTGTTGTTGGCGAACAGGTAACTTAGAAATTGCATTTTGAATCTCCTCAACAGCCATCTCTTGTGCAAGAAATTGCAGCGGATTAGGTGTTGATTCATCCACAATATTGATGGTTTCGTCATCATCTTCATCGTGGTTATTTTTTTTAAATAACGAGAATGGAAAAGCCCGTCGAGATTCTTTACGACGCCAATCCTGAAGTTTGTTATTTAAAATGGTATAGAAAAGGGGATACCACTCTGCAGTGGATTTATCAGCATAAGATTTATGCAAAGCTATAAAAGCTTCTTGGACTAAATCCATGGCAATGCCATTGTGTCCTTGAGTTGCACTTTCCATCATCACCAATGCACGCCCAGTGACGTCTTGCATAAAATATTTAAGACGTTGTTCGGCCGTATTCAAAAGAACACTCGAATCTTCAGGCTTGACTTTTTTTGGTGCTAAATCCATAGAGATGGAAAATCCCGTCATTGGGTACCCACCATTATTTTCTAATCGTTATTTATATAACGTCAAAACATAATGGTAGGTTGACAATCTAAGCAACTATTTTTTAGCAGTTTAATAGATTTTTTTATTTTCAGTGGTTTCGTTAATATATTTTAACGAATCATATCCGTTGGCGTACCATTTCAAAGAAACAAATCGATCCGGCAACTGCAACGTTTAATGATTCTTGACCACCCGGTTGGGGAATGGTAATTGCTGAAGCATGTGCTAGGGCATATTCCGAAACGCCTTGACCTTCATTGCCCAGTACCCATACGCAAGCTTGAGTTAAGTCTTTTGCATATAAACTTTCTGATTCATGTGAGCTCGTGACATACACGGGAATTTTGAATTGAGACAGCACATCTTCAAGCGCAACGTTTTCATAGGTTTTTAATGAAAAGTGCGCACCCATTCCTGCTCGTAATACGCGAGGAGACCACAAAGATGCTGAACCTTTGGTGCAAACAATTTGTTCAATACCTGCAGCCGCAGCTGAACGAAGTAATGTACCCACATTGCCAGGATCTTGAACATTTTCAAGAATTAAAGTGTCTTGAGTATAATCTAGAGCATCACGTTGAGTTGGTAAATCTACAATCGCTAAACATGCTAAGGTGGTTCCTAGCGTGCTAATGTCTTTATAGAGTGATTCACTAATAACAAACACTGAGCCTGTATAGTGTTGCGCGATTTCATCAAAATCGGCGTGTTCCATTGCTTTTTCAGTGGTAAAAAGCGAATTCAGCTTACGATTTTTTTCTAACCAAGCTAAGCACAAATGTGTGCCTTCTAGAACAGTTTGGCCTTGCTTTTTACGGTAACTATTTTGATCAATTAAACCACGTAAATGTTTAATTTTCGGGTTGTCTTTAGATTCTAAAAAGATAATGGCCATTCAGTTTGACTTCCATGAGAGCCTAAATCAATAGGCTCTCAATTGTAAATTATTGATGATAAGCAGTAACAAGCTCAACTTCATTTTTTGAACCAATGATGACTGGTACACGTTGGTGAAGTTCAGTCGGTAGGATTTCCATAATACGCACGCGACCTGTTGTAGAAGCACCGCCTGCTTGTTCCATGAGCATACTCATTGGATTTGCTTCATACATAAGACGTAAACGACCAGCTTTTTTAGGATCTTTGGTATCGTAAGGATATAAGAAGATCCCACTACGGCAAAGAATACGGTGGATATCACCGACCATGCAGGCAACCCAACGCATGTTAAAATCTTTTTCACGTACAGATGTTTTACCCGCTTGTAGCTCACCAATATAGCGTTGAACAGGTTCTTCCCAATGACGTTGGTTTGAAGCATTAATGGCGTATTCTTTTGTATCGGCATCCACTTGGATATTTTCAGTCGTCAACAGGAATGTTTTTGACTCTGGATCAAATGTAAAGAAAACAGTACCTGCACCAACGGTTAATGCCATCATAGTTGATGGGCCATATAACACATAACCAGCTGCGACTTGTTCAGTACCTGCTTGAAGGAAATCTTCTGCTTGTGTCACTGAATTTTTGGCAGGTAGGATAGAGAAGATGGTGCCAACACACATATTGATATCGATATTACTTGAGCCATCTAGTGGGTCAAATAAAACTAAATACTTACCATTCTCTTGTGCTGGGGTAAACTCATCGAGTTCTTCAGAAGCTAAACCGCCTACATTTTCGTTGTTCTCTAGCGCATCAATTAAATAGTCATTTGAAATAACATCTAATTTTTTTTGCGCTTCACCTTGTACGTTTTCATTACCAGCACTACCTAATACACCCGCTAAGGCACCCTTTTGCAATGCTGAATCGATGGTTTTACACGTTTCAGCAATGGTTTCAATCACATTAGAGAGTTCAGGCGTTAGATTTCCTTGTTGTTGTGCAAGATATTGTGACAAGGTGAGGTATGACATTACAAGGACGCTCCTAAAAGCTTTAAAAGAATAAAATTTGGATCTTGGGCTATTTTAGATGAGTTCAGTGCAAAATAGAAATTATCCTGCGTTATTTGTGGTGATTTTGCACTTGCCAGAGTTTTAGAACATGGTATGTTGATAGGAGGATGATTTTAAAAGGAGCTTTAAAATGAGCATTCAAAAGTTTGAAGCAACTCCAACGCCAGGTGAGGCAATCGACTTAAACGAAATTAGTTCAGAGAGTTCCAAGGAAGCATGGAAACAGTACGAGGCTAAACCTGAATATAAAGAGTTTAATAAGCATGACATGATTGAGTCTATGCAAGTGCCCATGCCAGACTCACAAAGGTCTTAAACCTGATATAAAAAAGCGCTCGAATTGAGCGCTTTTTTTGCATTCATTAGCGAAGAAGTGGTGGCACTGCTTCATAATTGAGTTCTACACGACGGTTTTCTTTCCACGCAGCTTCATTATTACCTGTATTAATTGGCATTTCTTTACCATAACTCACAGCTTCGAGTTGGTTTGGATTTACACCATTTATAACCAAATAACTTTCAACTGCTTTGGCACGTCGCTCACCCAAAGCCATATTGTATTCACGCGTTCCACGTTCATCGGTATGACCAGTTAATGCGATTTTAGAGTTTGCATTTGCCAATAAAAATTGTGCATGTGCTTGGAGGGTTTGATAGTCCTCAGTAGATAGCTCACTGCTGTCATAATCAAAGTGAACAACACGTTTAGCCAAGAAAGCTTTATTGGCTTCAGTTACCCCTTTAGCAGAAGCACCCGTTAAGTTTTGAGCATTTAATGCTGCATCTTCACTGAGACCAGTCGTATTCACAGAGGTTGACGTTGATGGTGGTGTCATCGTAGTGGTATCTGTAGTTGCTGGTTTACGGCTTGCGCAACCCGTCATTACTAAACTTACAGCAATGAGTGGAAGAGCAAACGTTTTAATCGCGTTCATGTTCATCTCCTTGAAAGATTAAATTCGATTATTTAGGTGCCCAAGCAGGTTCACGAACTTCACCTTGTTCGCTAGGTAAATTCATGCGGAAGCGACCGTCTGTAGACATAATCGATAACAATCCACGGCTGCCTTCACGTGTCGCATACACGACCATTTGACCATTTGGTGAAAAGCTTGGTGATTCATCTAAACTGGTTGGCGTTAAAATGTTCGTGATCCCAGTTGAGATTTCTTGAATTGCTACCTTATAGTTGCTGCCTGAAGGGCGATGTACTAAAGCAACATATTTACCATCGGCACTTAAACTTCCACGTGCGTTGAATGCTCCGCGGAAAGTCAAACGTTTTGTTGAACCATCAGCAAATGTGTAATGATAGATCTGTGCTGAACCACCACGGTCTGAGGTAAAGATAAAACCTTTACCATCTGGGGTATAGCGAGCTTCTGTATCAATTGCTGTATTATTTGTCATACGCTTCACTTGGCGCGTATTTAAATCCATTTGATAAATTTCAGGGTTGTCATGCATTGAAGCAGTGAACAACATGCTTTTACCATCAGGGGAAAAACTTGGCGCACCGTTTAAGCCACGGAAGCCAGCTAATTTTTCACGTTGTCCAGTCGCTAAATCTTGAACATAGATCGCTGGACGTTTGGTTTCGAATGAAACATAAGCGATTTTTTTGCCATCAGGCGTCCAAGCAGGGGATAAAATTGGATCGCGCGAACTCAATACAGTGCGTGGTTGTTCGCCGTCCGTATCTGCGATTTGTAAAGTGTAGCGATTATCAGGAGTCGCAGGATTTCGCAAAACATAAGCGATGCGACCACTAAAGTCACCAGGAATACCTGTTAATGCTTGGTAAATCGCATCACTAATCATATGTGCTGCAGATCGAATGCGTGATGGTGGTACAGTTAATAGTTCATTGAGCAAATATTGTTGTTTTTGGACATCATAGAGTTGGTAATGAACAGCCAGTGAACCATCAGGATTGGTTTTAACTTCACCATTCACAACATAAGGTACGCCTGCAGATTGCCAAGCAGCACCATTGGCTTGATTGATGGTTGCTGTTGCAGGTAAATTTTTAGATGAACTGGTAAAGCGACCTGAACGGTTTAAATCTTGCTCTACAACAGGGTATAAGCGTTGATCACCTACGAATGGCACGATAGCAATTTTGGGTGCTTCTTCAGGTGCTTTAGCAATTTCAAGATGAAGCTGTGCATAAGAGGTCGTAATGAGAGCAGGGCTAAATGCTGCCAAAATTGCTAAACCGAGAAGATGTTTTGAGATCATTTTCATGAGAGGTCACGTACTCAAGATACTAATTTTTCGAATATTCTAGCTTTTTAGCATATAGCTCCGTACCGAATCTATATAAAGCGTGTAATTATCCGCAATTCATGAAAAAACCTTTCGACGAATCGAAAGGTTTTTTTATTATTTCACGGTGAATGAAGAAGTGAAACTACGAGCTTCACGCCTTGCATCAGGATCGGATGGCATCGGATATGGTGCTGCTGCACGAACAGCCTGTTCGACACTGGCTTTGACATCTGGATCTGATGCATTGACGATGACCGAAGTCACAGAACCACTGTCAGATAATGTCACGCGTGCTGTCGCTTTTTGACCTGAAGAGCCTATTGGCATTCTCCAAGCACCTTTAATTTTTTGCTCAAAGTCTCTTTTTGCTGAAGAAGCGATGCGTTTAGATTCAGCTTTTTTGTTGGCTGCTTCTTGTCTAGCTTTTTCAGCGGCAGATTCTCGAGCTTCAGCTTCGGCACGTTCTTTGGCTTCAGCGTCTGCTTTTCTTTGTGCTTCCTGACGAGCTTTAGCATCAGCCTCTTGTTTAGCTTTGGCATCAGCTGCAGCCTTAGCTTTACGATCAGCATCCTGTTTGGCTTTTGCATCTGCTTCCGCTTTAGCTTTACGATCAGCATCTTGTTTGGCTTTTGCATCTGCTTCCGCTTTAGCTTTACGATCAGCATCTTGTTTGGCTTTGGCTTCAGCAGCAGCTTTGGCTTTCCGATCGGCTTCTTGTTTGGCTTTAGAATCGGCCTCTGCCTTAGCTTTCCGGTCAGCTTCTTGTTTCGCTTTTAAAGCCGCATCAGCTTTCGCCTTTTGTTGTTGTTCCTGTTTTGCGTTTTGCTCTGCTGCTTTGGCTTTTTGGGCGGCTTCTTGTTTAGCTCTAGCATCGGCCTCAGCTTTAGCTTTACGATTCGCTTCTTGAGTCGCTTGACGTTGTGCTTCAGCCGTTGCTTTACGTTCGGCTTCTTGTTGAGCTTTAACCGCAGCCGCTTGCTCAGCTTTACGGTCGGATTTTGGCTCTTCAACTTTTGGTTGAGCTGGAGGAGGTACAGCAGGTGCAACAGGAATCACTGGTGCATTTTGAATCGGCTCATTGGTCTGTTGAACATTTTCTTGAACGTTCTGGTGCGCTGTATCTGAATGATCAGATTCAACCAATGGTGTGGGTTCAGGTGGTACCAGATCTTCAGGTTTGACTAAAACTGTTTTAACAGTTTTAGTTGGCTCAGCAGGTTGAGTCAACCCAAGGAACAATAAGCCTGTGATCGCAATCACATGGACCGCAACAGTGAATCCGATTGCAATTTTCTTTTCTTTTGAAAAGCGAGAGTTAGATTCTTTCATAGCTTATTGAATTGGTTTGGTCAGCAAGCCAACTTGATTGATCCCTGCATCTTGTAAGTTAGACATGAGCATCATCACCTCACCATAAGGTCGAGTGTTATGACCATTAATGACGACACTAAATTGTTTATTCTCACGTTCAGCAGTTTGTTGTGCATCACGAAGTGTCTGTTGTAATTCCTGCAATCTCAGTGGACTTGGTTGGCTACCCTTGTATTCTAAAAAGTATTGTCCTTGTTGATCTAAAGTCACCATAGCTGGTGCATCCTTAGATTCAATCGGTACACTGTTTGCTTCAGGTAAATCAACTTTTATGCCACTTGTGATCATTGGTGCAGTCACCATAAAAATCACCAAAAGTACTAACATGACGTCAATATAAGGAACTACATTCATGTCACTGTTAAGTGGCTTTTTAATGCGTTGGAAACGCCCTGAGCGACGAACGGCCATTTATTCAGCTTCCTGTGTAGAACCCACAGAACGACGTTGTAAAAGCGCCACCATTTCTTCAGCAAACAAGGAACGATCTGAGTAAATTTCTTCACTTTTGGCCGTATAGTGGTTGAATGCAAGTACTGCAGGAATCGCAGCAAATAAACCAATAGCAGTCGCAATGAGGGCTTCCGCGATACCTGGTGCGACAGTTGCTAGCGTCACTTGATCGACTTGGGCTAAGCCGATAAAAGCATTCATAATGCCCCAAACTGTACCAAATAAACCAACATAGGGCGCAACTGAACCAATACTGGCAAGTGCACTGAGGCCTTGTTCCATACGGCTCTGATCTCGGCTTAAACCCACCCCAAGAATACGCTCTGTGCCATCAATGACTTGTGCTGTTTCAGCTTTGGTTTTTTTGAGTTTGAGAAACTCTGCAAAACCAAGATAAAAAACATCTTCCAAGCCTTCACGCTTAGAGTTGATTTGTGCATTGTTATATAAAGTGTTGAGTTCTGCACCAGACCAAAAAATCTTTTGAAAATGATCATCACCTTGGCGAGCTTTTTTAAAAGTCATATGTAACTTGGCAATAAGGTACCAGCTAAAGAGTGAAGCTAGTACCAACACCAGCATGACCAGTTGTACGACTGGACTCGCTTGAAGAATTAAATCTGTGACGTGAAGTGAAGATTCGAGTTGTGTTGCCATAGTTACATGTGCCAATCATATTTTTATGCGTGGGCTAATTCTTTTTCGATTAGATCACGGATTTCATTTGGAATTCTCAGCGGTTTCATTTCAGCGCTAATACACGCCAATTCTACTTCCCCTGAAGCTAGCATGATTTCACCACGATAAATATTTTGTTGCAATACAAAAGACGTTGCTTTACACGAAACTACACTTGCTGTAACAGTAATTAAGTCATCCATTAATATTGGACGTGAATATTTAAGCGCTAATTTATGCACGACAAAGTTGTAATCTTTTTGATGCCAGTAATGTGAAATCCCTGAAGCGCGTAACCATTCTGTACGTGCGCGTTCCATAAAGCGAATATGATTGGCATGATAAACAATGCCTCCTGCATCTGTATCTTCAATATACACTCGGATTTGAAATTCAAATTTGTTCGCCATACAGGTGTTCCATTACTTTAAATAGTCCAGTGTTTTGCAACATTCTTGACAAAGAATGCGAAACGCTGATTTATACAATGTTTGAAAGGCTTGAAGTTTAGCACTCCATTTTTACAGACCAATGGCACAAGATTTCAAAAATAGCTGTAGATTGGGCGAAATATTTTAAGATGAAAATGCAGATTTAATTGAATTTTAATCATGTTTGGCATAGGGATTGCTTAAATAAATTCACATGAAATTTATAGTTGGATTTGAGTGCATGTTAAAAAAGTTAGCTTTATCGATTTCGATTGCTACATCAATATTAAGTTTTTCGACTTTTAGTTCGGCTGAAGATTTTAAAATTTTAAAACAGATTGAAAGCAAGCCAACTTTACTAAAAAAAGGGGAATATGCTGGACACTATTATATTCCAAGCACACTCAATACTATTCAATGGGGTTATCTACCGAATAAAGATGCTAAGCCAGTTTTAACGGTTCCATCGGGGAGTCATGTGACTTTTGATACAGTGTCACATGAAGGTTTATTAGAGGATCAAGGGCGTGATGCTGAAAAATACTTTACATCTAAAGGTGTTAAAAAAGAGCACATTTTAGATGAAGCGAAATTGATCACCCGCTCTAATTTAAAGCATGATTTCCATAAAGATGGTCCACACATTATTACTGGTCCGATCTACGTTGAAGGTGCAATGCCGGGAGACGTGCTTAAAGTTGAAATATTGAAAATAGAACCACGTGTTCCTTATGGTGTTATTTCGAACCGTCATGGTAAAGGTACATTGCCTGAATTCCCTAAACGACAAAAACATGATCATGCTTCGCCAGAAAATCCAGATGCTTATGGCAATGTTTCAGTATTTACACCCATTGCGCAAAATAAAGAGGGGGTATGGGAGGGGGTGATTCAAACAGAATCTGGTAAAGCGATTCGTTTTCCATTAAATCCGTTTATGGGAACAATGGGTGTTGCACCAAATACCAGCGAACCTGTTCACTCAGTTCCACCCTCATTTTATGGTGGAAATATTGATATTAATGATTTAACTGCTGGGGCAACCGCTTATTATCCTGTTCAAGTTCCAGGTGCATTATTCTACGCAGGTGATAGTCATTTCGTTCAAGGCGATGGTGAGGTTGCATTAACTGCTTTAGAAGGTTCAGCGCGTGCAACGTTTAAAATTAGTGTGTTAAAAGCGGGTAAAGATCATATTCCAGGTAATCAACTTTCTCAGCCATTAGGTGAAAATGATCAATTTTGGATTACACCTGGCTTAGATGATGATTTGGATGAAGCAATGCGCAAATCTACGCGTGAAGCAATCAATTTCTTAGTCAATGAATATGGCATAAGTGAAGAAATTGCATATGCTTATCTCAGCGCTGCGACTGATTTTGAAGTTTCTCAAGTTGTAGATAAAACCAAAGGCATCCATGCGATGATTCGTAAAGCAGATTTTAAAGAGTTCATCGAGCAGAAATAAATTTTTGAAATAAAAAATCCTCCATCAAGGAGGATTTTTTTTATGATGCTTAAGATTTGTTATTCCAATCTTGTTGAACTTGTTGTGCAATAGTCGGATAGTCCATCACAAAACGAATGTGGCTTTCAACGCCAGTTTTTAATGTCGCATCATCTACAATAAATTGAGGGTTATGATTGGGTGCAGCTTTACTGATCTCTTGATCTTGAGGTGTTGCACCAATGAAAATGAACAATGAAGGCATAAGTTGACCATAATAGGCAAAGTCTTCACTTGCGCTTGCATTGTTTTCAAGCACATGTAATTTATCTTCACCGTGAACTTTCGCAAGTGATGGCGCGATGAGTTGAGTTAGCGTTTTATCGTTCGTGGTAACGGGGGCATAAGCGGCAATTTCTACTTTGGCTTTTACGTCATTTGCATGAGCATTATGTTCGATCAATTTCGGTAAATCCTTGAGAATATTCTGGCGGACCTCTTCATTATTTGATCTAATCGTGCCAACCATATTGACTTGCTCTGGTATCACATTTCCTACCGTTCCACCTTGGATACTGCCAATACTGATTGCCCCCATACCTTTGGTTAAATCTGCACGACGGCTGATCAAACTCTGCATATTACTAATCATTTGAGATGAAGCATAAATGGGATCGCGTCCAAGCCATGGCATAGAACCATGAACTTGTTTTCCACTGACCTGAATGCGCAAATGATCTGCACTGTTTAAAATAGTGCCATCTTTATAAAAAATATGACCACTTGGCATACCCGCCATAACATGCATACCGAAGATCACTTCAGGCTTAGGATTTTTTAAAGCCCCATCTGCAATCATCTTACGTGAACCAATTTGATCGCCATGGCTAAAGTTATCAATATCTGCTCCACCTTCTTCAGCTGGTTGGAAGACAAAAACAACAGTACCTGCAATTTTATCTTTATTTTCCGAAAGCACTTTTGCAGCGCCGAGTAACATTGCTGTGTGAGCATCATGTCCACAGGCATGCATCACTGGCGTTTCTTTACCTTGATAGGTTGCCTTAGCTTTACTCGAAAAAGAAAGTCCTGTTTTTTCCTCGATTGGTAATGCATCCATATCTGCACGTAATGCCATCACTGGGCCAGGTTTTGCACCTTTAAGAATCCCGATTACACCTGTTTTGGCATAGCCTGTGCGGACTTCAATCCCATATTTTTTTAATTCTTTTTGAACCAGAGCCGAGGTTTTAAATTCCATATTGCCGAGTTCGGGATGTTGGTGAATGTGTTGTCTTAATTTGATGGTATGTTGTTCAACGGCGTTCACACCGTCATCAACCCAATCTGCAAAACTCAAGGTTGAACAAAGGGGCAAGATGGTACAAGCAGAAAATAGCCTAAGAGAGATCATGAACTCAATGTCCTAAAAATCCTAAAGTTTTAGGAGCTTCTCTTCACTTCTGATGGTTGCAAAACTTAAGAGGTATATCGAAATACATGAAAAGTATAGTGACCATGAAGCATTGATTTTTAATGCTTTATCCATAGATTTAAAGTTGTTATTATTTGTAAATTATTCATTTTAAATAATTATTTTAATAGTTGTGGGGGAGCTAATGGGCGTTGAAGAAGAACTTAAGCATAATCAAGATGTCATGATTCAACTTCCATGGACTGTACCTCAACAGCCTTTATATACTGCGAATATTCAAGTTGATCCCGAGACTCAGAAAATACCTTTGGATTTGAGTCATTCAACTGATACCACAGCGATTTCATCATTTGCTTTATCGGTAATTATTGCTTTGATATTAGGAGGATTTGCAACTTGGTTAGCTTATTGGTTTGGTGTGAGAAGTTTTAAACTAACCGAACAAGGTTTTAATTTAACGCTAGAACAAATAGGAAAGTCAGTAGAACAAACTCTAAAATCTAATAAAGAGCTTTATCAGAGTCAGAAGGAATTACAACTAGTACAAATTAAATCTAAGCATCGGCAGGATTGGATTAATAAAGTTAGAGATTTATTTACTGAAATCTTGAATGTTAGATCTAATATTAAAACAATTTTAATAAATTTAGAAAATGATGAAAGTCACAAAAAAAAACTCTATGAAAATTTAATAAGACTAGAAAGCTTGAAATATGAAATAGAGTTATTTTTAAATCCTGAAGAAGATTTAAATAAAAAGATTATAGATGAGATTTTTATACTCATTTGTCTGTGTCAATTTGTCTACAATGGTAATGAAGATGTAATTGGAAATATTGATTCGTACTCTTCCAAGATTGATAACAACTCTATAACAAGTAATATGCAAACTTTATTGAAAAGTGAGTGGGATAGAGTTAAAAAGGGAGAATAAATCTCCCTTTTAATTACTTCTCTTTCGGCTCAGGTGGTGTCATTCCAAACTGTAAATACGCCTGATTCGTTGCAATACGACCACGTGCAGTACGCATCACATAACCTTGCTGAATCAAGTAAGGCTCAATCACATCTTCCAGCGTGCCTGAATCTTCTGCCATAGCCGCTGCTAAAGCTTCAACACCTGCAGGACCACCATCAAAACGCTCTAACAGCATCGACAGGTAACGACGGTCGAGTGTATCTAAACCATCTTTATCCACATTCAACATATCAAGCGCACGTTGCGCCATTTCTTGTGTGACCTCACCTGTACCTTTCACTTGCGCATAGTCACGTACACGACGCAGTAAACGGTTTGCGATACGAGGCGTACCACGAGAACGACGAGCCACTTCCTTCGAACCAGCTTCTGTGATTGGAACATCCATCAGATTTGCAGAACGAGTCACGATATGGGTCAAATCTTCAACCGAATAGAACTCTAATCGTTGGACGATACCAAAACGATCTCGAAGCGGAGAGGTCAGTAAACCGGCACGAGTAGTCGCAGCGACTAAAGTGAATGGCGGTAAATCCAACTTAATTGAACGCGCAGCAGGGCCTTCACCAATCATAATATCCAGTTGGTAATCTTCCATCGCGGGATAAAGGATTTCCTCGATCACTGGAGAGAGACGGTGAATCTCATCAATAAATAAAACGTCACCTTCTTCTAGGTTAGTGAGCATTGCTGCCAAATCACCAGCACGCTCTAACACAGGTCCAGAAGTTGATTTTAAATTACCACCCATTTCACGGGCGATAATATTGGCAAGAGTGGTTTTACCTAAACCCGGAGGACCAAAAATCAAGGTATGGTCTAAAGCTTCACCACGTCCACGAGCTGCACCAATGAAAATTTCCATCTGCTCACGCACAACAGGCTGACCAATATAATCATCTAATGATGTTGGTCGAATGGCACGATCAAAATGATCTTCTGGTTTTTCAGAACCACTGATAATACGGTCTTGCATAATATGAGATCTTATTTATTCATCGATTTTAAAGCAGCACGGATAATATCGGATGCCTCTGTGAAGTCACCTTTAACGGCATTGACTAACTTTTGCGCTTCTAGTGGCTTGTAACCTAATGACTGTAAAGCAGCTTCAGCCTCAGCGACAGCAGAGTTACCCGTAAACTGAATTTGCGCTGTTGTAGAATTGGATGTGGATGGCTGAGCTGCAAGCGCCTTAAAGCGATCTCGAAGTTCAATCATTAAACGCTCTGCGGTCTTTTTGCCTACACCCGGAACTTTGACTAAAGTGTTTACATCTTCATGTTCAACAGTATGAATAAGCATGTCTACGCTGAGTGTTGAGAGAATACCCAGTGCCATTTTTGGACCAACGCCGTTCACTTTAAGTAAAGTGCGGAAAATACTTTTTTCTTGTGCGTTGGAAAATCCATACAGTAATTGAGCATCTTCACGTACAGCCAAGTGCGTCCACAATGTGACTTTTTGTCCTTTCTGTAATTGGCAAAATGTTGAGAGAGGTGTATCAACCTCATAGCCAACACCATTTACATTCAATAAAACTGTTGGTGCTTCTAAAGCAAGCACTTCACCAATAAGACATCCAATCATTCAATTATTTCACTTATTTGTCGATGTTAAATTCACTATGTCAGCATAGTAGTGTTCATTGCTTCAGAACGCAAAATCAAAAAACACTTTATGCTCTTTTCCTGAACACTAATTTAAGGTTTATAAAAATCCAACTTTATTCCCTTGAAGTTCCTGTGCCAAATGATAAGCCTGATGATCCGAAAATTTTGAGATCACATCTAAGACTTGCATGATATTGTCATAGTGATCATCACTGAAACGAACACCTAAGCCTGAGATAATAGACAGTAAACGTCCTTCCTTAAAATTATGAATTTTATTGGGGGTCGTAAGCGGAATAAAGGCATCTAGTATGTGCTGTAAGCTTTGATGTGCAATGATTTCTAAACCAGATTTTTGAGGGTGCTCAAAGATTTTTTCCCGCGCTAAATTCTTTGCACAATCAATTCCTGCTTCGATATCGGGCGAGCAATATTGGAGCAAACTACCTTTAAGCTGTCCTGACAAAATTTCAAAATGATGTTTAGCAAAAGCGGAAGTGACTTCATCAACCAAGCGTTTCATCACACGACCACGCAATGCTGCAATCTTTTGTTGCCACGTGGTGTATGGCATTGCAAGTTCAGCAGGCGAGCCATAGTCACCAAGCAGATTTAAGAAAATAGGCTCGACTTGCTCATAGCTGAGCATGTTAAGAATAATGCCATCTTCTAAATCGATCAGGGCATAACAAATATCATCGGCTGCTTCGAGTAAATAGGTGAATGGATGGCGACAGAAATGATATTCACCATATTGTATAAGACCTAATTGGTGACCAATTTGTTGCAAAATTTCTTTTTCAGATTGATAGCAACCAAACTTAGCTCGTTTACTGGCAGGCGTATTCCCCTGAGAATCAATAGTTTTAGAAAGCCATGGGTACTTTAAGTAAGCTCCTAAGGTTGCGTAAGTGAGGCGCATCCCACCGTCATTAGGGTGATAGTCAATTTTCGTGAGTAAACGAAGACCTTGAGCATTGCCTTCAAACTGGCGAACATCGGCCTGCTGTTCAGGGGTTAAACTCGATAAAAAATCGCCGTGTGATGCATCATCAAACCATTCACGAATAGCGTACTCACCTGCATGACCAAAAGGAGGATTACCAATATCGTGTGCAAGACAAGCTGCTTGAATAATTGCACCGACATCTGCAGGAGAGATCCACATAGGTAACTCATCACGAATTTTTTCAGCTGCCAGCATTCCCAAAGAGCGTCCTATACAAGAAACCTCAAGGGAATGTGTTAGACGCGTATGAATGCCATCATGTTGAGTCAGGGGGTGTACTTGAGTTTTACGGTTAAGTTGCCTAAAACTCTGCGAAAAAATAATACGATCGTAATCTTTATGGAAGGGGCTACGAGCCTGTTCAGTGTTTTGTTTTGAACTACCAAATCGAACTGTAGATAACAGTTCTAACCAACGCATTTGATGGGTCATCTTTTATCATTATTCATCATTACTGTCTGGAACCATCATGCCAAAAAAATCGTGAAAAATATATGCTGACACGACATAATTTGGCGCATTGAAAATGCATTTCAGAAAAGTTTAAGAAGTAAAATAATGGGTATTAAGATATTGATTTTAAGAATTATTCTTCAAATATAATTCAATTTATTCACTCTCAAATCATATAAGAGTCTCTAATTGATTATAAAGATAGATATCAATCATGAGATGATGCGTGGATGCTCATCGGTTCGATAATTTTTAACGAATTAGTATACATAACGTATCTACTTTTTATGCCGATTGTTGATCAAATTGATCCTATGATTGGCAGAACATTTCAATAAAGCTATTGAAATTTGTCTATTTTGACCTCATGTTATCCTCATAAAGATGAATTATAGAGATGTGAATTTATATGTTATTTCATTTGCCGAAACTTCCTGCCGAAATTCGAGTCACTCACTTAAATGCGCGTATTAATGAACAACGAAAAAAAATTGCGCAAAGTACTGCATCTAAACTTGAACTTCTGCAGTTGTCTCAGCAGTTTTCAAAAGAAGCACGCACGCGTAAAAAGAATAATCAGAAAGTATATGTAATTGATTTTAAAGGTGACATGGCAGCTTCAGCTGTAGAGAATCTTCGTGAAGAAATTACTTTGATTTTGGCGACTGCTAAAGCAGGGCGTGATCGTGTCATAGTTCGTTTGGAAAGTCCAGGTGGGATGGTACATGGTTATGGACTTGCGGCTGCTCAATTGGTGCGTCTGCGCGATGCTGGTTTTCATTTAACCATTTGTGTTGATAAAGTCGCAGCAAGTGGTGGATATATGATGGCATGTATCGGTAACGAAATTATTTCTGCTCCATTTGCAGTGATTGGTTCAATTGGCGTTGTTGCTCAAGTGCCTAATTTTAATCGTTTACTTAAAGAACATAATGTTGATTTTGAGCTTTATACTGCGGGTCAATATAAACGTACCGTGACCATGTTTGGCGAAAATACGGAAGAGGGTAAAGCAAAGTTTGAAGAAGAGTTGCAACAAACGCATGCATTGTTCAAGCATTTTGTTGAAAAATATCGTCCACAGTTAAATGTTGAAAAAGTAGCAACAGGTGAACATTGGTACGGTCAAGATTCATTAGATTTGAATTTGGTTGATAAGCTTCAAACCTCGGATGAGTATTTATTAAGTTTATTGACAGTACATGATGTTTACTTAATTCAAACTCGCCGTAAACCTACCTTAGGTGAGAAATTAGGACTGCAAGCGGCACAAATCGCGGACAGTTTGATTCCTGCTGTGATGAATAAAGTTATGGACACTTTAGTCAAAACTAATGCGAACTTAGTGCAACTACGTGATCCTAAACTTTAAATTTGATGAAATAAAAAAAGCCAATCTAATGATTGGTTTTTTTTTATGATTTATCATTTGTATGTTCGAGAGTCTAATTTTCGATATAACATCACTATTCCTGTGATCATGGACCCAAGTGTTGCGAACAACATATCTTTATGGGCATCCCAAATATCACCTTGTTGACCATTATAATTTTCTGCTGCCTCATGGGAAAGATTAATTGCAATCAACCATTCAATCCATTCGTAAATGAGACTGGTGACCATGACAAACTGAACAACAATAAGAAAAAGTACTCGTTCAGATAACTGGGGTAAATAGAATTGAATGATCCTATGGAAAAAAGGATAGAGAAGTAGACCATAGGTAAAATGGACCAAGCGATCATACATATTTCGCTCCCAACCCATCTGTGCATTTAAATCTATGCCGAAGTTGTGCATCAACCATTCATTATAGGGAACATACGAATATAAATAGTGTGCCCCAAGAATATGAATGATCAGAAATCCAATATAGAGAGAAAATGCGATAAAATTCAAACCAACTTTCTTTTGTATATAGATCAAAAACACCAGCATTAAAGCTGTGCCAAGTTGATGTAAGCTATAAGAAGCATATTCAAGAGGCTTTATACTTGCCAAGATCAGCGCCATTATGAAAATGAAGAATACAAGGTGGTGTTTAGGAGTAAATTTTTTGTAGTGCATTTTGTTATAATTTTTTAGATTAGATTTAAGTGGTGATTATAGGTGTAATAAACCTGATAATGAGTCTACAAGATGAGTATTTTCGTATTCTTATTGAAGTGGATTTAAAATATTTTAAATAATTATGCAGAATGTATAACATGCTTTGAAGCAGTAGACGTCACATAACAGGCGTTATATTAATTAAATTTTTTTGATATAAACATAATCTCGAATATTTTTAAGGTGTGTCATGTTAGAAAAGGCTACTGAGGCAGATTTTCCTATTTTGATTGATATTTGGGAAAAATCTGTAAGAGCGACTCACCATTTCCTACCGGAAATAGAAATTCATAACTTAAAACCTTTGATTCTCAATGAGTATTTTCACTCTGTCTTGCTTCATAAATATATTCTAGATGAACAAATAGTTGGTTTTATCGGGACGAGTAGTGACAACATAGAGATGCTGTTTCTTGATCCAAACTTTAGAGCTAAAGGCGTAGGAAGACTTTTAACTGATTTCGCAGTCACTAAATTGAAGATAGAAAAAGTAGATGTTAATGAACAAAACTTACAAGCTGTAGGTTTTTATGAAAAATTGGGATTTAAAGTCATTGGGCGATCTGAATTGGACGGTCAAGGTAAACCTTATCCCATTTTGCATCTAGAAATTTAGTTTTTAATATTCTACGTGTTTCCTCGTTTTTGATTAGCTTTCAAGCAAAAACAAGAATTGATAGATTGAATAATTAGGTTCGAGTGATTAATCATTTTTATTATTTTTAATAACTACAGATCAATTAGAATATGTTTTATTTTGAGTTTGAATAATGACGGTTTCAGCAGCTTTTATAGCGCAACAAAATGCTTATTTTCACTATGAGTTTGAAGAGCTTACTCTGAATGACTTTCCTGAAGAGATCTCAGTATCACTTCGAGGAATGATGTTTAGGCATGACATTCAATATGCTCAAGTGACTCATTATATTTACTATAGCGATGTTTTAACTGGTGATGAACTAGAAAAGCTCAGAACTGACTTTATACGTTACTGCCCTGATGAAGCATGATTTTTTATTGAAACATTTGATGATTCTCATACAAAAAAAGCGAAGCCTGAGCCTCGCTTTTTTACTCAATACATATTTAGATTTTAGCAATCAAATCTTTAATTTGTTTCGCTTGCTCAGCAGCATTACCTGTATAAGATGCAGGTGTCATTTCAGCAAGACGTGCACGATCTGCTGCAGGAACAGCTTCTAATTCGTTACCATTTACAAAATTCACCATCATTTCACGAGTCATTGCTTGACCACGAGTAAGGGCTTTAAGTTTTTCGTATGGTTTTTCAACGTTATAACGACGCATTACTGTTTGGATTGGTTCAGCGAGAACTTCTTGAGCGTTGTCTAAGTCTTCAAGAATACGGTCGGCATTCAATTCAAGTTTGCCCACACCTTTCAAGCAAGCTTCAAATGCGATCAAGCTTTGTGCAAAACCAACGCCCATGTTACGAAGAACAGTAGAGTCAGTTAAGTCACGCTGCCAGCGAGAAATTGGAAGCTTTTCACCAAGGTGAGCAAGGACTGCGTTAGCAATACCCAAGTTACCTTCAGAGTTTTCAAAGTCAATTGGGTTTACTTTGTGTGGCATTGTTGAAGAACCAACTTCGCCTTCTTTTAATTTTTGTTTGAAGAAACCAAGAGAGATATAACCCCAAACATCACGGTTGAAATCGATGAGGATTGTGTTGAAACGGCGAAGCGCATCAAACAATTCAGCCATGTAGTCGTGCGGCTCAATTTGAGTTGTATAAGGGTTAAACGTTAAACCTAAAGATTCAACAAATGCTTGCGAGTGAGCAGGCCAGTTAATTTCAGGGTAAGCAGAAAGGTGAGCATTATAGTTACCTACCGCACCATTGATTTTACCTAGAAGCTCAACATTATTGAATTGTTTGATTTGGCGTGCAAGACGGTATGCCACGTTCGCCATTTCTTTACCCAATGTTGTTGGGCTTGCAGTTTGACCATGTGTACGAGACAACATTGGTTGATCAGCGTGTTTTTCTGCAAGTGCAACAATTGAGTCCACGATTTGTTGCATAGACGTAGCTAGTACTTCACGACCACTTTTCAGCATGAGTGCATGAGACAAGTTGTTGATGTCTTCAGATGTACAAGCAAAGTGAATAAATTCACCCGCATTTTTAAGTTCATCAATGTTTGCAATTTTCTCTTTTAAGAAATATTCAACCGCTTTTACATCGTGGTTGGTTGTGCGTTCGATTTCTTTGATACGGTTAGCATCGTCTTCAGAGAAATTTGCAACGATTGCATCTAAAGCTGCATTTGTTTCGTTAGAAAAAGCTGGCACTTCAGTAATTTCTGGGCGATTTGCAAGTGCTTGTAACCAGCGCACTTCAACAGTCACACGAGCATGGATTAAACCAAACTCAGAGAGGAAAGGGCGCAAAGCATCACATTTGTTTGCATAGCGACCATCTAATGGAGAAAGTGCGGTTAAAGCGTTCATAGCAATTCCTTAAACTTTGGAATGAAACGTAAAACAGAACTCGATATACATCAGGTTAAACCACCTGAAACTGTAAACGAGCGAGATCTTGAATATCTTTCAGTAACTTGCGTTTGGTGAAGATCATGCTCCATGAACTTCCACCCGACTGACGCCATAAATGCGCCATCTGTAAACCTGTAAACAATGAAGCACGAATACGATTGGTGTGCGAAGAATCCTTAAAAGCTTCTGCATTGCCTTTCACCATAATGCGAGGATTAATCTGTCCTGCAGTTTCGACATAGGTTTGAGCAAGGTTTGCAAGAATACTTGGATGCAGATAATTATGATCAAAAAAGGAGAGTTGCTTTAGTATTTTTTCTTGTGATTTTTCAATAATTTCAACGAATTTTGGGTTGCTATATACTTTCTTTTCTAAATGTAATAATGCCATCGCATAGGACATTGGAAGTTTTGCATTGGCAAATTTAGGTATTCTTGATTTTGGTGCAGTATTGAATGGTTGGGTGATGCTACTTTCTAATGTTTTTAATCCCAGAGAAATATCTGCAAGCTGGTTAAAAAAATCTAAGGTTTGACAATTCTTATTGGAAGTAGGGCGAATATTTAAACTCGCCTTAATTAATTGTTCTAAATAGAAGTTACCGTTTCCGCCGATATTTTGTCGACCTGCAATGGCTGTCATATGTGTCAGCTGAGTCGATTGAAATACTGCTGCCAAAGCCAAAGCTCTGTTTTGACGATCATTCAGAGTCTGAAGCTGCTGGAACGGTAACTCTGTCATGCCTGAAAATTCCTTTAAATAAAATCAGGTTTAGGCGCATTAGTATGATGAATCACACCGCCACCTAAACAAACTTCATCCGCGTAAAACACAACGCTTTGTCCTGGCGTAACAGCACGTTGAGGTTCATCAAATTCTACACGTACACCTTGCGGTGCATTTGGGTCATTAAATAAGACACATGCTTGATCAGGTTGTCGATAGCGAGTTTTCGCTGTGCAACGGAAACCATTTTCTGGAATCTCTTGCTCACCTGCAACCCAATCAATCGCTTCAGACCATAACATGGTACTTTGCATGAGGGGATGCTCATGACCTTGGCCAACAACTAAACGATTGCCTTCGATATCTTTGTGTAATACGAACCAAGCACCTTCTTCAGCGCCTTTCATACCACCGATACCAATACCACCACGCTGACCGAGCGTATAGTACATTAAGCCGTGATGATCACCAACCTCTTTACCATCTTCGAGGACAATTTTACCCGGTTGAGCAGGTAAATATTGCTTCAAGAAGTCATTAAATCGGCGTTCACCAATAAAACAGATACCTGTAGAGTCTTTTTTCTTCGCTGTTGCAAGATCTAAATCTTCAGCAATTTTACGAACTTGAGGCTTTTCAATTTCACCGACAGGGAACAAGGTCTTGTTAATTTCACGACCATGAACGGCATGTAGGAAATAAGTTTGGTCTTTGTTGTTATCCACGCCACGGAGTAAAGGCGCATATTGCTCACCTTTAGAGTTGGTCATGGTTTCACCGCGACGAGCATAGTGTCCTGTTGCGATGAAGTCAGCACCTAATTTCATGGCATGATCGAGGAATGCACGGAACTTAATTTCTTTATTACATAAAATATCTGGGTTTGGGGTGCGCCCCGCAGCATATTCAGCCAAGAAGTGCTCAAATACACGATCCCAATATTCCATTGCGAAGTTGGCTGTATGTAATTTGATACCGATACGATCACATACGGCTTGCGCATCTGCAAGATCATCCATAGCCGTGCAGTATTCTGTGCCGTCATCTTCTTCCCAGTTTTTCATGAAAAGACCTTCAACTTGATATCCTTGTTGAAGTAATAAAGCCGCAGAGACAGATGAGTCTACACCACCTGACATACCGACGATGACACGTTGTTGCATAGGATTAGGCATCCAAATTTGAAATTAAGGGAGAATTTTGGTGCTCATAAACGAGCGATAAAGGAAATTTTTGTCCTGATTGGGCATCTTGAATGGCTTTGATGACCAATGGGCTACGCGCGCGAGCCGTTTCTAATAGCTCATCTAGGCTCATCCAAACAGCACCTACGATACCTGTATCTAATGTTGCATTGGCAAAATACTGTGTTGATTTTGCTAAAAAACAGAAGCGGTAATAGGTACGATCTGGAAACATAGGTGGGGTATAGGTGTATATACCCAATAAATCTGTGACTTCAACTTGGTGACCTGTTTCTTCCAGGGTTTCACGAACCGCGGCTTGAATAAGGGTTTCACCAGCTTCAACATGACCTGCAGGTTGATTAAAAACGGTGTGCATGACACCTTCTGTTTGTTCTTCTACAAACAGATATTTACCATCTTTTTCAACCACTGTTGCAACAGTGACGTGAGCAGTCCAAGCGGTCATAAAAAAGCACCAGATGAAGGGAAGGCATATTGTATAAAATTTTGAGGTGTGTGGCTATGATGGGAGGGGATTTCTTTGAAAGCGTTCTATCTTAAGTTTAACTAAGAAGTTCTTTGGATCAATAATTTAATAAAGGGCGTGGAACATGAAGAATCAACAAAAAAGCCCAATTTAAGTAAATTGGGCTTTTGAATGTAATTTAAGATTATGATTTATATGAAATAAAAAAGATAATTTCGCATAAGGTGTATTATGTTAATTTTAGGAAATCTAAATACTCTTTTGATTCACACGCTTTGAAAGCTCTTCTGCACTTTCTACACGTTCAGAGTAACGGTCAGTGAGATATAAGGACTGTCCCCTGGTTAAAAGCGTAAATTTATAAAGTTCTTCCATCACATCGACAATCCTCATGTAATAAGAAGAAGGCTTCATACGACCATCCTCTTCAAACTCTAGAAATGCTTTAGGGACTGAGGACTGATTTGGTATCGTGATCATACGCATCCAACGCCCTAAAATACGTAATTGATTTACAGCATTAAAGGATTGCGAACCTCCACAAACTTGCATTACAGCTAAGGTTTTACCTTGCGTTGCACGGATTGCACCCGCTGCTAATGGAATCCAATCAATTTGAGCTTTCAATATTGAACTCATTGAACCATGACGCTCAGGAGAACACCATACCATGCCCTCTGACCATGCTAACAGCTCATGTAATTCTTTGACCTTTGGATGTTGCATATCACCATCTTCAGGCAGAGGTAGCCCTTTTGGATGGAAAATTTTAACTTCCGCACCAAAATATTCAAGAATTCGACCAGCTTCCTGAATAGCTAAACGACTATATGATCGATCACGATTTGAGCCATACAGAAGCAGTATTCTTGGAGGATGTTCAAGGTTTTTTGCCTGAACTTTTTCTAAAGTCGGTTTTTCCAAAAGACTAAGATCAATATTTGGTAAGTTCATTAGCTTCATGCCTCTTTAAAAACTTTTTTTCTCAGCCATAGCGAAACAGTCACTAAGGCAATCAATACAGGCACTTCAACAAGCGGTCCAATCACTGTTGTGAAAGCCACAGGTGAAGCTAATCCAAAAGTGGCAATCGCTACAGCAAGTGCTAATTCAAAATTGTTGCCTGCCGCAGTAAAGGAAATAGCAGTTGTTTTAGGATAATCGTTACCCATCCACTTACTCATAAAGAAGCTGATGAAGAACATCGCAACAAAGTAAATTGTCAAAGGAATAGCGATCCTAAGTACATCTAGAGGAAGGCTAACCACTTCACCACCTTTAAGGCTAAACATGGCTATAATCGTGAATAAAAGCGCAATAAGGCTGATTGGGCTAATCTTTGGGATAAATTTATCCTGATACCAAGCCAAACCATTCTTTTTAACCAAAATCAGTCGGGTTAAAAACCCAAGTAAGAACGGAATACCTAGATAAATAAGAACAGCATAGGTAATTGTCCAAAAGCTCACATTAATGATTTGTGCTTCTACCCCAAAGAATGGTGGTAAGAAGGTTAAGAATAACCAGGCATAAGTACTAAAGAATAAGATCTGGAAGATACTGTTAAACGCGACTAAGGCAGCGACATACTGATTGTCACCACATGCCAAGCCATTCCAAACCAAGACCATAGCAATACATCTGGCCAAACCAATCAGAATGAGACCAGTCATATATTCAGGATAGGAGTGCAAAAAAATGATTGCCAAACCAAACATTAAGCAAGGTGCTATTAGCCAGTTTTGAACGAGAGATAATGTAAGGGTTCGCTTGTCCTCAAAGACTTTAGGCAAAGTCGCATAGTCTACTTTGGCAAGTGGTGGATACATCATCAAAATAAGCCCTATTGCGATAGGGATATTCACTGAATTAATGCTTAATTGATCGAGTACCACAGATGCTTGAGGAAAAAATACACCAATACCTACTCCTAATGCCATGGCAATGAAAATCCATAGCGTTAGATTTCGATCTAAGAATGAGAGCTTTGATCCGGACATTGAATTACTCGCATTGCATAGAGATAGATAAGTTGCTTGCAGGTTTATTCAGTATTTCATCATTTAAGACATTGAGCACTGCATTTACCCATTCTGGTAAATCAGGATTTAATCGGTAATACACCCATTGTCCCTTGCGCTCATCTAGCAAAATTGAGAGGTTACGGAGTAAAGCCAAGTGACGAGAAATTTTGGGTTGGCTCAGTTGTAATATCTCTGTGATTTCACAAACACATACATTTTGTCTTACTAAAATAATTTTTAAAATATCTAGACGTGTCGGGTCAGATAGGCATTTAAAGAAATCTGCTTGATCCATCATCTACACTCCAATATATGCTATTGCGAATATACGCATATCCATATATAAATGCAATATTACTAAGCTTTGAGTTAATCCAATGTCATCAAAAGTTAAGATCTATCACAACCCTGCTTGCGGAACATCAAGAAATACACTGGCTTTAATTCGAAATACCGGAGAGGAACCTGAAATTATTGAGTATCTTCTCAATCCTCCGAGCAAGAGAGAACTGATTAATTTAATTGAAAAATCAGGTCTTTCTGTACATGAAGCTATTCGTAAAAATGTAGAACCTTTTGAAACTCATAAATTGGATCAGCCACACTGGACAGATGAACAGCTCATTAATTTTATGCTTGAGTATCCAATTTTGATTAATCGTCCATTCGTAGTAACTGAGATCGGTGTAAAACTTTGTAGACCATCTGAACTCGTTTTAGATATTTTATCTGCACCTCAATTAGGAGCTTTTACTAAAGAAGATGGTGAAATAATCATCGATAAAAATGGTAAGCGGATTAAATAAATCCGCCTCATTTAACATTAAATCTCTTATGCGAAATCGAATTTTATTTGTAATTCCCCGAAACTTTAACATAATTTTGTGCTGAATACGGCAAGAACGCCATTTCCTTTTCAGTCAGTGGACGTACTTTTTTTACAGGACTACCCACATATAAATAACCACTTTCCAAAACTTTATTGGGTGGAACAAGCGAACCCGCGCCAATCATCACATCATCTTCAACAACAACATCATCCAAAATAATCGTTCCAATACCGACTAAAACACGATTACCAATAGTACAACCATGTAATTTCACATGATGACCCACGGTGACGTCCTCACCAATAATGAGCGGTGAGCCTTCAGGTTTATCCGCTTTCTTATGACTAACATGCAACATGGAATGATCTTGGATATTGGAATTTTTACCAATCCGAATAAAATTAACATCACCGCGGATCACAGCATAAGGCCAGACTGAAACATTCTCAGCCAAGGCAACATCACCAATCACTAACGCAGTTGGATCAATATAATTCGTTGTATCAAATTGTGGGTAAGTCTCTAAGTATTTGCGGATATTTTCAGTCATAAAAAATTGCCTGTTTTTATTCATTATAAACAAAAAAGCACCCAAAAGAATTTGAGTGCCTTTATATCTTTAGTCAAGCTGCGACTTAAAACAAATTACTAAAGAACTGTTTGATATGATCGATCATACGTGAGAAGAAACCAGCTTCTTCAACCGCTTGTAAAGCAACAAGCGGCTTCTCCGCAATAACTTTGCCGTCAAGTATCGCTGTTAATTTACCTACAACTTGCCCTTGTTGAAGAGGGGCATTTAAGTTCGGTTGAACCGCGATTTGAGTTTGAATGGCATTTGCTTGACCTTTTGGCATAGTCACGTTGAAGTTTTCAGCAAGACCTACACTCACTTGATTGGATTGACCAAACCAAACTTTAGAGGTGGTTAACTCTTTGTGAGCGGGTTGAACACTGACAGTTTCAAAGTTTGCATAACCCCAAGATAACAAATCACGTGTTTGCGTTGCACGTGCTTGCATTGATGGAGCGCCAAAAATCACTGAAATTAAACGCATCGGCCCACGTTTAGCTGAAGTCGTTAAACAATAACCAGCTTCAGAAGTATGACCTGTTTTAAGACCATCTACACTCGGATCTGTATATAGCAACGCGTTACGGTTGCCTTGCTTGATCCCGTTAAAAGTAAACTCTTTTTCAGAGTAGATAGGGTAATACTTTGAACTGTCATGAATGATGTGCTTCGCAAGAGTAGCCATATCTTTTGCAGTAGAATAATGACCTTCAGCAGGCATACCAGTTGAGTTCATAAAGTTCGTGTTGGTCATGCCAATACGCTTTGCTTCTTGGTTCATGCTGTGTACAAATGTACCTTCATTCCCAGAAATATGCTCAGCCATCGCCTTAGATGCGTCATTACCAGATTGAATGATAATCCCGCGTAGCATTTCCAATACGGTTGCTGTGCCATTGAGAGGTACATACATACAAGATTCTGTACTACTACCACGACACCAAGCAGACTCGTTCATACGAACTTTTTCATCTTCCGTGAGTTCACCATTCAACAACTTTTGTTCAATAATGAAACTGGTCATCATTTTGGTCATTGAAGCAGGCGCAAGTTTTTCATTTTCATTTTTACTTGCGAGAATTTGACCTGTTTCATAATCCATCAAAACGTAAGACTTGTTATTGAGCTCTGGTGGTGAAGATAAAACAGTTGCTGCATAAGTAAATGAAGGTAATAGTAATAATGCAGCAATGGCGCTTTTTCGGGTCATTCTATGTAGTTCCAATCTTGTATGAACGCAAAAATCAGCTTTGCATTCTAGGACAAAGCAAAGCCGACTTCTAGCAGTGGAGTCGGCTTATTTCAATCGAATTGTAACTATTTCGTGCTCTATTTAACTGAAGACTGATATTTTTTTATATCCTCGCACACTTGTTGATTTGCTTTATCTCCAGCGTTTTTCGCATCTTGTCTGGCTTGAGCTAATGCTTGCTGATAATCCTGTTGTTTAATTAGATTGTTCAACGTGGTTTGAGGTGAATTTTCATTAGGTAAATAGTCTTTTAATAGCTTTTGATAGCCTGCTTTAAACGCTGCATCTTCTTCCACTAAACTTGGGCATGATTCTGAAAAGACATAGATTGCAGCGAGTTCATCTTTAGTCACTTTTTGTTGAGTAACTTCGATATTTTCTTTTAAGTCTTGGGCATTGGCGAAAGTGAAACTTGAAAACAACATTGAACTGCTAATAAATGCGGTTGAAATCAATTGTAAAAAACGTTTTTGCATAAATGACTCAAAAATTAGTAAGTTAGTTATAAGAATAGAATAATCTTTTTTCGTGTTTAAAAAATACAGAAAGTGTATTAATGCTGTTGGAACTCAGAAACTAATGACGAAAAGTTCAGGTTTGAACAGGGGGGATGACTACTTGTGTAGTTCTCAAGATTAAAGGATAAGCAGATTATCAAGATTAAAGGCGTTTAAAACCTCAACATCCATGCGTGTGCTCATTGTTGTGTGGGGGGATTTTGATTAGGCTATCGAACAGATGGGATTACATGAATTGAGTGAATTGTTTTGAATATTTTGATTGCCAACGATGACGGTGTGTTCGCACCAGGAATACAAGCATTGGCACAAGCATTAAAACCTTTGGGTCGAGTCGTAGTGGTTGCTCCTGAAAGTGAGCGGAGTGGTTTTTCAAGTGCATTAACGCTTGATCGTCCATTGCGACCCGTGCAAATTTCAGAGGATGTATGGGCAATTAATGGCACGCCAGCGGACTGTGTTTATCTGTCCATGAATGGTCTATTTGATTTTGAATTTGATCTAGTTGTAAGCGGGATCAACAGTGGAGCGAATTTAGGTGATGATGTGTTGTATTCAGGTACAGTTGGGGCCGCGTTTGAAGGCCGACTCATGAAACAACCTGCAATCGCAGTTTCATTGGCTGGTCCAAATGTTCGTTCGTATCAAGATGCTCAAGATTATGCACAAGCTGCAAATTGGGTATATGAGTTTATTAAAAATGGTTTGCCTGAGTTACCACCGCGTCATATTTTCAATATTAATATTCCGGATACGGCTGAAATAAAAGGGACATTAGTGACTTATCAAGGAAGAAGAAAACAAACGAAACCGATTACCACACAAGTTGACCCGAGAGGCCGTCAAGTTGTTTGGATTGGTTTGGCTGGAGAGGCCGTAACAGATCCCGAAAAAAGCCAACTGGGTTATCAGTCAGACTTTTATGCCATTGCAAATGGATATGTCAGTGTGACACCGATCCAAATGGATGCTACCAATTATCAGGTGTTGGCTTCACTTGAATCTCAGCTAGGGCTTTAATTGAACGACCACAGGTAGGATGTGTTATAACTTTGTGAAAAATATATTTGAAACGGTGAATTTAGCATTAATTTTGCTACTCTTAAGCCGAATTCAGTCTTTTTAATCTTTTGTCAGAGAGGGAAATCATGCTTTTGGCCAGACCCAAAACAGTTTTGAAGTTGTCTAAACCATCTATTCACTCAGCATTGATCGCGGTTGCTGTCGCTTCTTTTCTTGGTTTGTCGGGCTGTGCATCGAAACCCCAAATCCACAATTCTGCTCGTTATGCGGTTGCTCCTGACTTCTATACAGTTCGTTCTGGCGATACTTTAAGTAAAATTGCGGCACGTTATGGATTGAGCTATTTGAGCATTGCGGAGATGAATGATATTGCACCGCCTTATCGCATCTATGTAAATCAATCTTTAAGATTAAAACCCTCTGGCAATCGACAAGTGACACGTTCGACCACGCGTCCTTTGACAGCGACTGAAACTCAGATTCAACGTCAAACCATTCAGTTACCAATAAAACCAACTGTGGTTACGCCACCACCACAAACTACACCAGTACCAGCGGTAACTGCCGCAGTACCGACGACTTCGACTAAAGCAACTTCATTACGCTGGGTAAAACCATCGAATGGTCCAGTCATTGAAAACTTCAATGTGGCAAGTAATGTCAAGGGATTACGTTTTGGTGGCAATGTTGGTGATCCAATTTTTGCAGCAGCTGATGGTCAAGTGGTTTACGCAGCTGATGGTTTAAAAGAATATGGTAATTTGGTGCTCATTAAACATATTGATGGTTATATCACTGCGTATGCGCACAATAACCGGATGTTAGTGAAGAGTGGGCAAAACGTAAGTGCAGGGCAACAAATTGCAGAAATGGGCTCGAGTGGTGCAACCCGTACGATGCTTGAGTTTCAAGTTCGTTTAGATGGTAAGCCAATCAATCCAGCAAATATTTTGCCAATCAACTGAAGATATTTAGTGCAATTTAACAATTTCTTCGTATAATACAATGAGTTGCTTTTGTTAATTTTTGTTAATTAGAGAAGCATCTCATAATTTCAGAGGGAAATTTATGTTAGATCAACTTCGCTCGATGGGCGTATTTGCATGTGTTGTTGAAAAAAGCTCTTTCAGTGGTGCTGCTCGAGATTTAGGCATTACGACGAGTGCAGTTAGTCAGCAAATTCGTTCACTAGAACAAGAAATGGAAGTAACACTTCTGCACCGTTCCACAAGAAAACTAAGTTTAACGGAAGCAGGGCAGGCCTTTTTTCATAGCTGTCAAGAAATGCTCGCTGCAGCAGAGCGCGGTAAAATTCGAATTAATGAGTTACGAGACGATTTAGTTGGTGATTTACGTATTGCAACAACGCCAGAACTCGGTGCAACCCATGTAGTTCCTGCGTTGTCGCATTGGATTTCGGCACATCGTGGTTTAACCGTTCACTTTGAAGTTGAAAATCAGTTTGTCGATTTGATTCAAGAAAGAATCGATATTGCAGTGAGAATGTGTTCTCGCGTAGATGAGTCTAATCACTTATCTTGTCTGCCGCTTGCACGTGTGGATCAAGTCTTGGTGGCTTCACCAAGTTATTTGAATCAAAATGCAGTTATTTCAAGACCTGAAGATTTAGCACAGCATGATTTGATTCCAGTAAATATTGTAAAAAATCAGCAAATGATGACATTTGAACACAGTACATCGCGTGAATTGGTGAATGTGTCCATGGAAAATCGTTTACAGACAAACAATGTTTATGTCGCTAAATCACTGTGCCAAAATGGTCACGGCATTGCGCGATTATTATATCTAGATGTGCAAAAAGAATTAATGAATGGCACATTGGTTGAAGTTTTACCTGAATGGAAGTTACCTGCATACACTTTGAATGCAATGACATTAAAACGTGAACAACAACCAATGAAAATTCATCGCTGCCTAGATGCTTTAAAACAATATTTCAGCCAGTTGCCTGGTGGTCGAGTATTTCAAGAAGCATCTTAAGTGTTCTTCTTAATAAAAAAGCCGCAATATGCGGCTTTTTTATTGATCTTGGCTTAAGCCAAGAAGTTTTTAATCGCTGGAACTAAGCGTTTTAATAAATCATCAGCTTGTTCTTGATTCATATTCAACGCTGGCAACAAACGAACGACATTACCTGCGGTGACATTAATAATTAGATTGTGTTCTATGCGTGCAATATCCACCAACTCTGCGCATGGTTTGGGTAATTCAATACCAATCATCATACCAAAGCCGCGAACAATAACGTTTTGATCTGCAAGTTGTGTACGGAATTGATCAACTAAGTATTGGCCAATTGTTGCTGCGTTTTCAACAATATTTTCTTTTTGCATCAAATCGATAATCGTGTAGACAATGCGCGAACCTAATGCAGTACCACTATAAGTTGATCCGTGGTTACCTGGAGTAAGAATACCTACACCTTTACCTTGAGTCATCACTGCACCAATTGGGAAACCATTACCCAAGCCTTTAGCTGTCGTCATGACATCAGGAATAATATTGGTATGTTGATACGCAAAATATTTTCCTGTACGACCGTTACCTGTTTGAACTTCATCTAGCATCATCAACCAATTATGTTGATTACAGATTTGACGAATTTCTTCAAGATAACTAAAACCTTGAGGTGCTGTATTTACACCACCTTCACCTTGGATCGGTTCAACGAGAATCGCGACGATATCTGGATGGTTGATTGCTGCTTCTTCAATTGCTTCAATGTCGCCAAAAGGTACACGGATAAAACCTTCAACGAGCGGGCCAAATCCTTCTTGTACTTTTTTATTGCCTGTCGCAGAAAGTGTTGCCATTGTACGACCATGGAAAGAATGATCAGCGACAATGATTTTCGGTAAAGCAATACCTTGCATATGACCGTATTTACGCGCAATTTTAATTGCACCTTCATTTGATTCAGCACCACTATTCGAGAAGAAAATTTCTTCCATACCAGACACTTCAGCTAACTTTTGCGCAGCTGCAGTCTGCCAAGGTACTTCATAAATATTACTGGTGTGAATAAGCGTCGCTGCTTGTTCTGCAATTGCTTCTGCCAAAACTGGATGTGCATGACCTAGACCACATACTGCAATGCCAGTCAGCGCATCTAAATATTCTGTACCTTCAGCTGTATAAAGATACGAACCTCGGCCACGCACAAAGCTGATCGGTTGACGGCTGAATACAGGCATCAAATGAGATGGTTGATCAGTTTGAACTGGAGCGAGGGTGATATTGTTCATGTCTAACTCGTATTTGTTAGGTGGAAAATAAAAGTTTATCTAAGCAAAATCTGCTTAAGATTAAAAGCCTAATTGCAAATTAAACTGGAAAAATTTAGCAATCCATACTCTTTACGGCGGTTTTAGGTATAATGCAGGCAGAATAGTTGAGGATTTAATCAATGACTGAACAAGTGCGTGATACAGAAGCGTTAATTCGTGATCAAATTGCAAAACATGCAGTTCTTCTTTATATGAAAGGCACACCACAGTTCCCACAATGTGGTTTCTCTGCACGTGCAGTTGAAGCATTGAGCCAAATTGGTCGCCCATTTGCTTATGTAAATATTCTTGAAAACCAAGACATTCGTGCGACTTTGCCACAAATTGCAAACTGGCCAACATTCCCACAATTATGGATCAATGGTGAGTTGATCGGTGGTAGTGATATTATGCTAGAAATGTTCCAAACAGGCGAATTAAAAACGCTCGTGGAGCAATATAGCCCAGCGCCTGAAGCTTAATTCGAGCGCAATAAAAAAAGCACCGATGGGTGCTTTTTTTATTTTTGAAAATTTCAAACTAGTTTGAAGTTTCATCAGCGAGTTGAGAAGGTTGTCCTTCAACATTGATCGCTTTATCTTTTTTAGCTTTGTCTTTTTTCTTCTTTTTTTTCTTTTTCTTTGGCTCTTCTTCAATTTCAGCGCCATCTTCAATGGCTTGCCAATATTCTAGCTGCTCCATGACAGCAGCATAAATTGAACCTTTGGTATAGCGACCTTTTTTATTTAATTCTCCGACAGGACGCGCCATGAGAATCTCAAGTGCTTGATCAATTGTGTTGATGGCATGAATATGGAATTGACCGGCTTCGACAGCATCAATCACATCTTGACGTAACATTAGATGCTGCATGTTTTGACGTGGAATAATGACACCTTGTTTGCCTGTTAAACCTTGAAGTTTACATGCATCAAAGAAACCTTCGATTTTGGCATTGACGCCACCAATCGGTTGTACTTGACCCAGTTGATTCATTGAACCCGTAATCGCCCATGACTGATCAATCGGCAGTTGGCTGATCGCAGAAATTAAAGCGGAGAGTTCTGCAACGGTTGCACTATCACCATCGACTTGACCATAACTTTGTTCAAAAGCCAAAGCGGCAGAGAAGTGCAAGGTTTGTTCACGTCCGAAATGTGCCTTTAAGAAAGACGACATTAATAGTACACCTTTAGCATGAAGTGAACCGCCTAACTCCACGCTACGTTCGATATCTAAAATATCGCCGCCACCCTGATACACTGATGCAGTCAAGCGTGATGGTAGGCCAAATTCGACATCGGCGTAGTGAATTACGGACAAAGCATTTATCTGACCGAGTCGATGACCACGCGTTTCGATAAGCTGTGTACCACGAGATAAATCTTGCCAGTACAACTCTCGTAAATAACCTAGACGATATTGGCGGTGTTTGAGCGCAGTGCCGATATGTTCTGCTGTCACCATAGTTGCATTAGATTTGGATGCATGGTGATGAGATTCATGAATCAGATCACCTAAAGTTAAGGCATGTAGTGACAACGAACTCTGATCCTCTGCTTGACGACTTGAGTCGGTCAGTAAAGCAGCCAAGGCAGAGCGATCAAATGGAAGCAGTTTAGAGGATTGAACATAGTCTGCAATCAAATGCATATAAGCTTGTTCATTTTCGTCATTACGTTGTAATGTGTCAGTAAAATCAGCTCGAATTTTAAAGATACTTCCTAACTCAGGCTCCACCTCCAGAATCTCATAATAGATTTCTGGTTCAGCCATTAAAATGACTTTCAATTGTAATGGAATCGATGCTGGCTCAATTGAAATGCTGCCCGTCAGCGTTAGCATGTGCTCTAGAGATGAGAGTTTAATTTGACCAGACTTAATCGCTCGTTTGAGTCCTTGCCATGCATAAGGTTGTTCTAAAAGCTGCTCAGCCTCAAGCATTAAAAAACCACCATTGGCACGATGCAGTGCACCAGGTCGTATTAAAGTAAAATCAGTGCTGATAGTGCCATTTTGCGTTAATTGTTCAACATGGCCAAGTAAGTTGTAATGTGTGGGGAAATCTTCAAAGATGACTGGTGCCCCAGAATTTGGCTTGTTGCTAATGACTAAATTTGCTTGATAACGCGCAGGGACACGGTTAAATAATGCAGGTGAAAAATCACTTTCTTCCTGTTCTAGTACGGTTTCCACATTGTCGATAATATCTTGAGCATATAATTTTAAATATTGTTCAAGATGTTTGATATCTGGAAATTTATTTAAAATATGTTCCATGCGAGGAATAATGACTTGTTTGGCAATGTCACGATTCAACTCAGACACCATATCTCGGGCTTCATCTTCGAGATCACCAATCTGTAAACCTAAACGCTCAAGCTTTTTATCCATATAACGGATATTGGACGCAATTTCAGAACGTTCTTTGCTACTCAGTGCATTGATGTCATCTTGAGACATCTCTTGAATTTTATTGTCTTTAAGATGAACAGGAATAAAGCAGTGTTCTTCATTACGACTGATCAACTTTAAATCAAGCTCTTCACCTTCTTTGGTGAGCTCAATCAAAGCTTGTTGTTGTTCATGACCTGTCGTTAAACGAATTTTTTCAATCCGATTGTGATACGTTTCAGCACTAAAACGACGTTCGAGCTGTTTGAAAATGGTTTGCCATGTTTGATGTAGCGTACTTTGAAACTTTGCACCTTGTCCAGCAGGAAAGTTAAGCGCAATTGGGTTGCGTGCATTTTTGAAGTTGTATACATAAACCCAATCATCCGGTGTAGGCATATCTTTGGCATGTTGTTGGAGTAAGCGCTTGATCATGGTGCGTTTACCCAACCCTGCCGTACCCACAGCAAATATGTTATAGCCTGAGTATGGAAGGGCAATGCCTGCTTCTACAGATGCTTTAGCACGATCTTGTCCTAAAAAATTATTAAGAGGCTTGATACGTTTTGTAGACGCAGGAATATTGTCATAATTTGGAATATGCGTCAGTTGTTCTGGTTTGAGTGCTGTTGCATTCAAGGTGTTTTGCGTGGCTTCAAGTTCAAATACGGATAGGAGCTTGTTTTGCGAGTTTTGTTCTAAGTTTGTGGATGTCGTGGTTAAAGCTACTGCGGTGGAACTAATTTGATCGTGTCTCTGGGTCACAGGTGAAATCCAAAACTATAATTTACATTTGATAGTTTAAGGTATACAGGTTTAGCCAAAAATATCAAGTTGAGATAGATCAAATTGATGAAATACTCGGTGAAGTTTGCGTAAATTATATTGAAACCAAGCGCATTACAGAGTTGAATAGCGAGAGTACTTTTCACTGAAAATAACAACGCAATGACATCACAATCTTCGTCACCAGAATCAGCTGGATGGACTTCGGCATTTAAAGCCTTTCTTGATCGACGCGCGATCATTATGCTTTTTTTGGGTTTCTCATCAGGTATCCCAATTTTTCTGATTTTTTCAACTCTATCTTTCTGGTTGAGTGAAGCCGGTATTCAGCGTAGTACCATTACCATGTTTTCATGGGCAGCCTTAGCTTATGCCTTCAAGTTCATTTGGGCACCTTTGATTGACCGATTACCATTACCTTATTTAACAAGGAAATTGGGTAAACGACGAGGGTGGTTGTTGGTTTCACAGATTTTGGTCGCAATTGCTATTTGTTCAATGGCATTTACTGATCCGAGTATTCATGGAGGAAGTGTAGGGCCATTTTCAAGTTTAACGTTCATGGCGATATCCGCAATCTTTCTAGGATTCTCATCAGCGACACAAGATATTATCGTGGATGCTTATCGTATTGAGTTGACACAAGATACGAGTGTTCAGACGGTTATGGCTTCGACCTATAACGCAGGTTATCGAATTGCGACCATCGTAACTCAGCTCGGTGCATTACTCTTCGCTGCATCACTTGGTACAGCCATGGGTAACTATATTTATGAGGCGTGGCAGTCTACCTATTTACTCATGGCTGGATTGATGATGATCGGGATTGTGACGACCTTAGTGATTCATGAACCGGTAGTAAATCAAGAACCTCATCAATATCAAGCAAAGGATTATTTTCAGTTATTTATCGTCTTTGTGATTTCAACAGTAGTCTTCGTTTGTGGGTTTCTCCAATTTGGTGCTTGGATTTCACAGTTAAATATTGATGGTAATTTTTTGTCATTTATTGGACAAGTTTTACGTTTCTTCGCGAGTGTGGCGTTGGCTGTGTTGGTCGTATTTGGATTAACCCGAGCAAAACTCATTGATGAAAAAATAGTCGTCGAGACATGGCTATCACCGATTTTAGATTTCTTCAAACGTTATGGTTTGAAAGTTGCTTTAGCTATTTTATTACTCATTGGTTTTTATCGAATTTCAGATATTGTCGCTGGGGTGGTCGCCAATCTTTTTTATCTTGATTTGAATTTTGATAAAGAAGAAATCGCTTGGTTTAACAAGTTTTTCGCCATTTTTTTTGTAATTTTAGGTGGCTTCCTTGGAGGCTTATTAGCTCAGCGTTATAACATTATGAAAATGATGTTGGTGGGCGCTATTGTTGCCAGCACGACCAATCTCATCTTTGTGGGGCTCGTGAAATCTGGACCAGCGATGAATCAAGTCTTGGTAAAAATGGGAGGTCAACAGCATCAAGTGACTCCCGATGAAGTTGGGAACTGGTCTTTAAAGCTCCCTGCATCTAATTTTGCTGAACATAATATTATTCAAGTGTTATCCACCCCTAATGGTTATGATAAAGCCCTGAATGTTGAAATCCCGCTTCAACGCTACTTGAGTCAAGATGATTCTCAGATTTTCATCCAAGCCATTGGAGGGGACGATATTCTCTACCAAGATGAGTTAAGCAAGGATGTCATTATTCGCGGTCAACTCTCGAACTTAAAAGCTGACAGCACACTACAAACACTGAATATTCGTATTTCAAATCAGCAAGTGATACCTGCGAAGTTGGATCAAAATAATTGGAGCGTGGTCGTCCCCGGAGACAGTCTAAAAGACCACACTAAATTTACGGTGCAAGCGGTCGTGCAGCATGCAGGTCAGGCGCATGAATTAACCCAAGATCATATTTATAAAACAGTTTCAGCGATCCAACCGAAGTCACGTATGACTTTATCTGATCTTCCAGCTGTTCAAGTTGATAGTGATCAAATAGTCGAACTCAAAGGTAAAGTGGTTGTCCCTTATAGCAAGGTGTGGCTGGTGATGGGCATTGTATTTGACAATCTCGCATCAGGACTTGCTGGTGCAGTATTTATTGCATTCCTATCGAGTTTGACTAGCGTTTCATTTACAGCAATGCAATATGCAATTTTTAGTTCATTGATGTTATTACTTCCAAAGATGATTGGTGGCTATTCAGGTACAATAGTGACAAACTTCGGTTATTCATCATTCTTCTTTATGACTTTTTTAATGGGTTTACCTATTTTGTTACTTGTTATTTGGGTGGCGAAATTGTTAAATCAGTTGAAAAGTACATCTTTCAATCAATAGGTAAATTTTATGCGAATGTTACATACCATGTTACGTGTAGGCAATTTAGAGCGTTCATTGGCGTTCTATACTGAAGTACTCGGTATGACTTTGCTTCGTAAACGCGATTATGAAGAAGGTCGATTCACTTTAGCCTTTGTGGGTTATGGTGATGAAGAAAACAATACTGTTCTTGAGCTAACGCATAACTGGGATACAGACAGCTATGAGCTGGGTAATGCGTATGGTCATATTGCGATCGCAGTGGATGATGCGTATAAAGCGTGTGAAGAAATCAAAGCACGTGGTGGTAACGTTGTCCGTGAAGCTGGACCAATGAAAGGCGGCGTAACCGTAATCGCTTTTGTGGAAGATCCAGATGGTTACAAGATTGAACTTATTCAACAAGACAGTAACGCGAGAAATAATTAAATTTCACTCGCTGATTTGTGAGTAAAATTTTAAAGATAAGCCCAATCAATGTGTATTGGGCTTATTTTCAATTCAGATAGAATAAAAAGAGGGATATGGGGTGCTAAAGCTCTTAGCGTTAGATCGTTTCACGATATTGCTGTTTGTTATGGTGATTTTAGCGTCAGTGATGCCAATTTCAGGTGTTGCTGCTCACTATTTTTCTTATTTCACCACGATTGCAATTGCAATCCTATTTTTTTTACATGGTGCAAAGTTATCACGTGAAGCGGTGATTCAAGGCATTAAACATTGGCAATTACACAGTTTGGTCTTTGCACTGACGTTTGCAGTTTTCCCAATTCTAGGATTAATGGCTGAACCTGTATTGCTACCGCTACTTGGACAAGAACTGTATTGGGGCTTCTTGTTTATGTGCTTCTTACCCTCAACAGTTCAGTCTTCTATTGCATTTACTTCTGTAGCAGGTGGTAATGTCGCAAGTGCTGTGTGTAGTGCTTCATTCTCTAATATTATTGGTATGTTTATCACACCTATATTAGTGACCTTATTTATTTTAGGCCAGTCTGATCATGGGTTTGATCCAACCAGTGCGATCGTCAAAATTATTCTGCTGTTATTGGTTCCATTTATTTTGGGACAATTATTGCGTCCTATCGTCTTTCCACTGATTCAAAAAGCCCCGAGTATTGTCAAAACTTTTGATCAAGGCTCAATTCTTTTGGTGGTGTATGGCGCATTCAGTAGTGCAGTCGTAGCAGGTCTATGGAATGAAGTCAGTGGGGTGACCTTAATGTGGTTAATTATTGCATGCTCTGTGCTTCTGACTTTGATTATGCTTTTAGCCTATCACGCCCCAAAGTGGTTTGGATTTAATCGTGCCGATCAAATCGCTGTATTTTTTTGTGGTTCTAAGAAAACACTCGCAAGTGGAGTGCCTATGGCGCAAATTCTTTTCATTGGACAACCTATGGGGATGATCATATTGCCAATTATGATTTTCCATCAGATCCAATTAATGGTGTGCGGAATTATTGCGAATCATTGGTCCAAGCAAATTGAAAAGTCTTAAAGGAAAAATTCGCTATCTAAAATAAAGTGGAGTATAATGTCGTCCACTTGTTGTGCTTAGCTCTGACGGAAGCCGTCTCGGTGGGCCAAAAGAATGGTCTGTTATGGTGTTGATCTGCTGTATTTCAGCCTTTCCTCTGCATCTGTTGTAATGGATGAAGAGAGTGATCAATTGCGATGACAGCTAAAGCCTTCTTAACTCTATGGAGAATCGACCATGCGCGCCGATATTCACCCAAAATACGAAAAATTAGTTGCTACTTGCTCTTGCGGTAACGTAATCGAAACTCGTTCAGCTGTTGGTAAAGAAACACTTTACCTAGACGTATGCTCAGCTTGCCACCCATTCTATACTGGTAAGCAAAAGAACGTTGACACTGGCGGTCGTATCGACAAGTTCAAACAACGTTTTGCTGGTATGTCACGTTCTATCAAACGTTAATACCCAAAATAAAAAAAACAGGCGTTCAGCCTGTTTTTTTATGTCCAAAATTTGGAATTAACTTTGATCTTGAACATTCATGAGCTGATCCAATTTACGCTGGTAATAATCACCTTGTAAAAATCTCACGTCGACATTCCACGCGTTGGCAAAGCTATTCATATCATTGAGATTTTTGAGTAATAAATTGACTGATCGATGACTATTGAAGTATTCAATCGCCTGTTTAAAACGTTCAATACCTTCTTCAGTATTTAAATTATCTGTGAATTCTTCATGCAGCGTGAAATTCTGAATATTGGCAACTTTGAGAATGAGATCGCTACATTTACTTAATCCAAACTCACAAACGGCAATATCTGCGCCTTGCGCTCTCAATACCTCAATCGCAGGCAGAATTTCATTTAAATGTTGAGCAATGTATTTTTCTTTAAACTGTAAAATCAGTGGTTGAGGTGCTTTTGCTCCTACAATCATGAGCAGTTTTGAAATTAATTCTGCCAGTTGATGATGCTTTAAAAGAACATGGTGTCGTAAATTAATAATCAGTTTAGCTTCAGGATATTGTGTTAAAAAATTGTGCAGTTGCTTTGCTGCCTCAACCAAAATCCATCGGTCAATTTTAATAGACAACTCAGGGTCATCCACCAATTCTTCAATATCGTCCAATTGAATCCATTGATTTTCAAAAATAAACCCGCTGCTTACTTCATAGGTATTAAGACTAGTGTCTTCTTTATCATAGATTTGTTGGAACTTTAGCGTAATTTGATCACGTTCAAGAACTTTACGAAGATGTACTAGGATATCGCCGTGAACTTCGTCTGACTGTACAAATTCTTCAATTGCTTGAAATACAAATTCTGTTGAATGATCAGGTTCTACTTCAGAAGAAGGTGTATTCAACTGAATAGCGGTCGGCTCATCTGCTTGAGTAACTTCAAAATGAATCTCTTCAATTTCTTCAAGCGTTGTCTCTAAAGCAGCATCATTGCTCAATAAATTGGGTAGGGCAGTGTTATAAGCATTTGCAATGAGCTGTTCAAAATTATCTACATTTAAATCTGACAGTTTGAAGAGGCTATAACCAATTTTGACATGCTGTTGATAGGTTTGATCTCCCAGATTGACGAGTCTAGGTTTTTCAAGCGCATGTAGCGCAGAGAGTCTTGATTTTAGAACTTCAATCGTTTCAGCTTGAATGATAGTGGCATACAGGGCTGTTTCAATTTTAAATACAGCGCCATTGGTCTGTTCGAGAATAAAGTCTGAAAGTTTGCCGAAATAGCCTTTAAAAGTATCCCAATCAGAACTCAAGATATAGTCTGGACAACTGGCTAGGCTGAAGATGACCAAAGCATTTTCTTGAGCAGGGTGTTCTTCAAGATGTTGTAAAATTTTTGCCAATGTTGTGTGTGGTGCAATTCTACTGTCTTGGTGAGGTGCAGTCTCAAGTTGAGGACTAAATGGTTGATCATCCTGTTGAAAATGCGTTGAAATCGTAATTTCAATGATTTGATTTTGATCTGTAGGATTACATTCAATTTGGACTGGATTTTGAAGTGTTAACTGTGGATTAAGAGAAATCAGTTCAAAAGGACCGTACTCAAATTTACCGAAAGCTAATTTTTTAAATCGTGCTTTAAAAGATTGAATATCCTCAGGTTGTATTAAATCAATGAGCGGGGATCCAATAACGTCATCACACGTGTTGAAGCCAAATAAATGCGTAAACTCATGGTTGCATTCAACGATAATTCCTTCTTCTATGATTGCAACTGCTTTTTTATGCTCTTCGATCCAATTTTGTTTAATTTGAACATTGTGTTTCAGTTCATCCGTTAATTGCATCTGATTTTTTTGTAAGCGACTAAAAGCCAATGCTCGAATAATTTTAAGTAAACATTGTTCAGGTTGATCAATATTTAAAACATCATAGATGCCCATCGAAATGAGTTTTACTTCAGACATTTCTAGAGCTTCTGGAGCTAGATAAAGTGTTGGGGTAAAAGCTTTATCAGAATCTGCAAGCAGTCGAAGAAAATGAGTTAAGGTCAGTTCATAGGCACGACCAAACAGAATTAAATCCCAATCTAAATGAAGTTGCTTTTCAAGACTCACTTGATCATCGAGTAGCACTGCTTCTACCTTGTACTCGCGTTTTTCGAGTAAAGAGATAATATGGTTATAACGAATCTGATTATCATCGACAATGAGTAAGCGCATTCCAGATTGCTTTAATTGTGTTGATAGAAGTAGGTTTTTCACTTCAATGCTTCCCATACGTCTTGAAAACGATTTGATTCAAGGTTTTGATGTTGTAAAAATTCATCAATCAGAAATTGCTGCTCATCATTAAATAATTCAAATTCAAATTGAACAAAACTTTGTGTGATGAGCATGGTCTTTATCAATTCTACTTTGATATCTTGATCAGTTAAGCGTAAATAAATAGATTGTTGTTCTTTGAAAAACTGTAAATTTGGCAAAATAAGAGAATGCTGTGGAGCATCAATCTTCAAGGTATGTACAAATAAACATGGATGATAATTAAAAGAACTTCGATCTGTATAAACTTTAGCGGCGCAAGGGTGGATGTCGGGTCCAATCACTTCAAGCCCAAGTTCATAGCTTTTTTTAACAGATTGTTTGATCCAACGAATTACACCACCTTTCCATTTGCTGTTCACCCCCTCATTGATTAGGATAAATTCACCTGTTCTTAAATTTGGTGGTGCTTCTTCTTCTAACCAACGTACGCGATAGCCATTTAAACTGATATCTAAAACTTGAGCCGCATGGATTTGACGTGCCTGTTTATCTAGAACTTTGTTTGATTTGTCTGTATAGGCATCTGGGTAGTCATTTAAATATGTAAACGCAAACTCGTCTTCTGATTTTGATTTAGGCGGTGTTAGTCGCAAGGTTTCGCTAAAAGTTTTGGTTTTAGAGAGATAATAATGTGCTGTAAGTAAACTGAAGCAG
The DNA here is from genome assembly GCF_056779895.1 of Acinetobacter sp. ANC_7553. NCBI lineage: Bacteria > Pseudomonadati > Pseudomonadota > Gammaproteobacteria > Moraxellales > Moraxellaceae > Acinetobacter > Acinetobacter sp. ANC_7553. Next base: position 152,811 of record NZ_JBWYIV010000004.1, on the reverse strand, counting down.
AGTTGTAACTGAGCGGAATGTTCATAACGCTCATGTCTACGTTCAATGGTCGAGCCTAAAACATTTTGAACATGAAATTTAAGAGGTGCAGTTAAATAAGCTTTCTCTTTCTTAGATAAATATTCATTGTCCTTTTGAATGGTTAAGTTGACATGCTCAAGCAACGATTGGGTTGCCACAAAAATGTTTGGTTTAAAACTTTCATGGTGTTTACGGTTGTAAACTGGCGGATGATCTTTAGTGGTATCAATGACGTAACGAGATAAAGTGGTTTCACGTGGTAAAACTTGCACTAGTTGCGCCCAATCCACTGTGCATTGATAGAGCGCGTAGATCTCAGAAGGACGAATTTGGTGAGTATTAAATATTTCTAATAATAAGACTTGGGCATAGCACTGTTGAATATTTTTTAAAGCGTGATGAGTGCCTTGTAATAAATTAATGTTAACCGTGTGTTCTTGGTTTTTTAATGCTAAATCATACAGATAATGGGTCATTAACCATTGCTTAGACAAGGCAGAACGATAAAGCATCTGTTGTTGTACTAACAATAAACCCAATTGTTGAAGAGCGTAATAACTGGAAAGGAGTCGTGCAGTTTTCACATTACGCTTTTGAGCAAACTTCAAAATAGAAAACTTTTGTTGTTTTAGCTGCATTTCACTGCGCTGTGCAATATCTATATAGATATCAGCAAATAATGTTCTTAGACGGGTGGTTAACTCTATAATATCTTTGTTACGGTCAGATAGAAAAAGACCTTGATTTAAAAAGTTTTTTTCAAGTCTCTCTAAAATATTTTCGATCAAAGGGTGTAGTGCTTGAATAAGATCAAAGCGCAATGTTTCCGAACATTTGAGTTCAGCGATTTCATAGAGGGCTTTCAACACCGCTTCAGAGGTGTCACCTAATTGCATAATTGAAAGTTGAGATGCCCAAAAACCCAAGTCCTGAACATTTGCATTTGCAAAACTCAGTTGATCTCGAGTCAAGGCAGTAGGATAGTGAAAAATTTCTGAAATCTGAGCCTGAAGCATGTAAATGAGTCTCTAAAAAGTGGCAACTCCATAAAGCGGTGTTTTATTCTGTTCTCCCGCAATTTCTCTAACCAGCTTTGGAACCAAGTATCCAGGCAACCTTGCCAAAACCTCTTTATAGATTGAATCAATAGATTCACTTGGTAAATCAAAATGCTGAGCACCTTTTACTTTATCCAACACATGTAAATAATAAGGCATCACACGCGCATCAAATAATCGATGACTTAGATCAACCAAAATATCAGGATGATCATTAATACCTTTTAATAACACAGCTTGATTCAACACCAAAATATTTTGTTGTGAAATTTGCATTAATTTCGAAGCGGTAAAGTTATCAATTTCAGCAGCATGGTTTGAGTGTACCACCAGAATAATACGTAGCCTACTGTTTTTTAAGAGAGAAATAAGTTCATCATCAAGCCGATTTGGAAGAACGATTGGAACTCGAGAGTGAATACGCAAAATTTTAAGATGTGGAATTGAACTTAATCTGTCGATCCAAATGGCAAGTTTACGATTTGAAAGTGTTAGGGGATCACCTCCGCTTAAGATCACTTCATTGATTTCTGGATGAGCGAGTAAGTAGTCTTGTATTTTTTCCCAGTCGTCATTTTTAGGTAAATTTTCTTGATATGGAAAATGACGTCTAAAACAATAACGACAATGAACAGCACAGGCACCCGTTAAAGTCAGTAAAAAACGTGACTGATACTTATGCAATACACCTGGGATTAAATTGGCAGCCTCCTCATCAAGGGGGTCTGTTACAAAATCAGGATGTTCATTTAGCTCCAGATGATGAGGGAGTACTTGAAGTAACAGTGGATCATCAGGATTAGATTTTTGCATCTTCGCGACGAAGGCGCGAGGGACTCTTAATTTAAATTGGGCTGATGCCAAAATTGCACCATGTATTAAATCTTCAGGTTGCAATTCCAAGAGTTCAATGAGCTCATGTGGGTCAGTGATTAAATCGCTGAGTTGATTTTGCCAATGTTGCTCTTGATACAAATAGTGGGTCATACAGTTTAAATTTAGAGGGAGATGAAAGGCTTCATTTTAAATCAAATCCCATTGAAAAACTCAGTTGTGTCCTGATTAAGCCTTCTTTATTGAATGTCGGGATGAAAATACTCAAGCCTAAAGATGATCAAATTAAGTCTACAACAGTAGTTCTGCATGGAACTTAGACAGCTTAAACATTGTATTTCGGAATTTATCATTGCGGCAGAGTAGGTTGGTCATTTAGAATACGCAACATAAATGCATGTGCATGTGGCATATCATGCACCTGTCAGACTTGCTAAATGACAGTGTAGCAGCCCATCGCATTAATAGATTAAAGTTAGTAAGTTTGGAGTGAGCCTCTCATGGCCTATTATTCTACGAACGATTTCAAGTCTGGCCTTAAGGTAATGCTTGATGGTAACCCATGCTCAATCATGGAAAACGAATACGTTAAACCAGGTAAAGGCCAAGCGTTCAACCGTGTTAAATTACGTAACCTTAAATCAGGTAAAGTATTAGAAAAAACATTCAAATCTGGTGATTCTTTAGAAGCTGCAGATATCGTAGAAGTAGAAATGGACTACTTATACAACGACGGCGAACTATGGAATTTCATGGATCCTGTAACTTTCGAGCAAATTGCGGCTGATAAAGTTGCAATGGGTGATGCTGCGAAATGGTTGAAAGACGATTCAAACGAAAAATGCACAATCATGTTATGGAATGGTGTTCCTTTAACAGTGAATGCACCTAACTTCGTGGTATTAAAAATTGTTGAAACTGATCCAGGTGTACGTGGTGATACTTCTGGCGGTGGTGGTAAACCAGCGAAACTTGAAACAGGTGCTGTAGTACGTGTTCCATTATTCGTTCAACAAGAAGAAAGCGTTCGTGTTGACACACGTACTGGTGAATACTTAGAACGTGCATAATGGTGTAAATTTATACTATTATCGAAAGGGATGATGACAATCATCCCTTTTTTAATGCCAAGGTCTAAGGTAAAGAAGAATTATTGAGGAGTATAGTCGCAAGGGAAAACAGCAGTAACACGAATAATAAAATTGAGCTGATTGCAAATACGAAATAATGAGGGTTTGATATGGATCAAATACAACCGAAGTCATCCATGGCTTCGAAATTGATTTGGATTATTGTGGCCATAATTGGCGCAGTGTCCTTTGGAATATTAGCGGTTAGTCGTGGAGAACATGTCAACGCAGTTTGGCTCGTACTCGCTGCAGTCTGTGTTTACAGTATTGCATATCGTTTTTATAGTTTATTTATTGCTAATAAAGTATTCGAGTTAAATGCTCGGCGTTTAACACCTGCGCACCGTCTAGCGGATGGTCTAGATTATGTGCCTACAAATAAAAGTGTTCTGTTTGGTCATCACTTTGCTGCGATTGCAGGTGCTGGTCCGTTAGTTGGGCCTATTCTTGCTGCGCAAATGGGTTATTTACCAGGAACGATTTGGCTGTTAGTCGGTGTTGTACTGGCAGGTGCAGTCCAAGATTTTCTAGTTTTATTTATTTCTACACGCCGTGACGGACGTTCACTGGGTGAAATGGCAAAACAAGAACTGGGTTCATTTGCAGGAATTATTGTGATGCTTGGCGCATTAGGGGTAATGATCATTATCCTAGCTGTGCTTGCACTCGTGGTGGTTAAAGCATTAACCAATAGTCCATGGGGTGTGTTTAGTATTGCTGCCACCATTCCAATTGCATTATTTATGGGCGTATATATGCGATATATCCGTCCAGGAAAGATTGCCGAAGTTTCAATCATTGGCTTTGTACTGATGATGCTAGGTATCATCTACGGTGAAAATATTGCTCAACATCCTTATTGGGGGCAATTATTCACTTTATCTGGTACAGAGTTAACATGGGCATTGATTATCTACGGTTTCATCGCTTCTGTATTACCAGTATGGTTGTTATTGGCTCCACGTGATTATTTATCGACTTTCTTGAAAATTGGCGTGATTGCAGGTTTAGCATTGGGTATCGTATTTGCGATGCCTGAATTAAAAATGCCTGCAATTACCCACTTCGTAGATGGTACGGGACCTGTATTCTCTGGATCACTTTTCCCATTCTTATTTATTACCATTGCCTGTGGTGCAATTTCAGGTTTCCATGCATTGGTTTCATCAGGAACTACACCTAAGCTCGTAAATAATGAACGCGATATCCGGATGATCGGATACGGCGGTATGTTGATGGAATCATTTGTCGCAATCATGGCGATGATCTGTGCAACGATCTTGGATCCAGGCGTTTATTTTGCCATTAACTCTCCAGCTGCGGTGATAGGAACGACGGTTGAAAGTGCCGCAGAGGCGGTACGTAATTTAGGATTTGTGGTTACACCTGAAGCTTTAACACTACTTGCTCAAGAGGTTGGTGAAAGCACAATTCTTTCTCGTACTGGTGGTGCACCGACGTTTGCGATTGGTATGGCGCACATCATCACTGAAATTTTTAATAGTCGTGAAATGATGGCATTTTGGTATCACTTTGCGATCTTGTTTGAAGCGCTATTTATTCTAACTGCTGTTGATGCAGGAACACGTGCTTGCCGTTTTATGGTTCAAGATACTGTGGGTATTGTTGTCCCTGCGGTTAAAAACTCTAAGTCGTTTGTGGGCAACTTGATTGGTACTGCCGTTGCAGTGGCAGGCTGGGGTTTCTTTGTATATCAAGGTGTAGTTGATCCACTGGGCGGTATCAATAGTTTGTGGCCATTATTTGGTATTGGTAACCAAATTTTAGCTGCGATGGCGCTGATGCTGGGTACTGTCATTTTGTTCAAAATGAAGAAAGAAAAATATGTGTGGGTCACCATTGTTCCAACGATTTTCCTCTTCATTACAGCGATGACTGCTGGTTGGCAAAAAATCTTCCATGAAAATCCAAAAATTGGATTCTTGGCACAAGCAGATCGTTTCAATGCGGCTATTGAGCGAAACGAAATTTTAGCGCCTGCGAAATCCATTGCGGAAATGCAAACTGTTGCTTTATCTAATCAGATTAATGCTGCGTTATGTGCATTCTTTATGATTGTTGCTGTGGTGATGTTGTTTGCTGCCATTAAAGTGATTCGTCGTGCTTTAGCAAATCCGCAGCCAACGGCTCAGGAAGCTGAAGCAATTTATACTGATCAAGTCCCTGCAGGAGAGACCAAATGAGTTTGAAAGAACAAATTCGTCAAAAGCTGGCATTGGGTAAAATCATTAAATTCACGATTTTGGCTCAGCCGAAGAAGTTTTTAATGTTGAATGGAATCAAAACAGTTCAACTGATTTGGCAGCGGCTACAACAAAGTTTTCGTTTAATGGTGGGTGTCCCAGATTACCAAAACTATGTAGAGCATATGAAAAAGCATCACCCTGACCTAGAGCCAATGGATGAAAAAACTTTTCATCGTTATTGTGTCGATGCACGCTATCCAAGTGCAGCAGGCGGTATGAAAAAATGTCCATGTTAATTTTCTAATATTAAATAAAAAACGGCACTGAGGTGTCGTTTTTTATTTGTTTTAATTGTATAAAACCTGACAAATTTATTGTTCTGAAACTCGTATACTCTTGATCAATAACAAAGGATAAAAACATGAAAATTGGAATTTATGGTGCAGGATCGATTGGCTGTTATATCGGTGGAAGAATGGTCGCAGCAGGCCATCAGGTGACATTTTACTGTAGGGAAAGAAGCTATCAAAAATTAAGCCAAAATGGATTGGAGCTCAGTGATTTAAACGGCTACCATCATAAGCTCACTCCAGATCAATTAAGACTTACAACAAATCTAGCAGAAGTCTTAGACACGGACTTAGTCATGATTTGTGTAAAATCAGCAGCGACAGAGCAAGTGGCATCTGAAATACGAAGCTGTGACACTCTCAATAAACCGAGTCTCATCAGTTTTCAAAATGGGGTGAGTAATGTTCCACGGTTAAAAAAAATGCTGCCAGAATGGGAGATTATGGAAGGAATGGTTCCATTTAATGTCGCAGAACTCAAACCGTCTCATTTCCATCAAGGTTCTGATGGAACATTAATGATAAAAAAATTTGTAGAAAGTAATCAGCTAAAAATAGTGTTAGATGCGGCGAAACTGCAAGTTGAATTCCGTGATGATATGTTAGAGGTACAGTGGGCTAAAGTCTTATTCAACTTGAACAATTCGATTAACGCTTTATCTGGTCTAACTTTAAGAAATCAACTTACTAATCGAATGTATAGAAAGTGCCTTGCTCAGGCACAGTTAGAGACGCTTCGAATTTTAAAGCAGGCAAATATTCAACCCGCACAATTAACGCCTGTACCAGCGAACATCATTCCTCATATTCTTCAACTTCCTAACTGGTTGTTTAAGTTGATTAGTCGCAAAATGTTAGCCATTGATCCACTAGCTCGTTCATCTATGCAGGATGATCTGAATTTAGGGCGCACGACGGAGGTTGATTGGATTAATGGTGAAGTGGTCAGACTTGCCAATACACTCGGGGTGAATGCACCGATCAACAGCTATTTTATTGAACAGATCAAGCTGGCGGAAAACAATAATTCAAGCCTTCAAATTGGACCTGAAGAGATGCTCAAACAGTTGAAGCTTATTCAGCATTAAGTTTAAAACTCATTCTTTAATACACTGATTATTAGAAATATTTGAGAAAATAAAAAAAACCTGTATGGTAGAAATATACCGTTTTGGAAGTGTAAATGATGATTTGGGGAATGAAGCAGAGTGTTCAATCAAAAGATATTATACAGCCTGAGGTAGAATCTCAGATTCAATCATTTATTCCCAAAATTTCATTATTTCTAGAACAAATCAATCAAATTGTTTTGGATAAAAATACGCAAACTGAATTGGCTTTATGTAGTTTAATTGCAGGTGGTCATATTCTATTTGAAGACTTACCTGGATTGGGTAAGACCACATTGGCCAGTAGTTTGGCATCTTTATCAGGTTTATCATTTCAAAGAATCCAATTTACCAATGATATGCTCGCCAGTGATGTGATTGGCGTGAATGTTTTTAATCAAAAAGAGCATCAGTTTGAATTTAAGTACGGACCTATCTTTACCCAAGTGCTTTTGGCAGATGAAATTAATCGCTGTAGTCCAAAGACACAGAGTGCATTGCTAGAAGCGATGGAAGAGGGCTACGCCACGATTGATGGACAGCGATATGCTTTACCTCAGCCTTTTTGGGTGATAGCGACTCAGAATCCACTCTTTCAAAGCGGGACTTATGCACTACCAGAGTCTCAGTTAGACAGATTCCTCATGCGGTTATCTCTTGGTTATCCATCTCGCCATGCAGAAAAAATACTTCTTCAACAAGAATCACGTGCCAAATTAATCGCACAGTTGATCCATGTATTTAATGAGACTGAAATACTAAGATTGCAATCCTTGACTCATCAAGTCCATTTAAGTGATGCAATTCAAGACTATTTATTGGATTTGGCTGCGGTAACACGAAAAAGTGCGCATGGTTTATCGACGCGTGGATTATTGGCTTTAAAACGAGCATCACAAGCGAGAGCGATCGTGCATGCCAGAGCTTTTGTCATTCCTGATGATGTAAAAGCTGTATTTTCAGCAGTATGCGCTCATCGATTAAACTTGAGTGAGGATGAGACGGTCTCCCTAATGAATCAGGTTAAATTGATTTGAGGGTATGCAGGTGACCAGTATCTGGAAGCAATGGTTAAAAAAAAGATTTCGGTTTGAGCAGAGTAAAAAAATTGGTCAACGCGATATTTTGATTTTTATTTATCAGCAAGGTTTCTTATATCTTGTGTTGATTTTGATCACATTTATTGCGGGTATTAACTATGCCAATAATTTGATATTAGGTTTCTGCTTTTTAATTAGTGCGATCTTATGCATTAGTTTTTATATCACCTTTAAACAATTGCATGGTCTTGAGATAGACATCATTACTGATGAAGTCGGACAGGTAGGGCACTCGATTTTATTTAAAATCTACTTGAATCAACCTTATTCATATTCACGTTATTTATCGATCTCCATCGATTCTGAGACACAGCACATTCACATTGACCAAAAACAGTCTGAATGTGTTATTCAGATTCAGGTTGATCAACGAGGACAGTATAACTATCCCGATATACACATTGCTTCAGTGTATCCATTTGGTCTTGTTCGAGCTTGGACTTATATCTTTCATGGACGACATGCATGGATTGCGCCTCAAGCCAAAATAAATCCGAATACAAGCTTTTCAAATGCATTTGTATTGGATCAGGAAAAAGATGAGTTTAAAGAATTAAGAAGTTTTCAGGTCGGCGACTCATTACAAAGTGTATCTTGGAAGCAGGCTGCTCGTGGACAAGGTTTGTATATTAAAGTTTTTGAAGAGCATCAACAGGATCGATGTGTTGATATTCATTATCATCATATGCCGTCAATCGAGCATGAAGAAAAGCTCAAATATATGATGGGTGTGGTGGAGCAGTGTGAGCAATTACAAATCCCTTTTAAGCTGGTGTTACCTCATGCCGAACTGAATCAAGGGTTTGGAACTGAGCATATCAAGCAGGCTAAAATTCTGCTTGCTCAGGCATAAAGTGTGAAATAGAAAATAGGTTTAGATATATGGTACATCCTAAAGTTTCACAATCCATGCTAGTGAGTTTGGCACTCATTTTATTTATCCAGATTATTTATCTGCCTTATGCTTTATTTTTGGTGCTCTGTATTGAGCTCATGTATTTATGGCATATTCAAAAAAGTAAAAAAAATGTCTCCAAAGCAATAAAATTTAGTTTTACAGCAATTGCACTTGGCGCGATTTATCTGCATTACCATACCTTTGTTGGTGTTGAGGCTGGGGTAGCATCGCTGACAACTTTTCTATTTGCAAAAGCATTAGAAACCCAAAAAAAACGTGATTTGATCATCGTTTTTAATTTTGCCTTATTCGTGGCGGCAAGTACGTTTTTATACAGTCAAACGTTGTATGTTGCTTTGGGAGTGGTGCTGTGCTTAGTGAGCTGTTTTGTAGGACTTTATAGAATTCAAACCGCGGAGTTTCTGTCCACTCCTGAAACTAAAAATGGCTTAAAGCACGATATCATTCATGTCGGTAAATTCATCGGATTGGCAATTCCTTTTTTTATATTGTTCTTTATTTTTTTCCCGCGATTACCTCCGCTCTGGCATATCCCCATTCAACAAAATAAGGGGATGACAGGAATCAGTGACTCTATGTCCCCAGGTGACATTGCTGAGCTGTCTCAGTCAAATGAATTGGCATTTCGTATTATTGGTGATATCACAAAATTACCGACGCGTTCAGAAATGTATTGGCGAGCTTTGGTCTTAGATCAATATGATGGTCAAAAATGGACGAGTCATGGATTTAATAGAGGGCTAAATGAGTTAAACTCTTATCAACTTTCTAATTTAAATCAAAAAGTTGAATATCAGTATTTGGCTAAAGATCCTTCTGTAGAATGGATCATGGGATTAGAGCAATCTGTACCTCAACAACGAAATTATTATCTCCGTTATGACGGTGGTATTTCAGCTCAACGACCTATTCAAACGGCTCAACCTATAAACTTAGTTTGGTTGGGGCGTGGGACGAAAATAAATCATGAACTTAGTCAGTTTCAAATTCAGTATTACACCCAGTATCTCCGTCAGCGCGATATCAAAAGTCAAAGTTTAGCATGGGACTTATTTATTAAAAGTGGAGAGCAGCCAGAGCGTTATATCCAGCAAGTTTTAGACTGGTTTAAGCAAAATAGCTTTCAGTATTCTTTATCTCCCGGTGTTTTGAGTGGTGATCGGATAGATGCATTTATGTTTAATTCACGACAAGGATTTTGTGAGCATTTTGCTTCTAGTTTTGTCATGATGATGCGTTATGTCGGTATTCCAGCCCGAGTCGTGACAGGTTATCAAGGAGGTCAATTTGCGCCAGACCAAAAAAGTTGGGAAGTGAGGCAGTTAGATGCACATGCTTGGACTGAAGTATATTTTGGAGGTCAATGGCAGAGGATTGATCCCACTGCAATGATTGCTCCTGAACGTATTGATCAGGGAATGCAAAATTTAATTCAAAATAATCAAACACTCTATTCGGAGAATACAAATTGGTCAGTTGCAAAATATCCTTTTTTGACAAAAATTCGCGTATGGAGTGATTACGCAAGTTATCAATGGCAAAGTAAAATTGTTGGGTATAACGCTGATCAACAACAGAGTTGGATGACTAAATTTGGAATTCATTCAGTTGCTTCAGTGTTTGTGATTATCCTTGTAGGCTCACTGAGCATATTAGGATGTTATGCACTATGGATGTTGAGGAAAAAAAGAAAACACTATTCACAAATCGATTGGGTACTTCATGTTTTTAATAGAAAATTAGGACTTCACAATCGCCGTTATTCTTACGAAACGGTTCGACAATGGTTAGAAAGAATTTCATCACCTTTAAGTCAAAATGATAGAGCTGTTTTCCTCGAAATTATCATTCTGTACGAGCACTTAAGTTATTCACAATCGAGTATTTCTAAACAAGAGTTCGCAAATTTTAAGTCAATGATTAAAACTTGTTCATATCTTTTGGTTAAATATGAAAAAGGCTTGTCAGCCAAGTGATTTTTGCATAAGATGCGAAGCATTCTAGGTGTATAGCTCAGTTGGTTAGAGCGCTACGTTGACATCGTAGAGGTCTCCAGTTCGAGTCTGGATATACCTACCAAGATTTAAAAAAAAGGGCTTAAGTATTTTACTTAAGCCCTTTTTTCGTAATCAAGACATTACTTCTTTTTTTAAAAGTAAAGTATTCGTTATCACTTGCTCTATCAAGAAAAATTGCGTTTAAAAAATCTCTAAATTTGATATTAAATTATATATTTTAAGTATAAATACCCAAAATGCTTTAATCTAAATATTGGGTATTTCCGTAATTTATTAATATACCCGTACATTAACACTTACAATAACGCCCGAAATGTACGCTTTTGCCATCCTGTTTAAATATGAGACACGTATAATGTTCATATTACAGGGAAGTTGAGATCAACGTTCATTACCAGTTCTTCACTTTTCATTCAGAAGTAATGAAATTCATACAGTATTATCAAACTAAAGATGGATACTATTTTGTATGTTATTTCATCAAAATAGCGTACTAAAAGCTTATTTCATTGACTGAAATGCGACGAAGAACGATACTCTCAACGTTTTAATTTAAGCAAATCGGTTCTAAGAGACTGGACCAAAAGTTCGGTGCTCTGTAACTCAATCCAAAGCAAGGGGCTATATATGGCTGGTGGAAAGTCAACTATCATCTACACACTGACCGACGAGGCGCCATTACTGGCGACTTACTCACTACTGCCGATCATTGAGACCTTTACTAAGCCTGCTGGTGTTGAGATTGTAAAAACTGACATCTCAGTTGCAGCACGCGTGCTCGCTGAATTCTCTGAATACCTTAGCGAAGAGCAGAAAGTATCAGACAATCTTGCAGAATTAGGTCGTCTTACACAAGATCCAGACACAAACATCATCAAACTTCCAAACATCAGTGCATCTGTAGCTCAGTTGACTGCATGTATCAAAGAGCTTCAATCAAAAGGCTATGCAATTCCAGATTATCCTGAGAATCCTACGACTGAAGAAGAAAAAGCACTCAAAGCACGTTTTGGTAAATGCTTAGGTTCAGCAGTAAACCCTGTATTGCGTGAAGGGAACTCTGACCGTCGTGCGCCTGCTGCTGTTAAAAACTATGCGAAAAAACACCCACATTCTATGGGTGAGTGGAAACAGTGGTCACAAACTCACGTTTCTCACATGGATGAAGGTGACTTCTATCACGGCGAAAAGTCTATGACTTTAGATCGTCCTCGCAATGTGAAAATGGAATTGATCACGAATTCTGGTGAAACTATCGTTCTTAAAGACAAAGTTGCACTGCAAGACGGCGAAATCATCGATTCAATGTTCATGAGCAAGAAAGCGCTTTGTGACTTCTATGAAAAAGAATTAGATGATTGTAAAGAAGCGGGCATCTTGTTCTCTTTACACGTTAAAGCAACCATGATGAAAGTTTCACACCCGATCGTATTTGGTCACTGTGTGAAGATTTATTACAAAGAAGCGTTCGAAAAACACGGTAAACTGTTCGACGAACTAGGTATTAACGTAAACAACGGTATGGCTGGTCTTTACGAGAAGATCGAAACTTTACCGACTTCTTTACGTGAAGAGATCATCGAAGATCTACACGCATGTCAAGAACACCGTCCTGCTTTAGCAATGGTGGATTCAGCAAAAGGTATCACTAATTTCCATTCTCCAAACGACGTGATCGTAGATGCTTCTATGCCTGCAATGATCCGTGGTGGTGGTAAAATGTGGGGTGCTGACGGTAAGCCTTACGACTGTAAAGCAGTAATGCCTGAATCTACATTTGCGCGTATTTACCAAGAAATGATCAACTTCTGTAAGTGGAATGGTAACTTCGACCCACGCACAATGGGTACTGTACCTAACGTTGGTCTAATGGCTCAAAAAGCTGAAGAATACGGTTCACACGACAAAACATTCGAAATCGCGCAAGCTGGTGTAGCTAACATCACAGATATCGAAACTGGCGAAGTTTTAATGTCTCAAAACGTGGAAGAAGGTGATATCTGGCGTATGTGTCAGGTGAAAGATGCACCGATCCGCGACTGGGTAAAACTAGCTGTAACACGTGCACGTAACTCTGGTATGCCAGCAATCTTCTGGTTAGACCCATACCGTCCACACGAAAACGAATTGATCAAGAAAGTTCAAAAATACTTAAAAGATCACGATACAGATGGTCTAGACATCCAAATCATGTCTCAAGTACGTGCAATGCGTTACACACTTGAACGTGTTGCTCGTGGTCTAGATACAATCTCTGTAACGGGTAACATTCTACGTGACTACCTCACTGACTTGTTCCCAATTATGGAGCTTGGTACTTCTGCGAAAATGCTGTCTATCGTGCCTTTAATGGCGGGTGGTGGTATGTACGAAACTGGTGCAGGTGGTTCAGCACCTAAACACGTACAACAACTTGTTGAAGAAAACCACTTACGTTGGGATTCTTTAGGTGAGTTCCTTGCACTCGCTGTTTCACTTGAAGAGCTTGGTATTAAAGAAAACAACCCTAAAGCTAAACTTCTTGCGAAAACATTGGATGCTGCAACTGGTAAATTACTTGACAACGACAAATCTCCATCACGTCGTACAGGTGAGTTAGACAACCGTGGTAGCCATTTCTATTTAGCGAAGTTCTGGGCTGAAGAATTAGCAGCTCAAGACGAAGATGCTGAATTAAAAGCGACATTCTCTACTTTAGCGAAGACTTTAGCTGAAAATGAAGAGAAGATCGTTGCCGAACTTGCAGAAGTTCAAGGTAAATCTGTTGATATCGGTGGTTACTACGCAATCGATCAAGAGAAAGTAAATGCAGTTATGCGTCCAAGTGCAACTTTAAATGCTGCTATTGCAAGCATCTAATAACACTTAAGTTGAACTGAATTTCAGTTTGGCGGATTAAAAAAGCTGGTACTTCGGTACCAGCTTTTTTTTGTTAAAATTTTTGTAAATAAAACACTGATTACGCCAAATTAGAGAGAGCTTAAGGGGAGGATTTAAAAAACTTTCATTCAATTTGCATGCATTTCTGATTACAATGCGTTTTAATTTATTTTTAACTTATCTAGCTGTTTGGATAAGTTCTGTAGGTGCCCGCATGGAAATCAAAGTCAATTATCTCGACAATCTTCGACAGGAAGCAAAGTTCGACGATTTCACGGTTATTGCCGATCAACCTATTCGTTATAAAGGTGATGGATCTGCACCAGGCCCATTTGACTATTTTCTTGCGTCTTCAGCATTATGTGCAGCTTATTTTGTAAAGGTGTATTGTGCTGCACGAGATATTCCTACAGAAAATATTCGATTATCCCAAAATAATATTGTTGATCCAGAAAACCGTTATAAACAAATTTTTAAAATTCAAGTCGAATTACCCTCAGATATCTCTGAGAAGGATCGACAAGGTATTTTACGTTCAATCGACCGTTGCACTGTAAAAAAAGTCATTCAAACAGGTCCTGAATTTGTTATTGAGGAAGTTGAAAGCATTGATGCGGATGCTCAAGCTTTACTTATGCCAAATATTGCCAAGGAAAATGTGACTGTTATTCCGGGTAAAGATTTACCGCTTGAAGAAACGATTGCCAATATGTCTGCAATTTTGGCGGGCTTAGGAATGAAGATTGAAATTGCGTCTTGGCGAAATATTGTGCCAAACGTATGGTCTTTACATATTCGCGATGCACAAGCGCCAATGTGCTTTACCAATGGTAAAGGTTCAACGAAAGAGAGTGCTTTAGCGTCTGCATTAGGCGAGTTTATTGAACGTTTGAATTGTAATTTCTTCTATAACGACCAATTTTGGGGTGAAGAAATCGCAAATGCTGAATTTGTGCATTACCCAGATGAAAAGTGGTTCCAACCAGGTCCAAATGGTGAATTGCCATCAGAAATTTTAGATGAATATACACTTGAAATTTACGATCCTGAAGATGAGTTATTAGGCACACATCTGTACGACACAAATTCTGGCAATACTGAGAGAGGTATTTGTTCGTTACCATTTGTGCGCCAGTCAGACGGTGAGATTGTATATTTCCCTTCAAATTTGATTGAAAATTTGTATCTGTCAAATGGTATGAGCGCAGGAAATACCTTGGCTGAAGCACAAGTACAATGTTTATCTGAAATATTTGAGCGTGCGGTTAAGCGCGAAATTTTAGAGGGTGAAATTACCCTGCCAGATGTACCTGAACATGTTCTAGCAAAGTACCCAAAAATAGTTGAGGGTATTAAGGGGCTTGAGGAGCAAGGTTTTCCAGTGCTGGTCAAAGATGCTTCATTAGGTGGGAAATTCCCAGTCATGTGCGTGACATTAATGAATCCAAGAACGGGTGGCGTTTTTGCATCATTCGGGGCTCATCCAAACTTTGAAGTTGCATTAGAACGCAGCCTAACAGAGCTTTTACAAGGTCGTAGTTTTGAAGGTTTAAATGACTTACCACGTCCTACTTTCAATAGCCATGCACTGACAGAACCAAATAACTTTGTGGAACACTTTATTGATTCATCGGGTGTTGTGTCTTGGAGATTCTTCAGTTCGAAATCTGATTATGATTTCGTAGAGTGGGATTTCACCAGTCAAGGTGAAAATACAAACGCTGAAGAAGCTGAAAAGATGTTCAATATCCTAAAAGAGATGGGTAAAGAAGTTTACATGGCTGTATACCAACATTTAGGTGCAACTGCATGCCGAATTCTGGTGCCAGGATATTCTGAGGTGTATTTGGTTGAAGATCTGGTTTGGGACAATACCAATAAAGCTTTAGCCTTTAGAGAAGATATTCTTAACTTACATCGTTTAGATAATGAACAGCTCGAAGCTTTGCTAGAGAAACTTGAAGAAGTTGAAGTGGATGACTATACCGATATTATTACCTTGATTGGTGTTGAATTTGACGATAATACGGTGTGGGGTCAGTTAACTATTCTTGAATTAAAACTATTAATTAACTTAGCTTTGGAAAATTTCGAAGAAGCGAAAGACCAAGTGGAACAGTTCTTACAATACAACACCAATACTGTAGAACGAGGCTTATTCTATCAATGCATGGATGTTGTATTAGAAGTGTTGTTAGATGAAGAAATGGAAATTGAAGACTATGAACCGAATTTTAGACGTATGTTCGGTGATGAGAGAGTTGATGCTGCAATAGGCTCAATCGAAGGTGATGTGCGTTTTTATGGATTGACGCCAACCAATATGCAACTTGAAGGTCTCGATCGTCATTTAAAACTTATTGAGAGCTATAAGAAGCTTCATGCTGCCAGAGCACGTTTTGTTTCTCAACAAAACTGATCGAATGAAAGGCCACTATGAATAGTGGCCTTTTTATTTTAAAGATCAGCAAATCGATGCATCTAGTTAGGGTGCTCAATTTTTTATAATAAAATGAAGTGGTTATGAAAAGTACTGATTGTATTTATTAAAAATAGTAATTTGTTGATATTTAAGGAAAATAATTCTATTTCACTGGTATTATTTGCTAAATGCATTATCATAGTGCATGACGAGTTAACTTAAGGCGAGCATTATGAATTTCTTGAAAAAAAAGAATAAAGCAAGTTTCGTTTTCTTTATTATTACTGCGTATTCCTGTTTAGGGTTTGGATTAGGTTACTTGATCTGGGAATACCTCCAAATGAAATAATGTTCATATTGATAGGTAAGATTGCAAATTTAGAAAGTATTCACTGTTAGCAAGCTTAATTTACTCTACCATTTAAAATTAAATGATCTAAAAATCATCAGTGATTTTTTAAGGGGTATATTTAAATTTATATTTTTTAACGTGATTTAAATAAAGATTAAATTTTAGTGTTTTATAACCTATGACTGTTTATTCAGCCCTTCAAATTCAGTCTATGTTATAATTAAAAATATATCCCGATAGATCGAATTGTCTAGCGACTGTTCAATTGATAGATCATCATATCAAAGCTGCTTTATTGCAGCTTTTTTAATTGTGCTTCAATTTATCGGAAATGTCATTTTGGTACGTTTATTGAATGCGTCATCTGAGCTACATTTGCCAATGAATCATTGAATAAATGATCTAAATAATTTTTACGAATCGCTCGATCTTAAGCAGGGGCTCGACAATGACAAATCCAAATTCTTCAGCGGGTTTGCTTGAACGCTTATTTAAACTAAGCGAAAACAAAACAACTTTTCGAACTGAAATTATTGCAGGTATGACGACATTCCTGACAATGTGCTACATCATCATTGTCAATCCAATGATTCTGTCTGAAACAGGAATGGATCATGGTGCGGTATTTGTTGCGACATGTTTAGCAGCAGCAATCGGTTGTTTTGTCATGGGTATTATTGCCAATTACCCAATCGCATTGGCTCCGGGTATGGGCTTAAATGCATATTTTACCTATTCGGTATGTTTAGGAATGGGTGTGCCTTGGCAAACCGCTTTAGCTGCGGTATTTGTGTCTGGTCTGGTCTTCATCGCGATCAGTATGTTTAAAATTCGTGAAGCTATCGTGAATGCCATTCCAATGTCTTTAAAATTGGCTATTGGTGGTGGTATTGGTTTATTCCTAGCATTAATCGCTTTGAAAAATGCTGGCATCATTGTGGATAATCCTGCGACTCTAGTGGGTTTAGGTGATTTAAAACAACCAACCGTTCTCTTAGCCTTATTGGGTTTCTTGATGGTTGTTGTTATGCATCACTTCAAAATACGTGGTGCGATTATCATTAGTATTTTAGTGCTGACTGCAATCTCAACATTCCTAGGATTAAGTGAATTTAAAGGCGTGGTTGGTCAAATTCCTTCAATTGCACCAACATTCATGCAAATGGATTTTGAAGGCTTATTTACCGCAAGTTTAATCGGTGTAATTTTTGTGTTCTTCTTAGTTGATCTTTTTGATTCAACAGGAACGCTGGTTGGTGTTTCACATCGTGCTGGTTTACTCAAAGATGGTAAATTGCCACGCTTGAAGAAAGCTCTGTTTGCAGACTCTTCCGCGATTGTTGCTGGTGCTGCATTAGGTACATCATCAACGACACCATATATTGAGTCTTCTGCGGGTGTAGCAGCAGGGGGGCGTACAGGTCTTACAGCGGTAATAGTTGGTTTACTTTTTATTGCTTGTTTGTTCTTAGCACCGTTGGCTCAATCTGTTCCTGGGTTTGCAACTGCACCAGCCTTACTCTTTGTAGGGGTATTGATGATTCAGGGTATTACGCATATTGATTGGGATGATATTACTGAAGCGGTTCCTGCTTTCTTAACGATCGTGTTTATGCCGTTCACTTACTCAATCGCTGATGGTATTGCCATGGGCTTTATCAGTTATGCGTTGGTGAAGTTACTTACAGGTAAAGCATCTACAGTACCATATATGGTATGGATTATCGCAGTATTATGGGCGCTAAAATTTGCAATGTTTGGCGGCTAATTTTTAACAGTTTTTAAAAGGGTGTAAACTCAGTTTGCACCCTTTTTATTTTTTGGTTTCATGAGGAGTAGCAATGAACCGTGTTGAGTTAATTAAAGCTTTACCTAAAGCTGAGCTTCATGTCCATATTGAAGGGACATTTGAACCTGAGTTGATGTTTGCCATTGCTCAGCGCAATGAAATTGCAATCCCATATCAATCAGTTGAAGAAGTCAAACAGGCTTATAATTTTCACAATCTGCAATCATTTCTAGATATTTACTATGCAGGTGCGAATGTATTGATTAATGAGCAAGATTTTTATGATCTTGCATGGGCATATTTTGAAAAATGTGCAGAAGATCGAGTGGTTCATACTGAAATGTTTTTTGATCCGCAAACGCATACGGATCGTGGTGTGTCATTTGAAACGGTAATTAAAGGCTTAAAACGAGCTTGCCACGATGCTGAGGAAAAATTAGGCATCACAACGCATTTGATTATGTGTTTCTTACGCCATTTGAGTGAAGAGGCCGCATTTGAAACACTTGAACAAGCGTTACCTTACAAAGACCAAATTATTGGGGTAGGGTTAGATTCAAGTGAAGTTGGGCATCCACCTTCTAAATTTGAAAGGGTATTTGCAAAAGCACGTGATGAAGGATTTTTGGTTGTTGCTCATGCAGGTGAAGAAGGTCCAGCAGAATATGTTTGGGAAGCTTTGGATGTACTTAAAGTGAATCGTATTGATCACGGCGTACGCTCTGAAGAAGATCCAAAGTTGTTGGAGCGTTTGATTGCTGAAAAAATGCCTTTAACGGTTTGTCCATTATCAAATTTAAAGCTTTGTGTTGTAGATGATATGGCAGATCATAATATTCGCCGTTTGTTACAGCAGGGTGTGCATGTAACCGTCAATTCAGATGATCCATCTTATTTCGGTGGTTATATGAATGATAATTTTATTGCGATTGCTGAGGCCTTAGATTTAACAAATCATGAATTAAAGCAACTCGCTATAAATTCATTTGAAGCATCGTTTATTTCCGATGTGCAAAAACAAAAGTGGAAAGATAAAATTCTCGCAATTTAAAACAGTTAAACTTATTTATGTAAAATACTGGAAGGTGGGGACAAAATCCCACCTTTGGTTTAATATGCTTTAAACAATAGAGCCGAATGTGATGTTGAAATTGAAGTCTTTGTTTTGCCTGAGTCTGCTAATGTTGCCCGTAGTTATCGCGAATGCAAATACGACATTGACACAGCGTATATTAAAGCCTGTCATCCAGTATCAATGTGAGCGTGAAGTCAATCATTCAAAAATATGGAAAATAACGACATATTTAATGAATGAAGAAAACAAAAAGAAATTAAAATTAGAAACCTGTGATTGTGTATCAAATCATGCTTTAAAAGATATTCCTGCTCGGGAACTTGCCAAAGCAACAATTAACGAAGATATGAAGCAAGAAGTCGTTCGAAAAGCCATGATGAATAGCCTAAAAGCATGTGTGATTAGCTCTAAATCTCACTCAGAAATTTAGAGCGGTACTCAATCAATCTTTAGGTTGTTTGGTCATGCTGTCTAAGACATGATCTTTATCTATAAAGTGATGCTTTAATGCCGCAGCAATATGTCCGAGTAAAAGTAAACCTGCAGCCCAAGAAATCCAAATATGTAGTGGTTTTACAATTTCAGTCACTTGAGGATTCTCACCAATTAAAGCAGGCAGATCAAATAAGAATAATACTGGTGCAGGGTAGCCTAGACTCCAGCTCCATAAGCAACCCGTAATTGGTAAGGCCAGAAGCATAAAATAAAGCCCGAGATGACCTAAATGTGCGAGTCTTTTCATGAGGGGAGACATTGTCTCTGGTAGCTCGGGAGCAGGATGGGTGTAGCGCCAAAAGATACGAACCACGACCAGAAAAATAATGGTGGTTGCAATATTTTTGTGAAGCGTGATGACGTCACCTTTGAAGCTACCATCAACCTCATAACTTAAAAAATTGCCACTATAAAAGCCGATCGTCCACGCCGTAATAAAAATAATCGCCATAACCCAATGCAAGACTTGAGCTGTGCGTGTGTAATATTGGGATTTATTATTCATGATATAAACTTATGATTGAATTTTTCACATCATAATTTAGGGATAAGTTATTTATAAGTATTGAAATGAGACACAGTGTTGAAAATATGCAACGAAATGCGACTTATAACTGAACATATAGTCGGGAAATTCAAAAAATCTATTTCTTCGTGAGGTGACATTAGGCAAAATAGCTCAATTCGTAAGATCATAAGGATAACACTGTGAAAAAATTAATTGCTTTACTCGCACCAATGACATTAGTGCTTGGGGCTTGTGCTACTGGTACAACAGGGACATCATCACCTACAGCAAATACAACTCAACAGTTAGGTTCGGCTGCGCTTAAAATTGCGATCAATGCAAAATGTACAACTGAATTAAATAATATTTCTGCGTGGAAAACTGCTACAAAATTAATGACAGCAGAGCAAAAAGAAAATATCCAAGGTGAAATCTGCGGATGTGTAAGTGAAAAAGCTCCTCAAAGCGTGACTACGGTTGATTTGGCTACAGCGGCGATTGATCCAGCTGCACGAGCAACAATCGTTAGCAATATCGTGACTAAAACCATCAATGAATGTGTAGCTGAAGCTGTACGTTAATTTCAAAGATATATGAATGGGCTGATTTTGATCGGCCTATTTTTTTAAGGATAAATTAGGAAAATGATGTTGATTGCTGGTGCTGATGAAGCAGGGCGCGGTCCACTGGTGGGATCGGTCGTTGCGGCTGCTGTAATTTTGGATCCTAACAATCCGATTCTTGGGTTAAATGATTCTAAAAAACTCAGTGAAAAGAAACGTGAAAAATTATTTATAGAGATCAAAGAAAAAGCACTAGCTTGGGCTATCGCTGAAGCGAGTCATCAAGAAATTGATGAACTCAATATATTGAATGCTTCGTTGTTGGCAATGCGTCGTGCCGTTGAACAATTGACTGTGCAACCACAACATGTATTGGTTGATGGTAATAAAATTCCCCAAGGATTGAGTATGAGTTGTGATGCTGTAGTTGGAGGAGATGCATTACATCCAGAAATTTCTGCTGCCAGTATCCTGGCTAAGGTGACACGTGATCATCAAATGTTAGAACTTGATGCTAAATATCCTCAGTTTGGTTTTGCAAAACATAAAGGCTACCCGACCAAAGCTCATTTTGAAGCTATTGCACAGTTTGGCGTGGTTGAAGAGCACAGGCGTAGTTTTGGTCCAGTACGCAAATCATTGGGACTTTAAACAGCTTAAACACCAAAAATTTAAAGCGGCTAAATTTAGCCGCTTTAGTCACAAAATCATTTCTAATCAACGATTGAAATCATTTTGAGTGTAATTCTCTTCTTCGTAAGAAGGTTGGTAATCTTGGTCAAGATGTTGCAAGTGCTCATGCATCGCACGTTCATGCTGAATTCGTTGATAGATTTCTTCACGATGTACAGATACTTCTTTAGGCGCATTCACACCAATTCGCACTTGGTTACCTTTTACACCAAGTACAGTGACACTGACTTGATCCCCAATCATTAATGTTTCACCAACACGACGGGTGAGAATCAGCATGTTTATCTCCTTGCTTAAACGCTAAACCTGCGATAGTTTTTTCAAAAAGTGAAAATAACAACCTCGGCACCACGAAATATTTTAATAGATAAATGTGACGAATTTAACCATTCGCACAGGACTATTGAAATTATCCCATAAACCTCTAGACCTAATATAACAGAGCCACTATAGGAAAAACTATAGTGGCTCTGAATATTTCTTCATCAAGTATGCATTGTTTCTGCTAACTCATGACAGAAAATTAAGCACGTGCGCTAGACTCGCCATGTCCGCGGTCAAGACCAAACGCAGTGTGAAGTGAGCGAACAGCAAGCTCTAAATAATTTTCTTCAATAATAACAGAGATTTTGATTTCAGAAGTTGAAATCATCAGGATATTGATGCCTTCATCAGCAAGTGCTGTAAACATTTTGCTTGCAACACCAGCATGAGAGCGCATACCAACACCTACGATAGATACTTTTACAATATCATCACGTGTTGCAACTTCACGGGCACCGATTGCTTGAGCAGTTTCTTCAAGAATTTTTTTTGCTTTAGCAAGTTCGCCACGATTGACTGTGAATGTGAAGTCAGTTGTACCATCTTCTTCAACGTTTTGGATGATCATATCCACTTCGATATTAGCATCACCAATCGGTTTTAAAATTTTAGATGCAATACCAGGAAGATCAGGCACACCTAAGATAGTTAATTTAGCTTCGTCACGGTTAAATGCGATACCAGAGATAATTGGCTGTTCCATGTTGTCTTCCAATTCAGTAGTGATAAGTGTTCCGACGTTGTTTTTAAATTCTTCGTCAAATGCGCCATCATTTTCATTGTCGAAGCTAGAGAGTACGCGTAAAGGGACTTGATATTTACCCGCGAACTCAACAGAACGGATCTGTAAAACTTTAGAACCAAGAGAAGCCATTTCAAGCATTTCTTCAAAAGAAATACGATCAACTTTCTTCGCTTTTGGTGCAACACGTGGATCTGTTGTATATACACCATCCACATCTGTATAAATTTGGCATTCATCCGCTTTGAGTGCAGCTGCTAATGCAACGCCAGAGGTATCAGAACCACCACGACCCAAAGTTGTTGTGTTGCCGTTAGCATCAAAACCTTGGAAACCTGCAACAACGATGACACGACCAGCATCTAATTGTTCAGTCATGACATCTGTATCAATTGATTCAATACGTGCTTTTGTGAATGAGCTGTCAGTTTTAATACCAACTTGGCGTCCAGTCAAAGATTTAGCTTCCACACCGATAGAATTCAGTGCCATTGCTAACATTGAAATCGTTACCTGTTCACCCGTAGAAACCATTTGGTCTAATTCTCGTGGGTCAGGGGTGTCGGTAATGGCTTTCGCTAAAGCGAGTAGGCGATTGGTTTCACCACTCATTGCTGATACAACAACCACAACCTTGTGGCCGTGATCATGCCAACGCTTTACACGACGAGCAACATTTAAAATGCGCTCAGGAGTACCCATTGAAGTACCGCCATATTTTTGAACGATTAATGCCATAGTTGTTCCATATAAACCATGACCTTGAAGAGTTGTTCAAGGTCAGTTACACAAAAGGTGAAGTTTTATTTTGCAGCTAGCCAAGCAGTTAATTCTGCCATGACGGAAGCAAACTTCTCGTTAAGTGGCGCGCCACCTTGTGCCAAATCAGGCTTACCACCACCTTTACCACCAAGCTCAGTTGCTAAGTGTTTGATGATGTCACCTGCTTTTATAGAAGCTGTGAAGTCTTTAGCTACAGATGCGATCAAGCTCACTTTGTCACCCTCTACACCTGCAAGGACAATCACAGCATTTTCTAATTTTGATTTCACGCCGTCGTGTAGATTGCGAAGTGATTTCGCATCCATACCTTGAACAGTCGTGATTAACGTTTTGCGACCTGCAATTTCCTCAACTTGGCTAAGTAGCTCACCCGCCTGTAAATGTGCAAGTTTTTGATTCAATTGATCGATTTGCTTTTGTAAGCTTGATGCTGTGTCCGCTAAGGCTTCAACTTTCTCAATCGTTTGATCTTTTTGTGCTTTCAATAAGCCATTAATCGTGTTGATGTCACGATCAGCTTTCTGAGCCACTTCAATTGCTTTCGTACCTGTAACTGCTTCAATACGACGTACACCTGCAGCAACACCACCTTCAGAAGTGATTTTGAACAGACCAATGTCACCTGTACGTTTAACGTGAATACCACCACAAAGTTCGATCGAGAAGTTTTTCTCTTCAATGATTGAACCCATAGAAAGTACGCGAACTTCTTCGCCATATTTCTCACCAAACAACATCATCGCGCCTTTAGCTTTTGCAGATTCGATGTCAAGGAGTTCGGTTGTTACAGGCGTATTGGCAATCACTTCAGCATTTACCAGACGTTCAATTTCTTGAATCTGTTCAAATGTCACGGGTTGATCATTGGCAAAGTCGAAACGTAACACGTCAGAAGCAACCAATGAACCTTTTTGTTGAACATGTGAACCCAAGATTTGACGAAGTGCAGCATGTAGAAGGTGAGTCGCAGAGTGGTTACGTGCTGTTGCTGCACGGATGTCTGCTTTAACTGTTGCTTCTACATTTTGAGTAACTTTAAAGTTACCCATGGTCACGATACCTTGGTGAACGAACGCACCACCAGATTTTTTCGTGTCTTGAACTTCGAAAATACCTGTATCGTTTTTAAAGATACCTGTATCACCGATTTGACCACCGCTTTCTGCATAGAAAGGTGTTTGGTTTAGAACGATTAAAGCTTCATCACCTTCAACGACTTCATCAACTTGTTCGCCATCTTTATAGATTGCGATGATTTGACCCTCACCAGCAGTTGCATCGTAGCCGTCAAACTGAGTTTCGCCTTCAACTTTTACAACGCTGTTGTAGTCGATTGCGAATTTACCCGCATCACGTGCACGTTGACGTTGAGCAGCCATTTCTTTTTCAAAACCAGCTTCGTCAATCGTTAAATCACGTTCACGTGCGATGTCAGCCGTTAAGTCAGTTGGGAAGCCGTACGTGTCGTAAAGTTTGAATACCACTTCGCCTGGAATTACAGAACCTTTTAAGTTAGCAAGTTCGCCTTCAAGCAATTTCAAACCTTGTTCTAAGGTTTTAGCAAATTGCTCTTCTTCTTTTAAAAGTTGAGCTTCAATACGCGCTTGTTGTGCTTCAAGTTCAGGATAGGCAGCGCCCATCACCTCAATTAAAGGCTTCAACATTTTGTGGAAGAATGAACCTGTCGCACCCAATTTGTTACCGTGACGTACTGCACGACGGATGATACGACGTAGTACATAACCACGGCCTTCGTTTGAAGGGTTTACACCATCAGCAATCAAGAATGAACATGAACGTGCATGATCTGCAACTACTTTTAAAGACGCAGGGTATTCAACTGGTTTGCCTTCAGCTTGTGCTTTCGCTTCAAGTTCAGCAGTATCTAAACCAATAATTTCAGCTGCAGCTTTAAGCAAATGTTGGAATAGGTCGATTTCGTAGTTTGAGTTTACGTGTTGTAAAACAGCAGAAATACGCTCTAAGCCCATACCTGTATCAACGGAAGGTGCTGGAAGAGGGTGAAGTACGCCATCAGCAGTACGGTTAAACTGCATGAATACGTTGTTCCAAATTTCGATGAAACGGTCGCCATCTTCTTCTGGTGTACCTGGTAAACCACCCCAAATGTGATCGCCATGGTCAAAGAAGATTTCAGAGCATGGACCACAAGGACCTGTGTCACCCATTGCCCAGAAGTTATCAGAAGCGTATTGACCGCCTTTGTTGTCGCCGATACGAATAATGCGAGACTCATCTAGACCGATTTCTTTGTTCCAGATGTCGAATGCTTCATCATCAGTGTGATAAACCGTTGCATATAATTTGTCTTTAGGTAGGCCTAACCATTTTTCATTGGTTAAGAAATCCCAGGCGAATTTAATCGCGTCACGTTTAAAGTAATCTCCGAAAGAGAAGTTACCTAACATTTCAAAAAACGTATGGTGACGAGCTGTGTAGCCCACGTTATCTAAGTCGTTATGTTTACCGCCAGCACGAACACATTTTTGTGATGACACTGCACGTACATAATCTCGTTTTTCTAGGCCTAAGAAGCAATCTTTGAACTGGTTCATACCAGCATTTGTAAAGAGCAAAGTTGGGTCGTTGGCAGGAACTAGAGAACTCGACGCGACACGTGTGTGGCCTTGCGATTCAAAGTAACGCAAAAATGCTTCACGAATTTCAGCTGATGTCATAAAACGAGTACTCACAACCAAGTCACTCCATTAATTCTGTATTGGCAAATAATATGTCTGGGAAATAAAGTGCGAATTCACAATAAAATTCACCCCAGCATACCGGGCTAAAAGTTTAAAAACGCCAAATTATAACGGAATTTGCCACCTGTACCAATGATTTTAAAGTGTTTTAATGACAATTCTCTTTAATTCTGGTTTTAGGTGGAATTTTAAGCATTAACGTTGTTGAGACGATTCTTAAATGCTTAAGCTGTGTATCTCGCCCGAAGATCAATCAAAAATATTGAGTAGTCATAAGACCATTATTTATTACTGTATATTTTAGAAATACTTTAACATAGAGCTTTCAAGAACTTGTATTAAAGAGTTGAAGGTTACATATGCAACGTATCGCAATTAACGGATTTGGACGAATCGGGCGAAATGTTTTAAGAGCTTGGTTTGAAAATCCAAAACAATTCAATTTTGAAATCGTTGCGATTAATGATGTGGCTGATGTAGAAACTTTAATTCATTTATTTAAATATGACACCACACATGGAAGATTTCATGGGGAAGTGGAGTTGAGTTATGTTGCAGAGCAGGTATTTCTCAATATTTATGCCTATCAAAAAAAATTATCTATTGAAGTCCACTGTCAAACAGAACCAGATCAACTACCATGGAAGCGTTTAAACGTTGATGTTGTTTTAGAGTGTACTGGTTTATTTAGATCTCGAGCAGAAGCTACACGCCATCTCAATGCTGGCGCTCAACGCGTGATAATTGGGGCTGCACCTTTTGATACGGTTGATGCTGCAATCGTCTACGGGGTAAATCATACAGAGGTTAAAACTACGGATCAGATTATTTCGAGTGTTTCATGTACGACACAAGCATTGGTTCCTCTGGTCAAAATTATTGACGATGCCTTTGGTATAGAAAGTGCGTTAATGACAGAAATTCATGCTGTTACAGCGGATCAATCCGTTTTAGATCATGTTCACCGCGATTTACGTCGTGCGAGGGCATCTGGGCAAAACATTATTCCAACGACTTCATCTGCTCTTGGTGCAATCAAACGTGTCATGCCAAAAATGGAAGGGCGAATAGACGGTTACTCAATTCGTGTTCCTACCATTAATGTGGCAGCTATTGATTTAACATTTATAGCGCAACAGCCAATTACAGACCATCAGTTAAATGAAGCGTTAATTTCAGCAGCACGAGAGCGATTTTCGGAAATTATGTCGGTAACAGATGAGCCTTTAGTATCATCTGACTTTAATCATTCTCCGTTTTCACTCATTGTAGATTTAACTCAAACCATGGTGGTCGGGAAGCAAGCTAAAGTCTATGCTTGGTATGATAATGAATGGGGATATACCAATCGTTTACTAGATTTATGTCATTCATTTCCAGATCAGTCATGAAACTGAAATGCTGTGTCTTTTATAAAGGCTTAAGTCTATAACATAGATCAACTGCTAGTGCGTTCAGAATTACCAATAGAAGCTTATGAATAATCTAAAATTCCGATTTAATTATTTAAAAGTCTGATGCACATGGGGGTTGATCGTGATAGACTAGGAGAAATCGGGTGTGTTCCCGATTTTTTTATGCGGATTTGTTCCGCGCTGACAGAATTTAGGTTTACAACATGCCCATTTCAGAGACATGGTTATTACCTGATGGTGTAGCTGATGTATTACCAGAGCAAGCGCAAGTTATTGAAACTTTGCGTCGTACCGCGTTAGATTTCCTCGCAGCTCGAGGTTATCAATTGGTGTACACGCCATTTATTGAATACATCGAATCTCTATCTTCTCTTTCAGAATCGAATCAAGATTTAGACTTAGCCACATTTAAAGTAATCGATCAACTTTCTGGTCGTTTACTTGGTGTGCGTGCAGATATGACGCCTCAGGTGGCGCGTATTGATGCACACGTGTATCCAGTTGAAGGTGTTGCACGCTATTGCTACGCTGGAACGGTACTTCATACCAAACCACAAGGTTTCAATACCACACGTGCGCCTTTACAGCTCGGTGCTGAGTTGTTTGGTTCAGACAGTATCGATGCTGACGTCGAAATGATCGATGTCATGTTGGAATTATTAAAAAATACAGGTGTAACTGAGGCGATCCATTTAGATATTGGACACGTTGGTCTATTCCGTAGCTTAGTCAAACATGCAGGATTGAACAAAGCTACAGAGTCGCATCTATCTGATTTATATCAGCGTAAAGCATTACCAGAGCTTGCTGAATATACGCAACAACTTAAATTCGGCTCTGATTTTTATGTGCTTGGTCGTTATGCAAGTGATTTAGTCGCTTTAAAATCACATTTAAGCCAAGAAATCTTAGAAGATTCGGCATTCCAAGAAGCATTTAATGCAGTTCAAAGCACACAAGATGCGATTCAGCAACGTTGGCCAAATCTGCATATTGGTATCGATGTTGTAGAGCTTCGTTCATATCACTATCACACTGGCTTAATGTATGCAGTGTATGCACCAAATCGTGCTGCACCATTAGCTCAAGGTGGACGTTATGATGGTATTGGTGAGCATTTTGGTCGTGCACGTCCAGCAACTGGCTTTTCATGTGACTTATACGCTTTAAGCGCTGGTCAATTTAAAGCATTGGAAGTGATCGTTGCACCTAAGGGAAATAATGCTGACCTAGTCAAAGCAATTCAAGGATTACGTGATCAAGGTAAAAGCGTTGTGCAGTTGCTTGGTCAAGATGAGTTGAATTCAGTACCTAACGCGACTCACCAGTTGGTGAATCAAGCGGGTGAGTGGAAACTCGAACAGATTTAATCACCTGATTTGAATACTAAATTTCAAATCATGTTCTTCAATTTTAACAGCATGATGCAATGAGGCTATTATGGGCAAGAATGTTGTGGTACTTGGTACCCAATGGGGCGACGAAGGTAAAGGTAAAATCGTTGACCTGCTCACAGATCAAGCGGCTGCAGTTGTTCGCTATCAAGGTGGACACAATGCAGGTCATACTCTCGTCGTAGGTGGTAAGAAAACTGTTTTACACCTCATTCCATCTGGTATTTTACGTGAAAACGTACTTTGCTTAATTGGTAACGGTGTAGTGCTTTCTCCTGAAGCGTTAATCAAAGAGATGACGATTCTTGAAGAGCAAGGTGTGCCAGTTAAAGAACGTTTACGTATTTCTCCAAACTGTCCATTAATTTTGCCAAACCATATTGCATTAGACCAAGCACGTGAGAAAAAACGTGGGAATGCCAAGATTGGTACAACAGGTCGTGGTATTGGTCCAGCGTATGAGGATAAAGTTGCACGTCGTGCGGTTCGTGTCGCTGATTTAGTGCGTGGTGGTGATCATCTTAAAGCATTGCTTGAAGAGTTACTTGAATACCATAACTTCCAATTAACACAGTTCTACGGTGTAGAAGCGGTTAAGCTTGAAGACGTGCTTGCGTTATGTGATCAATGGCGTGAAGTTGTTGCTCCACTGGTTGTTGATGTTACTGGCGAATTGCATAAATATCGTAAGAACGGTGACAATATCATGTTTGAAGGTGCTCAAGGCTCACTTCTTGATGTTGACCATGGTACTTATCCATACGTAACATCTTCAAATACGACTGCTGGTGGTGTGAGTTCTGGTTCTGGTCTTGGTCCACTACACCTTGACTATGTATTGGGTATTACCAAAGCTTATACAACTCGCGTAGGTGCAGGTCCATTCCCAACTGAGTTGGTTTATGATGCTGCAAACGATGTTGGTGATGCAATTGGTAAGCACCTTGGTACTGTAGGTTCAGAATTTGGCGCATCTACTGGTCGCCAACGTCGCTGTGGTTGGTTCGATGCTGAAATCCTTCGTCGTTCAGTAGAAGTGAACTCACTTTCGGGGATTTGCTTGACTAAACTTGACGTTCTTGATGGTTTAGAAGAAATCAAAATCTGTGTAGGTTATGAAGCTGCAGATTCGGGCTGCGTAGGTTCTTCTGATGCACTTGCATTTGAAACTTTAAAACCAATTTACGAAACAATGCCTGGTTGGACTGAGTCTACTTTTGGTGCTAAATCTTTAGACCAATTGCCAGAAGCAGCAATCAACTATATTAAGCGACTTGAACAGTTAATCGAATGTCCAATCGACATCGTATCAACTGGTCCAGACCGTGATGAAACGATTATTCTTCGTCACCCATTTGAAGCTTAATTAAAAGTTTTAAAAAAGCCCTGTGATATCACAGGGCTTTTTTTGATCTAAACAACGACCAAAGTTTTATAAAAATTGGCTGTGCTGAATCTTAGAGATTGTTAAAATCGAATATATAAAATAATAGAGTGTGCAGGATGCATAAGAATATTTCTGGAACAATGTTTTATTCGTTGTTATTTGCAATGGGGGGTGCACCCACGATTGCGATGATGATAATACGATCTCAAACTGTAGCGGAAGATGTGGTATACCAAGTCTTTATTGGACTGTCGATTATGATCGCTTGCGTATTGGTCCCTATTATTTTAATTCAAAACACCTATTTATTTTTTAAGCGTAAAGATAAGAAGCTCGAAACTCGTTTAAAACCGTGGAGTCAAACCTATCTCGTGCTTAATATTTTTTGTTTGGTCTTTTGGATTAGCTATCAATTTGTTTACTAAATTACATAACAAATAAAAAAGTGAAGAAAAATGAGATATTAAGCGTAGTTGAGTTTGTTTATAATTAAGAACAAGTACTTTCAAGTAGATTGGAACATTATAATGAAGAACAAATTATTGCTCGGTCTTACTGCGTCTGCGGTGATCTCGATTTCAGGGTGTACAACATTTGCGGATATGGCGGGTGCGGACTCAGCGACATTAAATGCAGCTGCTGCACAAAGTTACTCTCAAGCCATTGATACAGCTCGCAGTAAGGGCTTATTGGATACAAGCTCAAATACTTATAAGCGTATTACGAATGTCTACAATCGTTTGCGTCCATATGCTGATCAAATGAATCAAACGGGTCAGCCATTCCAATGGCAAGTGTCTGTAATTAAATCAAGTGAATTAAATGCTTCTGTCATGCCAGGTGGTAAAGTTGTTTTTTATACAGGTATCGTGGAACGTTTAAATTTAACAGATGCTGAAATTGCGGCCATCATGGGACATGAAATGATCCATGCTTTGGAAGAGCATGCGAAAAGTAAATTGGGTGCTCAAGCTTTAACTGACTTGGCTTTAGGTGTCGGTTTAAGTGCTGCTGGTGTGGGTCAAGGTGGCGCTGCAGTTGCGCAAATTGGTTCTCAATTGGGTGTAGGCTTGCCTTATTCACGTAACTTGGAGAGCCGTGCTGATCAGGGTGGATTAATGTTAATGGCTCGAGCTGGCTATAACCCACAAGCAGCGATTACATTATGGGAAAAGATGGCGAAAGCAAGTAATGGTGGTAATGCATCTTTCTTATCAACACATCCTTCAAATGCTCAACGAATCGAAGCGATGCGTAAAAATTTACCTGCTGCTCAAGCGATTTATAACCAAAGTCGCCGTTAAAAGAATAAAACAAAAAAAGGATGCGTTTGCATCCTTTTTTATATTCACCACTCAGTAAAATTGTTATCACAGTATGGCTTTGATTCAAATGTATTTAAATCAGGTTTCTTAGACATTTAAGGTGCTGGATTTGGCTGTTGTTTATGAATGAGCTCAATTTCCTGAAGTATTTCTTCTGACAATGACACATCAAAAGCATCAATATTTTCTTTAAGTTGATTTAAATCAGTTGCACCAATGATTGTGCTGGTGACGAAGAACTGCTGTTTAATGAAAGCTAAAGCCAATTGCGTTAATGTCAGTCCATGTTTTTCTGCTAAAAGGGCGTATTGTTCAGTTGCCCATTCACTTTCAGGATTACTATAACGTACAAATCTAGAGTATAAGGTGACTCTGGCATGTGCAGGTCTCGCACCATGTCTAAATTTTCCTGTTAAATAGCCAAAAGCAAGAGGTGAATAGGCCAGTAAACCAATGCCTTCAAATTTAGCAATCTCCGACATGCCGATTTCATAGGTGCGATTTAATAAGTTATAAGGATTTTGTACAGAAACAAATTTAGACAACCCTAACTTTTCAGCTAAGTGTAGAAATTTCATGGTTCCCCATGGTGTCTCATTGGAGAGTCCGATATAACGAATTCTACCTTTATTAATTTCCGCTTGAAGGGCAGTTAAAGTTTCCTCGAGTGGTGTGATATCTAGTGTACTGTGAGCATGGTGATTGGTATAACCCAATTGACCAAACATATTGGTTGGGCGTTGAGGCCAATGCAGCTGATAAAGATCAATATAGTCAGTTTTTAAGCGTTTAAGATTTAAGTCTAAGGCTGAGCTAATATCGCTGGCATTATAGCGAGTTATACCGCTTCTAATATTGCTACCACCTTGACCTGGACCTGCAATTTTTGAAGCAAGAAAAAGTTGATCACGTTGGCCACGCTGTTGAATCCAATTGCCGATAATTTCTTCCGTCGCGCCTTGAGTTTTGACTTTAGGTGGTACTGGGTACATCTCTGCAGTATCCCAAAAATTTAACCCCCGCTCGAGTGCATATTCCAGTTGTTGGAAAGCCTCGGACTGGCTATTTTGCTCACCAAAGGTCATTGTTCCTAAACAAATTTCGGGAACGTGTATATCTGTTTGCCCAAGTCGATTAAATTTCATGCTAAACATCCTTGCTGTATTTTTTAAGCTGATATATTGAAATCATACCTAATCTAAGATTCAAAACGTATGTAAAATAAATTCGAAAGTTTTCAGAAAAAAGGCAATAAAAAAGCAAATCGTCAGATTTGCTTTTTTGAATGTAGATCAGATGAAAATTTATTCATCATCATTGCTGTCAAAGTCTTCTTCAACAGAATTTACTGCTTCTAATGATGAATCAAAAATTAAGATAGCTTTACCATCAGTTTCAATCATGCCTTGTTCTTCAAGTGTTTTAAGAACACGACCAACCATTTCACGTGAACAACCTACAATACGACCAATTTCTTGACGAGTAATACGAATTTGGCGTCCATTTGGAAGAATCATTGCTTCAGGTTGAGCTGACAAGTCGATTAAACAACGTGCAATACGACCCGATACATCAATAAATGCTAGGTCAGTTACTTTTCGAGTTGTATTTTTTAAGCGACGAACGAGCTGTGCGAACACCGCATAGCTAAGATCTGGATACTGCTTACTTACTTCATGGAAGTTAGCATATGAAATTTCAGCAATCTCACATACATCACGTGTACGTACTTCTGCAGTACGCTGAGGATTACTTTCAAATAATCCCATCTCTCCAAAAAAGTCCCCTGGGTTTAAATAGGCTACAACAATTTCACGTTCATCATCTTCACGTAAAATAATTGAAACCGACCCTTTTAAAATTAGATACAGAGATTTCGACTCTGAGCCCGCATCAATAATTGAAGTTCGTTTTGGAAATCTATTGATGTGCGCACGCTTGAGCAAAGCTTTGACAGATTCAGGTAATTGACCTGGCGACAAAGCATCTGTACTAAGTTGTGAAAAATTAGAAGTCATGCTTTTTAAATTCCGATTTGGATAGTAACTAGATCTTTAGACCTAAATAAACTTGCCACGTGAAGCATAAGAGGTGAAATTCCTTATCAGCTCAATATATGCTAGTGTACAGTCCTAAGTAAATTTATAGTTTTTTTTAGGTAGTTGCAATGCATACTAGCGTACATTGGTTAGAGAATGTTGCTTTTGAAGCAAAATCTGAAAGCGGTCACCAAATTATCATGGATGGTGCTGAAGCTTACGGTGGTGAAAACCGTGGTCCACGTCCGATGGAACTTATATTAATGGGGCTTGGTGGGTGTGCTTCGTTTGATATTGTGACTATATTAAAGAAATCTAGACAAGATGTGATGGGTGTTCAATGTCAGTTGAAAGCCGAGAGGGCAGACACAGTTCCTGCGGTTTTCACGAAGATACATTTGCATTTTGTGGTTACAGGAAAAGCAGTCAAAGAAAAGCAAGTCGCTAAAGCGGTTGAATTATCTGCAGAAAAATATTGTTCAGCAAGTAAAATGCTTTCAGATGGCGGTGTTGAAATTACACATGATTTTGAAATCATTGAAGCTGAAGATTGATTTTATCGAGTTGAAAAAAGCAACCTTAAGGTTGCTTTTTTTATGTAAAGTCATTAAATCAATTTTACTCTTGTACCCATGGCAGATTGTGAAATCGCCAGCCATTATAAGTACCACGATGGGAGTTGGGGTCTAAATCACCTTCAAAACCTTGATCGATATTATATACGTTTGTGAGACCAGCATTGTACGCCACACTCGCCGCTGCTGCAGAGCGCTTACCACTACGGCACATGAGTAAGATGATGTCATAAGCATTAACAAAAGATTGTAACTTTTCTAAAAATTCTGGGTTTCTTTCAAGTGAGATGCCTGTCAGCCAAGGAATATGTTCTGAATGTTCGACATAACCTACGAATTTTCGCTCTTCATGTGTTCTAACATCAATAATGATCGCTTGTTGGGATTGGAACAAAAGCCACGCATCTTGGGGTTTTAAAGAGCCTGCAAAGAGGAGTGTATGATCTTCTACATTTTTTTTTGCTTCAGATAAAATAAATTTAATTTTATCTTGATGGACTTTATTTTCTGAGAGATTTATAAAATGATTCATGTAAGTATGCCTGAATGATTAAATCATCCGTTTATGGAAAACGGTGATTATTATAAGTTTTATCTATATTCTTTAAATAAATATAAAATTGATTGTTTATCTTATAAATTCATATTGAATGATTTTGCACAACATGTACCGATTAGGTCGATATAAGTTCGGCGTACTCCTATGTGATGATTTGAGAACAATAATGACCGTTTACGGGGAATATATTTTCTTTGTCATATCTAGTGAATAGTAGATAAATATCATAATCACCATGAAAAAATTGTGAAGTGGTATTGAAAAATGTATGAGCAGCACAAATATTATAATTATAATCTATCTTTATTTTTTAAATAATTGAAATTTAAGAAAATAATTAAAAAACCGACTTGAAATATGACGCTTCTCACCCATTAACTAAGCAAGTACCAAATTTGTTGTGAGGAAAATAATAATGCGTTTTGAAAAATTTACAAATCGCTTACAGCAAGCCTTATCTGATGCGCAATCTTTAGCAATGGGCAAGGATCATACAGCGATTGAAGGCATCCATATACTATCGACACTGCTTGAAGAGCCATCAAATATGAGTTTGTTGCAGCAGGCAGGGGCGAATTTACGAGAATTGAGCACAAAGTTGCAACAGGCGCTTGCTGATGCACCAACACTTGCCCATCCAACTGGGGATATCAATCTCAGTCCAGATGTGGTTAAAGCGCTTAACTTGGCAGATAGTTATGCACAAAAATCGGGTGATGAGTTTCTTTCAACAGATTGGGTGTTACTTGGTTTAGCGGAAACGGGTGCAACCAAAACTATTTTGAATGCGGTTGGAGTTCAATCCGCAGGTTTAAAAGCGGCGATAACTAAAGTTCGAGGTGATGAAAAAGTCATGAGTAACAATCATGAAGATCAACGTGATTCATTAAACAAATACACCATCGATCTCACTGAGCGAGCACTTTCTGGCAAGCTTGATCCAGTGATTGGGCGAGATGATGAAATTCGTCGAACAGTTCAAGTTTTATCACGCCGTACAAAAAATAATCCTGTTTTGATTGGTGAGCCGGGTGTCGGTAAAACTGCCATTGTTGAGGGTTTAGCACAGCGTATCGTTAATGGAGAAGTGCCTGAAAGTTTAAAAAATAAACGTGTCTTATCACTTGATCTTGGATCGCTTTTAGCTGGTGCAAAATATCGTGGTGAATTTGAAGAGCGCTTAAAAGCTGTATTAAAAGATCTTGCTAAACATGATGGTGAAATTATCCTCTTTATCGATGAGTTGCATACTCTAGTCGGTGCAGGTAAAGGCGACGGTGCAATGGATGCAGGTAACATGTTGAAGCCTGCTTTAGCACGTGGAGAATTACGTTGTGTAGGTGCTACAACATTAGATGAATATCGACAATTCATTGAAAAAGATGCAGCACTTGAACGTCGTTTCCAAAAAGTATTGGTTGATGAGCCTAGTGTTGAAGACACGATTGCGATTTTACGTGGATTAAAAGAGCGCTATCAAGTACATCATGGTGTTAAAATCTTAGATTCTGCCATCATTGCTGCAGCTAAAATGTCGCATCGATACATTACAGATCGTCAACTACCAGATAAAGCGATTGATTTGATTGATGAAGCGGCATCTCGAATTAAGATGGAGCTTGATTCAAAACCTGAGTCTCTAGATAAATTAGAACGTCGTCTTATTCAACTGAAATTACAGCTTGAGGCTGTAAAAAAAGATGAAGATGCAGGAAGTAAAGCTGAAGTTTCACACTTAGAAAAACAAATTGCTGAAGTGGAGAAGGAATACAGCGATCTTGAAGAAGTGTGGATTTCTGAAAAGCGTTTGGTCCAAGGCGATCAACAAACTCAGGCTGAGCTTGATCAAGCACGTATTGCGATGCAAAAGGCACAACGTGAAAATGATCTAGCTGAAATGGCTCGGCTTCAATACGGTGTTATTCCTGATTTGGAGAAACGACTCAGTGAAGAAGCATCTGAAGAGAAAGTTGAACCTAAATTATTGCGTAATAAAGTGACGGACAATGAAATTGCCGAAGTTGTAAGTGCAGCAACAGGAATTCCTGTAGCAAAAATGCTACAGGGTGAGCGTGAAAAATTACTCAGTATGGAAACATTTTTACATAACCGCGTCGTAGGTCAAGATGAAGCGTTAGTTGCAGTTTCTAATGCTGTACGACGCTCACGTGCTGGACTTTCAGATCCGAATCGCCCAAGTGGTTCATTCTTATTTTTAGGTCCAACTGGCGTTGGGAAAACTGAGTTAACTAAAGCTTTAGCAAACTTCTTATTTGACAGTGACGATGCCATGATCCGTATCGATATGTCTGAATTTATGGAGAAACATTCTGTTAGTCGTTTGGTGGGAGCACCTCCTGGTTATGTTGGTTATGAAGAGGGTGGTGTGCTAACTGAAGCAGTACGCCGTAAGCCTTATAGCGTGGTGTTATTTGATGAAGTAGAGAAGGCTCATCCAGATGTATTTAACATTCTGCTTCAGGTACTTGACGATGGTCGCTTGACTGATTCGCAAGGGCGTGTGGTGGATTTTAAAAATACAGTAATCGTCATGACTTCAAACTTAGGTTCAAATGAAGTGCGCGAATTAGGTGACATGGCGACGGAACAAGATGTACGAAGTGTTGTGATGGCTGCTGTTTCTGAGCATTTTAGACCAGAGTTTATTAACCGAATTGATGAGCTTGTAATCTTCCATGCACTGAAAAAATCGCAGATTCGAGGTATCGCGGATATTCAGTTAGATCGCTTACGTGCTCGTTTGGCTGATCGTGATTTAAGTTTGACTGTAGATGACACTGCTTTCGATGAATTAATTGAGGCAGGATATGACCCAATCTATGGGGCTCGACCACTTAAACGTGCTATTCAACAAAAGGTAGAAAATACATTGGCTCAAAAAATCTTGGCGGGAGAATTTTTGCCAGGAGATACAATTGTTATACAAAGTACCGATGGAAATTTGAGTTTTAGTAAACTTAAATTAAATTAGGATTTAATAAACAAACTTAAAAAACCTGAATTCGTTCAGGTTTTTTTTCATTTAAGTGATTTAAAAATAATAAATTTATTTTTTAATAAAATTGCTACTCAAATCTATTAAGTATAAGATTGCACTCAATATTTTTGTGAATAAATGTTTAATTTGTTTATTGACTCACAAAAGGAATTCATTGTTTAGCTTAATGGGATCAATATGCTAGAATTAAAACGACTCCGAAAATTAAAAAAAGAACCTTATAGTGAGTTTGTTAAGGTAAAAGATTTAAAACCCCGTGATATTGAAAAGATGTTCAATATTTACAGTAACTATTATTCAAATACAGTCTTTGAAATTTTTGAAAGAGACCTTCTGGAAAAGACTGGTGTGTTTATCATTCGAGAACCCAAAAAAGATTTTTTAGTGGGTTTCTCAACTGTAATGGAGCGAAATTTTACCGTGAATGGTAAAACTGCCCATGCTTTTTTTAGTGGTGATACCATTATTGAGGAGGCGTATTGGGGTAGTCGAGCATTACAACGTGCGATGTTTCGTTATGTAATGACCTTCAAATTACGTCATACGGGTGTACCGATCTATTGGATGCTGATCTCAAAGGGCTTTAAGACCTACTTACTTCTTGCAAATAATTATTATCACTATTATCCAAATCCAGAAAATAAAGATGAATATTTAAAAGATTATGTTAAAGCATATTGTCGTGAGTATTTTGCAGAATACTATGATGATGAATCAAA
This sequence comes from Acinetobacter sp. ANC_7553, assembly GCF_056779895.1. NCBI lineage: Bacteria > Pseudomonadati > Pseudomonadota > Gammaproteobacteria > Moraxellales > Moraxellaceae > Acinetobacter > Acinetobacter sp. ANC_7553. Next base: position 114,284 of record NZ_JBWYIV010000004.1, on the reverse strand, counting down.
GCTGATTGATTTTGGAGAAAACTATCAGTGTCTGAAACCTGATGTGGCTCCAATAACAGAAGAAATGCGCCAGAAAAATCGTAAAATTGAGTTTTTTGAGGAATGCAATCCATCTTGGGTTCAAGGTACTGAATTACCGTGTATTGGTGAGCTGCGTTGGGTTGATATTTTGCAAACAGCGGTAAGGTTTGTGAAAAAATCATCGCTCAAAAAAAATAAGTCGAATCTGAATAAAGATAAATTATCTAAATCGGCTCAAACCAAAGATCAAGATCAAGATTCTAAGGTGGCCTAATGTCTGTGATATTTGCAGCTCATCAAGTTTTAAATTTGGCCTGTAAAAAATCATTTAAAGACTTTTATCAATACGCTGATCAATTGGAAAAAGTTCAGCGTGATAAATTAAAAGTTATATGTGATGATCCAAAGATGGAATATGAGTCGTTTGCTCAACATTTTCCAGTAACACGTTATGCTGATTGGAAGCAGAAAGTTGAAGCATCACGTAATCAAGGCGTAAATTTACTTAATAAAAGTAAAATTATCCGATTCCAGCCTACAAGTGGTTCAAGTGAAGCACTCAAATTTATTCCATATACCCAACAATTTTTAGGTGAAATAGATCAGGCGATTGGTTTATGGCTCACGAGTTTATATCGTCGTTATCCTGAACTAAAACGTACAACACACTATTGGTCTGTATCTTGGTTGCCTGAAAGCCAGCGTCAACTGACGACCACTCATAATTTAAATGATGATAGTGCCTTACTTTCTTTTTCAAAACGAATTTTAACTCAAATTACGCAGGCCGTGCCTGCTGACATTGCTTTGGCAGAAACTGCTGAAGATGCGATGTTCGCTACGGCTGTATATTTAGTCAGAGATGAAAATCTCGGCATGATTTCAGTGTGGAGCCCAACTTTTGCACTGCAACTGATCGAAATTATCCAAGAAAATAAGAGTGAAATCGTTGAGGTTTTATCGACTGGTCAGTGGAGTCGTCAAAGTTTAGATTTTTTAAAAATCAAAAAATCAGTAAAACGTAGCCAGATTCTAGAACGATTAGATTTGGAAGATCCGACTTGTTGGAAAAAATTGTGGCCAAAGCTATTTTTAATTTCATCTTGGGATACCGCAAGCGCACAGCACTGGGCACAAATTTTAAAAACCACAATTAAGGGTGTGAGTTTTGAAGGTAAAGGGCTTTGGGCCACTGAAGGCGTAGTGACTATACCTTTAGATGATCATTATCCCTTGATGTATCAAGCTCATTTTTATGAGTTTCAAGATTTAGATACTCAGCAAATTTACCCTGCTTGGCAGCTTAAACCAGGTCAAATCGTGAGTCCGATTATTACGACAGGGTCTGGCCTAAAACGCTACATTATTGATGATGAATTATTGGTTGATTCTTTTTATCAGGGCATTCCGTGCTTTAAATTTCTTGGTCGAAAGATGACAGTTGATTTGGTCGGAGAAAAGATTGATCAATCTGTTGCTTTGAGTGTGATCGATACATTTAAACAAAACGGTTTTTTACCCATTAGTTTACTCGGAATAGAACAGACTGAATCGAAACCTTATTATGTTTTGCTTTCTGAGGGTAGTGTGAGTGGGCAGCCGTCCGATCAACAGTTAGATCAATTGCTAAAACAAAATTTTCACTATGAATTGGCACGTAATTTAGGGCAATTAGATGAAGCACGCGTGATGCATGTGGAAGATGCATGGCATGAATATAAGACAATCGCAATGCGCAATGGCATGATTGAGGGGAATATCAAGCCAGAACCATTGAAGAAAATGAAATTTATTTAAGAATTTAAAAATGACAGAGCAAAATTTACTATATCGATCAAAAACCTCGCCTGAATTTTATCTACGTTATGCTGCGGAGCAAGATGATCCTCAATTGATTGAGTTGATTTCTGAAAGTATGCCGAGTAATGGTATGGTGATTTCATTTGAGCGGAAACCGAGTTATTTTCGGGCTACACATGCACAATATAATAAGCCTGAAATTTTGGTTGTCGTACATCAAGATCAGCCTGATCAAATTATTGCCATGATGAACATCGGTTGGAAATCGTATTGGATCAATGGCGTTACTGAACAATTACGCTATGTATCAGATTTAAGAATCAAACTTACAGCACGGGGTAAAAAAGCGTTTAATGTATTTATGGAATACATTTTTGAATGTTTCCCTCGTGAAATTATCTTTCAAAGTGTGATTTTAGAAGATAATAAAGTAGCTCGTAATATGATGCATCGTGAAAGAGAAGGATACGCTTTACCTTATATCTTTGATTCGATGACCACTTTTACCATTTCTAAGGTGCCTAAGTTTAAGCATTCTGCTGAACTTCGGCTTGAAACAATGACCATAGATAAGATTGATGCGGTCAATGGTTTTATACAAGAAATGGCGTCCCATTATAATTTTTTACCTGATTATGACTTTAAAGTGTTATTGGAAGCTAATCATCCTTTTTGGTATGGGTTGAGGTTAGAAGACTTTCATTTAGTGCTCAATTCAGATCATAAAATCGTAGGTTTATTTGGTTTATGGGATCAAAAAGATTTCAAACAAACTAAAGTGGCGAGTTATTCTACAACGTTAAAACTGTTAAAACCTGTCTATAACACTTATGCTCGTATTACTGGACAGTTAACGCTTCCCGAAGAAGGGCAATCCTTTGATTATCTCATGACGCATAGTTTCCTCTGTGATCCAAGTGCGTTAGACGTACTAAAGTTTATGCTGACCAATGTCAACACATTAGTGAAGGCTCAGGGTAAAACATCATTTTGTGTGACAGTTGTTGAGAATGATCCACGTAAGCAAGTTCTAGAGCAGTGTTCATCACATAAAATGAAAGCAGTTCACACGCTTCATAGTTATGAAAGTAAACCCTATGACGTGATTGATCGTTCTAAATACTCTTACTTTGAAGTGAGTCGTATTTAAGAATATAGTGCGTTCATCGGAATGCGGGTGAACGCACTTGATTAGCTGTAATTAATAAATATATAAATAAAATTACAATAATAATTCTCGAGATAAAAAATGGAATTTATAAGTGTTACTTTTCGACGGTCAATTTTAATTTCTAGCATGCTGATGTGTGGTTTCCAATGGGCAACTGCACAGCAATTAGATGAATCTGAACTCATCGAACAGCAAGTGATTGATCAGAATTTGAATGAAAATTTAGTGCAAGAATTAAAAAAAGAAGTATCACAGAGCGCTGAGGTACAAATACAAAATCAACAACATTTGGCTCAGACTCAAGCAGAAGAATTTAATCAGAAGCAATTGGTTTCAAATGCAGTTTCTGATTTTGAATTGAGCAAAAAAGCAGATCCTGAGCAGATTAGCAAAACCATTAAACCACTGACGTATTATCCTTATGATACGCTACCACGTACTGTCTATGTTTCAACAGATCCAACCATTATTGTGACAAAGGAATATTCACCTTCAAAAAATTTAAGAAAATAAAAAAGGGCAAACGAATTGCCCTTTTTTATTGGTCAAGCTCTCTAATCATTAGGCTTGAAGATGTGTAATTTTCCATGAACGGTGAATTTTAGTATTACGTTTAAAGTCTAGACCAATTGTTTCATGGGTGAGTTCTTCAATGTCATAAAACGCTTTGATTTCGTCATCTAATTCAAAACCACGATAGTTATTTGAGAAATACAGTGTACCACCAGTGGTTAAGCGATTCATTGCACGTTTAATCAGGGATAAGTGATCACGTTGAACGTCAAACGTACCATGGAATTTTTTAGAGTTCGAGAACGTTGGCGGATCGATAAAGATTAAGTCATATTGTTCATGACCTTCTTTTAACCATTCAAAACAATCGCTGGCAAAGAACTGGTGTTGTTGGTCAGCATGATCAACTGTTAAACCATTTAAGACAAAGTTTTCTTTAGACCAGTTCAAATAAGTATTTGAAAGGTCGACACTGGTCGTGCTCGCAGCACCACCTAACGCAGCATGTAAACTTGCAGTTGAGGTATAACTATATAGATTAAGGAAATGTTTACCTTTCGCTTCAGCAGCGATGCGTAAGCGAATTTGGCGATGATCGAGGAAAAGGCCAGTATCCAAATAATCTGTGAGGTTAACCAAAATTTTCGCTTTGCCTTCTTGAACGATAAAGCGTTTAGAGGCAGTACTTTGTTTGGTGTATTGGTTTTTACCTTCCTGACGAGCACGAGTCTTGATAAAAATGGCATCACGGCCCAAACCTGTGACAGCACGGATTGCTTGCAAAGCAAGATTAAAACGTTTTTTCGCTTTTTCAGGATCGATTGATTTTGGTGGGGCATATTCTTGAACATGCAATCGGTCACCATATAGATCTACAGCGACATTGAAGTCTGGTAGATCAGCATCATAAATTCGCAAACAATAGATATTTTCTTTCACTGCCCATTTTTTCAAATTCTGCATATTCTTTTGCAAACGATTTGTAAAATCTTCAGCACCTTCAATTTTATCGAATTGAAGTGGTTGCCAATTGGCTAAGAAAGGTTGTGTCACAACAGGTGGCTTAATCTTACCTGAGCGAATATAAATAGGTAGCTTACCATTCATTAAGCGAAGCGTTTGAGTTTCGCTAAATGCCAACACGTCTGCTTGTTCAATTTGAGCTGCAATAACTGCGGCAGTTTGGTTGGCAAAGTTCTTTTGAAGTAAGCCAGATAGACCAAGATAGAATGAACGGCTAGAGCCTTTATCACCAAGACGCTCACCATAAGGTGGGTTAGTGACAACGACCACAGATTTACCTTCTGCCTTAAAATCTGGCCAATCAGAAAGGGTGCGCTCTTCAATTTGAATTTGATCGAGCAATGCCTCAAATCCTGCAGCGCGGATATTATTTTTGGTTGCTTTTACTGCTTCCCAATCTGCGTCAAAGGCATAGAATTTTGGAAGCGGTTTTTCTAAGGCAACCTTGTGACGTTCCGCAGCTTCACCTTTAATTTGCATCCAAAGATCATGATCATGACCATTCCAGCCATTAAAGCCAAAACGACGAACCAAACCAGGCGCGCGGTCAGTTAACATCATTAAAGCTTCAATAATGAATGTGCCTGAACCACACATTGGATCAAGAACAATATCTGGATTATTTTCAATTAATTTTGCATGTTGAAGAATGGCTGCAGCCAAGTTTTCTTTGATCGGTGCATCAGTCATATAGTGGCGATAGCCACGTTTATGCAATGAATCGCCAGACAAATCTAAACAGAAAGTATGTTCTTTTTTACCAGCCAAAGCGTAAATGGTTATTTCTGGTTGTTTGATATCGATGCTTGGACGCTTACCGACAGCCTCCATGAAGGAATCTACGATACCGTCTTTCACACGTAAGGTGGCGAATTGGCTGTTGACTTTGATCTCACGTTCGACATGTAAACGCACAGCAAATGTACTTTGAGGTGCAAAAATAAGCGACCAGTCAAAACTATTTGCACCTTCGTAGAGTTCTTCAGCTACATCGCGTGCATCGTGAGTAAATTCAACTTCAAACGTATGGATAGGCGTCAAAACACGTGATGCAAGACGAGACCACATACAAATGCGGTAGGCATCAGCCAATTGACCTTTGAAAACCAATCGCCCAGGGAAACGTTCAACGTTTTGTACTCCTAAACCTTCAATTTCTTCTTGAAGTAAGGTTTCAAGCCCATCTGCACAGGTAACCCAATATGTAGAAAGACGAGGTTTAGAATTCATGAACATTCCCAAAGACAAATAAAGCAATCGCGTATTTTAACTTATTTTTGATTTTAAAACTGCTTTAATGCGCTGATACAACCATTTTAAAAATAATTTAAATTTAAAGATTGATTGAAACTGGTTGATATAGCCCCATAAAACTAAAAAACACTAAAAGATAAAAAAATATGCTGGCTTTAATTTTCTCTATGTTTACTTTTTCATTATCGATGTCTATCTCTCCTGGACCTGTTAATTTAACTATTCTCAGTAGCAGTATGAACTTTGGTGTTCGAAAAACTTTTGCTTTTATTTCAGGTGCAGCCATTGGATTTACTGCTTTACTTGCAGCAGTTTGCTTTGGTCTATATCAGATTATTTTATCGTATCCGGTTCTTTTGGATGCTATTGCGCTGTTAGGAACGGCTCTATTGGTTTGGATTGGCTGGAATATTTTAAGCGCTAAAGGCGAAAAATTCGAACAGATCACAAAGATCTAGAGAAGATTCCAAATTTTACGCAAGGTGCGTTAATGCAGTGGCTGAATCCAAAAGCTTAGATTGCCGCCGTTTCAGGTACAGCCCTATTTTCAGCTTCAGAGAATAGTGTTTATTTAGCGCTTTTTGTTTTGATTTATTTTATGGTCTGCTATGTCTCTTTATGGCTTTGGGGATATGCAGGGGAAAAATTGGCTCAGTTTCTTAATGTGGCAAATCGAGCAAGAATTTTGAATAGGGTGATGGGAAGTCTTTTAATCGTGATTGCTATACAGATGTGTCTCACTCATTTTTTAACATATCCATAAAACCATGAGTAGATCATTTGTTGAAATTTCTATTTTTAAAATCTAACTCACTATTTCAGGGAAATTTGATTGAATATATGTATGAAAATAAAGATAAACAAGCTTTTATCTAGGAGTTATGAGCCTTATTTTTAAGGATTTAGACGATTTCAATGGAATGCTTTTGGTTAAATTAAGTTTTTGAAAATTTTTATGAAACACCATAAGTCGTGATTAAGTTAGTTATTGATCAGCTGCCGTGTGGGTCACTGCCAAATCATTTTAGAATCTGTATAATACGTTGACTTAACGTATAAGGAATCTCTCATGCACTTCGCTGCATTGCATACACCGAGCCAGATTCAACTCAACCAAGATGGGAATCTCAAACACTTCCTCACCATCGAAGGCCTTTCAAAAGAAACTCTTACAAAAATATTGGACACTGCACAGTCCTTTTTTAATGACCAAAATCAGCTCATTACCAATAATATGCTTGAAGGCAAAACTGTAATGAACCTGTTTTTTGAAAATTCGACACGTACACGAACTACATTTGAAGCAGCGGCAAAACGTCTTTCTGCCAACGTACTCAATATTGATATTGCCCGCTCAAGTACTTCTAAAGGCGAAACACTGAGAGATACATTGTGGAATTTAGAAGCAATGGCGGCCGATATCTTTGTTGTTCGACATTCTTCATCAGGTGCTGCACATTTTATTGCGAAGGATGTTTGTCCAACTGTTGCGATTATCAACGCGGGTGATGGACGTCATGCGCATCCAACACAAGCAATGTTGGATATGCTTACGATTCGTCGTGAAACCAATAAAAAATTTGAAGATATTTCCATTGCGATCATTGGGGATATTAAACATTCACGAGTTGCACGTTCTGATGTGGCTGCATTGCAAACATTAGGTTGTAAAGATATTCGTGTGATTGCGCCGAATACTTTACTTCCTTATGGCTTCGATGAATATGGTGAAGGTGTTCGCCTATTTAACAATATGGAAGCTGGGATTAAGGATTGTGATGTCATCATTACTTTACGTATTCAAAATGAACGTATCGATTCTCCTGCATTATCTTCACAAGCTGAATTTTACAAAATGTATGGTTTGAACAAAGAGCGTTTGGCTTTGGCCAAACCTGATTGTATCGTGATGCATCCAGGACCGATGAATCGTGGTGTTGAGATTGATTCAAGTATTGCAGATGGTCCTCAATCAGTGATTTTGAATCAGGTGACCAATGGTATTGCAGTGCGTATGGCAGTTCTCGCGCTGGCGATGCAGGGTCAGTTACAAGAACAAGGTTTAATTGAAGCAGTTGCGTTATAAGGAATCAGTCATGTCTATTGTTAAAGTCGAAAATGTACGCGTCCTAGATCCAATTGCTCAAACTGATCAAATAGAAACTATTTTTATTCAAGATGGAAAACGTATCGAAGCGACTTCTGAGGTTCATGAAAGCATCGATGGGCAAGGCAAATGGCTGATGCCAACGATGGTTGATTTGTGTGCACGTTTACGAGAGCCAGGTCAACAACAACATGGAACGTTGAAATCTGAAGGTAAAGCAGCACGTGAAAATGGCATTTTACATGTATTTACCCCACCAGATTCAAAACCTATCGTTCAGGACAATGGCGCTTTAATTCATGGTCTTGTTGAAAAGGCAATGTTAGATGGCGGAATTTACCTAGAGGTGATAGGTGCACAAACACAAGGGCTTCAAGGAAATCAACCTGCCAACATGGCGGGTTTAAAAAAGGGTGGTTGTACTGCTGTATCAAATGCAAATGCACCTTTTGCGAATGACGATGTGGTGCTTCGTACGCTTGAATATGCTGCAGGTTTGAATTTAACTGTCGTATTCTATGCTGAAGAGCCTCAAATTGCGAAAGATGGCTGTGTGCATGAAGGCTTTATTGCTTCACGCCAAGGTTTACCAATGATTCCTGCTTTGGCAGAAACGGTCGCGATCGCAAAATATCTATTAATGATAGAGGCGACAAAAGTCCGCGCACATTTCGGATTACTGTCTTGTGGTGCTTCGGTTGAGTTAATACGTATCGCGAAGGAAAAAGGATTGCCAGTCACGTGTGATGTTGCAATGCATCAGTTACATCTTACGGAATCTTTAATTGATGGATTCAATTCCTTGGCACATGTACGTCCACCTTTGCGTTCAGAATCTGATAAAGAGTTACTTCGTCAGGGGGTAAAATCTGGGGTAATTGACGCGATTTGTACGCATCATGAACCACTCAGTAGTTCTGCAAAAATGGCACCTTTTGCAGAGACTTTGCCAGGTTTTACTGCGTTTGACTCGTATGTTCCTTTTGGAATCAAATTGATTGAAGAAGGTTTATTTAGTCCATTAGAGTGGGTTGAAAAAGTAACGAGTGCGCCAGCTGCTGTCGCACAAATGACTGAGACATGGAAAGCACAGGCTGGATGGGTGCTAGTTGATCCAGATTTGGAATGGACACTTGATAAATCTTCTATTATTTCTCAAGGTAAAAATACACCATTGATTAATCTAAAAGTCAAAGGTAAGGTAATTCGTACTTTCATAAAATAATGTGAATTCAATCGTTTAAAGGTCGATTAATATCGGCCTTTTTTATTTTGGATGATTGAATAATTCATGATTCAGTATATTTTATGTAGATCTTTTTTTAATAAAATTTAACTGAGAGCTTCAAGAAGAATAAAAAAACCAATGAGATTTGGTATTAAGAGCTTGAGTTTGATTGGGGGAGTAGCATGAAACTTCAGATGAAAACATTGACCACATTGTGCATGGTTGGTGTGTTGTCAGGATGCCAACAAGTGTATTCAATCATGTATGCTTTTAATCGTTGTGATCAACCTGAAGTGCAATTAAAACTCGAACAAGTCATCCATAAAGACATCGCGAATATCTCAGCGACTCAACTCAAAAGCATTATAGAAAATGATCAAGTTATTATAGATGGTCAACTCTTACAGCGTAGTTTGAAACCAGTTCAATTTAAAATTGAAAACATTGATAAAATAAAGAAAATGAGATCCTCTGATCAGACGATCTGTACAGCAAGAATCATTGCTGAACTACCATCAAATTATCTGACGGATGCTGATGTATCGCGCGCATTAAATCGAGAGTCAAATGTTTTAGAATCAGCTGCACTTTCTCAATTAAACTTTGAGAACAATCAGATCTCTACTGAGTTAAATTATAGTGTACGAATTTCAGAGCATGAAGTAACTGTACAATTGGTGAATGCACTACATTTCACCAGCTTTATGCAAAAAGTTCTAATAGATGCACATTTAAAACCTTCACGTTTGACGGCTTTAGCGTTAGATCGTCAAAAGAAACAAGCACTTTTAAATAATCAAAATAAAACATCAGACGATTATCAATCTATTCTTATTGCTGAAGCACAACTTAAATTAGATCAAGCCAATGAGGATCTAAATTCTGTATGGAATAGAGCTTCACTTCAAGCACGCCAAAAAATACAATATGAGCAAGAACTGTGGGCTAAAAAGCGTAATTTAGAATGCAAACTAAATAGTGAAGGCGCCGATAATCCTGAAGTTTTTCGATTGAATTGCGAAACAAATATGGCGATTAGTCGAACATCTGAATTACAGCAAAAAATTTTCACTCTAAGTTAGGCATTGATTAAACAGGGTTGTTGAGCGTTAGCTTTTACGCATCAAATTTTAAAAAAATAAAAATGTGATGGAGTTGTTGTTTTTAATTTGATTAAATATGTCAAAATTATAAATATGCGGTATAAAAAATGACGTATAAGATTAAATTGGCTTTGATTATCTCTACCATCTTCGTTGCAGGTTGTGATCTGAATAAGAAAAGCAAAGACACCTCACAGAATGTAGAAATTGCTGATTGGAGTTGTACTTCTCCTACGAATGTCAAAGAAATTGAACGCTTTGCGCAACAGGAATATAACAACATTTTAGATCGTCATTTAAAAGCAACAGATCAGTATGAGTCAGATTTAAAATTACTTTCCCAAATCAACTCATCGCTTAGATTTGAACTCAAGTCGATTACAACAACGAATGATCCTTCAAATGCAATAAACAAACTGACCTGTTCAAGCCAGTTGGTTATCCACCTGCCGAAGGGGCTTCAACGTCGTGCTGAAAATGCATACCTTGAAAAACCTTGCGAATATGAATGTGAACATGACGAAGGTAGTTATACGCTCAAACATTGGATTAATGATGTTCATGGCAATATCAGTTATGGGCAAGATAAGCTCACAGGCACTTTGAATTATGAGATTACCAAGACAGATAAAGAAGGTTTAATGCTGAGTGTACAACCTGATAATGCATTGTTAGATATTGCTGCAAGTATGACGAGATATGCTGTTCAATTTGAAGCATTTCGTAAAGCAAATCAGAATGAATCAAAAGCTTACGAAGAATATGAGGCTGTACAACAAAAACAAAAGGCCTTGGCACTTAAAGCCATGCAATTGAGAAAATCTGATTTAGATAAAGAGCAAGCACGAGCTGTCGAGCGACTTAATTTAACTTGGGATAATTTGAGCAGCGAACAAAAAGAGCGGCTAAAGAGCGATCAAACTGAATGGTTCGAACGTCGTGACGTGGACTGTAAAGTGGTCTCTCAAAAGTCAATTGAAAGTATCCCAGAAAAAGAACGTGAAACTTATCAGCAACATTATCAATATTGGGATAATGAAATGAATCAAATAAATGTTGAGATGCAATATTCTAAATGTTTCATTCAAAAGACCAATGAGAGAATTGTGTACCTAAACAATGTGTTTAATTAATTCATTACAATATAGCAAAAGGGCGAATTGATTCGCCCTTTTTTTATCGGCATGCTTAGGTATACAGAATATATGTGGAAGCGATATGCGTATTAGTGTGATTGGAGCAGGGCGCGTAGCTCATCATTTGGCTCAGGTATTGAGTCAACATCATGAGATTGTCCAAGTGTTTAGTCGAGAGCAATCTAAAGCCAATTTGTTGGCGGCTTTAGTAAGAGCTAGACCATGCAATGCAATTGAAGATCTCGAAAACACCGTTGATATTGCATTATTGGTGGTGAGTGATAAAGCAATTGAAGAAGTTGCTGAAAAAGTTGCAAAACAGCTTCCTCAGGCTTTAATTGTACATACGTCTGGCAGTACCCATATCTCTAAAATCACGCAATATCATGAACGTGCGGGTGTGTTTTACCCCCTGCAAACCTTTAGCTTTGAAAGTCAAATTGATTGGTTGAGTACGCCAATATTCGTTGAAGCGATGAGCGACCAAGATTTAGCATCCTTGACTCAAATGGCAAAAGAGTTCAGTCAAAAGGTTTATCAATATGACTCAACACAGCGCTTGAGTTTGCATTTAGCAGCTGTCTTCGCGTGTAACTTTACCAACTACTGCTATGACGTCGCTAAGCAGCTCGTAGATGCACAAAAAGTCGATTTTAATTTATTGTACCCATTGATTTTGGAAACTGCGAAAAAAGCGACTTTAAATCCCCCAAAACAGGTGCAAACTGGTCCAGCGATGCGTGGTGATCAAAACATTATCCATATGCATCAAGAGATGCTGGCGCAGGCTGGGCGTACGGATTTAAGCCAAGTGTATAGTGTGGTGAGTGACCAAATTTATAAAAGACAATCAGAATAAAAAACAGGACTTAAGTCCTGTTTTTTATTATTGAATCTTTTTAAATAAGAAGTCGTTAATTTTATGGCCTTCATCAATTCCACGACGTTCAAACTTAGTTTGAGGACGCCAGTCAGGACGAGGATAACTGTTACCTTTACCCGCCATATTTTCTAAACGAGGACGGTTATCTAATACATCTAACATCCATTCTGCATAGGGTTCCCAATCGGTCGCAGCATGGAATGTTCCACCCATTTCAAGTTTTTCTTCAACTAAAGGCATACGATCGTGTGAGACGAAGCGACGTTTATGGTGACGTTTTTTCTGCCAAGGATCGGGGAAATAAAGTTGAATTGCATTGATACTGTTATCTGGCATTTCACGCAAAACTTGAATTGCATCCGCATCAAGTAAACGTAAGTTTGTCAAACCAGCCATACCCGCTTCATATACACATTGTGCAATGCCGGGAACATGTACTTCAATGCCGACATAATTGCGTTCAGGATTGGCTTTTGCCATAAGTACAAGAGAGCGCCCCATACCGAAACCGATTTCAACCGTCAATGGACGTTCAGGATGCTCAAATTGCTGACGTAAATCACCAACAGGATATTCCAAAATTAAGTGACCATATTGTTCAAGCGCAGTTCGTTGAGAAGTATTCAACGGAGATGAACGGCGCATAAATGTGACAATTTCGCGATGCTCGTTCAAGTTGTCTAATTCTACAACTTGCGGGTCTAATTGATCGTTCGACATAACTTTGGCAAATGAGAAAAAATTCGAATGCGGTATTTTAAGACCTGAGACTCCTAAGTCAAACCTTTTTCTACCTGAAAGCGCTACGTAGCTATCAATGATTTGTCGATCTATTCATGAACTTTTTCAAAATGTCATGAATTGTTCATCAACTTGTCATGCCTGTACACTAGGCTTGGAAAATAATATGAACAATGAATAAGACTTAAAATGAATAAAATAACGCTAAACAAATGGGTGTTCAATAAACTCACATTATCTTTATGTTTGATCGGATTTAGTTCAACGTCGTATGCTGAACTCATGATCAGCCAGTATGTGGATGGTAATAACAACAAGAAAGGTATTGAACTATACAATCCAGATGGAGGTGTTGTTGATTTATCCGCGTATCAATTAAAAATATTTCCGAATGGTCAAACCACTGCGAATTTGACGGTCAAGCTGCAAGGAACTTTAACGGCTCAGCAGCACTTTTTAATTGGACATTCAAATTTAAAAACTGAATTGGGTGAAGCTGTTCAGCAAACTGCTAACCTTTCATTTAATGGCGATGATGCAATTGTTCTCTATAAAAACAATGTGGCTGTCGACCGTTTTGGTGCGATTGGAACACAGCAAAACTGGGCAACCGGTTTAAGCTTTGAACGTACAAAGAAAACACATGATGTCGTTTCGATAGATCCATCTGCACCCTTTGAAATTCAAAAAGAGTGGGCTAAATGGTCGGATCGCAATGCTTTTAACCAGTATTTAGCGATTAGTACAAATGAACCAATAGAGCCATCTCCGACGACTCTAAGTTGTAACTCTGCGAATACACCTATCGCTGAACTCTCACAAGCAGCTAAGAATCAAAACTATACTGTGAAGGGGGTGATTACTGCGGATTATCGTTATGCGAATGGATTCTCAGGTTTCTATATCCAAACCCCTGATGCCAAAGCAAAACCCGATCTAACTAACGCGATTTTTGTATATGCTCCTGCTTCAAGTCCTATAAAAGGAGGAAAAGTCGGAGAAGAAGTCGTTCTTAAAGGTCGATTAACTGAATATCAAAATCAGTTACAGATTGATAATTTATCCGAAAATATTTTAACTTGTAATCAAGCGGCAAGTGCTTGGATAACGCCATTATCAATCGAGTTACCATTTGAGAGTTTAACTAACGCTTCAGGGCATGCGCCAAAGCGTTATCAAGGTATGTTGGTTAAAATACCTCAAACATTAACGGTAAGTGAAAATTACAATTATGGTCGCTACGGACAACTGTCATTAAGTCTAGGACGTTTGTTTATGCCGACCAATATTTATCCAGCTAAATCAGCAGAAGCAACGGCATTGGCGCAAAAAAATCTTTTGTCCAAAATTGAACTTGATGATGGATATAATGCACAAAATTTAACGCCTACACTGCCAAGTCAGTTTAGTGCTTTAAATACCCTACGTGCAGGTGATCAGTTAAATGCTGTTGAGGGTATTCTAGAATATCGATTTAATTCTTGGCGTATTCAACCTGTACAAGGTCGTACTCAAATCCAAATTAAAGCGAACAACCCGCGGCCACCGATGATTCAGAAAAATTCAAACCAAACCCGTGTCGTGGCTTTCAATGTTTTGAACTATGACAATGGCTTAAATGGTTTTCCAACTGAGCGAGGTGCTAGCAGCAAAGCTGAGTTTGAGAAGCAACATGCCAAAATAGTCAGTGCAATGAAAGAAATCGATGCTGATGTATTTGGTTTAATGGAAATTGCGAATAATGGTTATGGTGAAAATAGTGCCATTGCATATTTAACACGAGCACTTGGATCGGAGTGGAAATATATCACTCCGCCAAATTCAAATCGATTAGGTGATGATGCGATTGCTGTTGCGATTATTTACAACAGTAAGCGTGTAAAACCTGTTAACGCTGCTGCAGTGTTTGATGACCAGTCACAAAGAAATCGAGTGACCCTTGCTCAAAGTTTTCAACCAGTGAGTGGCGGTAAAATCTTTACGGTTATTCCGAATCATTTGAAGTCTAAAGGAAGTTGTCCTTCAAATGATCAATCTGCTGATGCGGATCAAGGTGATGGTCAGGGGTGTTGGAATGCGACACGAGTTAAAGCGGTACAACAACTTATGCAGTGGATTGCAAAGAATCCAACGCAAATTACAGGTCATACGAATACGCTCTTGATTGGTGATTTAAATAGTTATGCAAAAGAAGATCCAATTTTGGCTTTAGAGCGTGCTAATTATACGAATGTACTGGCGGACAAAGTTGTAGGGCTCGGCGAACAGGCGTATACCTATGTATTTGGTGTCGACAGTAACAAAGCTGGATTTGGTGGAGCAGGTAATTTGGATCATGCTTTAGCTGATGCTTCGCTCTTTCCTGCGGTTAAGCGTGCATTTGTATGGCACATTAACGCTGATGAGCCAACGAACCTAGACTATAACGAAGAATTTAAGACTACAGAGCAGAAGTCGCTCTTTTATGTAAATCATGCATTTAGATCTTCTGATCATGATCCAGTGATTGTCGACTTAGAACTTAACAGCTCAACAAATGCTGAGCAGCCACAGCGTGACACTACGTCAGGTGGTGGTTCGTTGAACTGGTTATCCATTTTAGGATTAAGCCTGTTAGCCTTGATTGGTTGGAGACGCAGAAACCATTCCTAAAACTTAGTAATAAAAAAGAGCCATTTGGCTCTTTTTTTAAGTATTTGAGATACGTTCTATCAATGTTACGCTCGCTTGGTTTAAACCAATCACACGTACCTGAGTCCCTTGAGCTTCAAATTTAGCCACGATATTCGCTAACATATTGACAGAAGTGATGTCCCAAATATGAGCATAGCTGAGATCTATTTCTACTTGCTTGATATCTTCTTTGAAATCAAAAAATGCATAAAAAATTTCTGCGCTACTGAAAAATATTTGACCTTTTACCGTATAGTAGCGCACGTGATTTTCTAATTCAGATTGAACTTTTACTTCACTCTCGAGTTTATTAATGAGAAATAGGGCTGACAGAATTACACCAATCAATACGCCTAGAGCAAGGTTATGTGTTGCAAGAACAATCACCACGACAGTAAGCATGACAACATTACTTTGCACGGGATGTTTGCGGAAATTTTTTACTGAATCCCAATTAAATGTGGTGAACGCGACCATGATCATAATGGCGACTAAAGCAGCCATAGGAATATAAGCCAACCAATCTTTAAAGAAGACCACGAGACATAGCAAAAAAACACCAGCCACTAATGTCGATAATCTTGTTCTAGCACCTGAGCTGACATTGATGATGGATTGACCGATCATTGCACATCCAGCCATACCCCCCATAAAGCCACTTACCATGTTCGCGATCCCTTGACCGCGACATTCTTGATGACGATCTCCTTCAGACTCAGTCATTTCATCAATCACAGTCGTAGTCATCATGGTCTCAAGCAAACCAACTGTGGCGAGCGTGAGAGAGTACGGTAAAATAATAAGTAAAGTGTCGAGATTGAATGGAATTTCAGGAATTAAAAATACAGGCAAGGTATCTGGAAATGTACCCAAATCATTGACTGTTCTCATGTCAGCGCCAAGTAGAAGTGCCAATACACTGAGTACAATAATACACACTAATGGCGATGGTATGATTTTTCCGATTTTGGGTAAATAGGGAAATGCGTAAATGACCAATAAACCAATCGCTAAAAATATATAGCCTAAGCTATTCATTTGAGCAATTTCTGGAAATTGAGCGATAAAAATGAGAATCGCTAAAGCATTTAAGAAACCATAGACCACTGACTGGGAAACAAAACGCATGAGTTTTGCGACTTTGAGATATCCAGCGATAATTTGAATTACACCTGTCAGAATCGTAGCTGCCAATAAATATTGTAATCCGTGTTCTTTAACAAGAATGATCATCAGCAGCGCCATCGCACCTGTAGCAGCCGAAATCATAGCAGTCCTACCACCAAAGAAGGCGATCGTAACAGCTATACAGAATGAGGCATACAGACCTATCTGAGGATCAACGCCAGCAATTGCCGAAAATGCGATTGACTCTGGAATCAAAGCTAAACCTACGACCAAGCCTGCAAGTACGTCGGTTCGAATGTTAGAAAACCACTGATCTTTCTTTAAATAAATCACAATTTGCCTTTCACAAAGATGTAGCAGCGCTATGGTAAAACATCACACAAATAAAAGCTGAAAAAAGCTTGAAAATTAATTCAATCTGCACAATATTCATAAGGAGATCATCGATGTTTACGCTTGCTTGCAATTTAAAAAACAGTTCTTATTGAAAAAAAGCGTGAAGCAATTTAAAAATGATAGTAGTTAGATAACAAGGAAAAAGTATGAAGTTGTATTATTCGCCAGGTGCATGTTCACTCGCAGCGCATATTATTTTAAATGAAATTAATGTTGATTTTGATTTGGTTCGTGTTGATCTTAAAACTCATACCACTGAAAAAGGCGAAGATTACTTCGCAATTAATCCTAAAGGCTATGTGCCGGCGCTAGAAATTAATCCTGGCTTAATTTTAACGGAAAATGTCGCAATTTTACCATTTTTGGCACAGCATGATCCTGCTCAAGATTTAATTCCACCTTCTGGATTAGGTCGAGCAAAAGTACTGGAGTGGCTTGGTTATCTAAATTCTGAATTACACGATGCTTATGCAGTGTTTTTTGGTGCACCACTCACTGACGATGCTAAACAAAAAGCGTATGCCGAAGTTGATCGTTTACTGACATTCATTGATAAAACAATTGGTGAATCTACTAATGATTATTTGGTAGATGATAATTTTGGACCTGCAGATGCGTACTTATTTGTACTCACCAATTGGTCTAATCATATTGAACATGACTTGAGTCCTTATAAAAATATTATTCATATACGCAATAAAGTTGCAGAGCGTCAGTCTGTACAGATTGCGATGCGAGATGAAGGATTGATTCCTTAACAGGTAAGGTTTCGTTCCGTTTGTTTCGAGAAAGAGCCGAAAGGCTCTTTTTTACTCTAAAATTTTCAAAGAAATTTCACAAATATTTTTCAGAAATAGAGAGCATTAAAAAGACAAATTTTTCATCATCATTCGTTTCAGATTCAGTGGTAATTCATTAAATAAGATATCGTTATTCATGATATTTTTTGAACTAAACATTATTTAAGTTGCTGATTTAAATCTGATATTTATATTTTGTATTTAAATTGTTGGACTAAAAAATGAGTTTGAAATTATATTCTTACAACGAATCAGGTAACAGTTATAAAGTACGTCTGTTAGCAGCATTATTGAAAGTGGATCTTGAAATTGTAGAACTAGATTATTTCAGTGATGAACAGCATAGTGAGAAATTTTTAAAAATTAATCCTAAAGGCGAAGTGCCAGCATTAGTAGATGGCGATATTGTTTTAACTGATTCTGCCGCAATTTTGGTGTATTTAGCAGGTAAATATTTAGATAAAACACATGGTGGTCTGAAGATTTAGTAAACAAGCTAAAATTGTAGATTGGCTTGCCTTTGCTGCCAGTTGGGTGCAATTAGGGGTTTTCACGGCACGCGCGATATTGTCTTTCAAAGGTCCATACAATGGTTTGGGATTAGAAAGTACCGAGCAAACATTTAAAGAGGCGAAAATACGTGGTCACAAATCTTTGGCTATTTTAGATGGTGTGCTCAAAGACCGTGAATGGTTAGCGAATAATAGACCAACTATTGCGGATATCGCAGTGTTTGTCTATGTCGCGTTAGCACCGATGGGTGATATTTCTCTAGAGCCTTATCCAAATGTACGCGCTTGGATTGAAAGAATAAAAGTTTTACCTAACTTTATCAAAATTGACGGATTGGATGATCCTTTGTATCGTCGAGTGAGTTAAGAAAAAACCCACTTTAAAAAGTGGGTTTTTTTTATTTAAAAAAGTATCCAGTTTCTGGAGAGCTTGCATTTGCCATACGTTTGCGTGGCATACGACCAGCAAGATAAGCCTCGCGTCCAGCTTCAACGGCTTTTTTCATGGCAGAAGCCATTAGAATCGGATTCTGTGCAGCAGCAATCGCAGTGTTCATGAGTACGCCATCACAACCTAATTCCATCGCAATAGCAGCATCACTAGCTGTACCAACCCCAGCATCCACCAAGACAGGGACTTTGGCA
Source organism: Acinetobacter sp. ANC_7553 (assembly GCF_056779895.1). NCBI lineage: Bacteria > Pseudomonadati > Pseudomonadota > Gammaproteobacteria > Moraxellales > Moraxellaceae > Acinetobacter > Acinetobacter sp. ANC_7553. The sequence continues at coordinate 95,150 of NZ_JBWYIV010000004.1, read as the reverse complement.
TTTTCTTTGATGATAGAAATGGTATGTGGATTAAGAATACCTAAACCAGAACCAATTAAACTCCCCAAAGGCATAATAGCGACACAGCCCATATTCTCAAGTTCTTGCGCGACGATAGGATCATCAGAGGTATAAACCATGATTTCAAAACCATCATCGATCAATGTTCTTGCAGCTTTTAAGGTTTCAGTAATATTAGGATAAAGCGTTTTTTCATCACCTAATACTTCAAGCTTGACTAAATTGTGACCATCTAAAAGTTCACGTGCGAGCATACAAGTGCGAATGGCACTATTGGCATCAAAGCAACCAGCTGTATTGGGAAGAATGGTGTATTTTTCCGGTGGAATCACTGAGAGCAGGTTAGGTTGATCTGGATTTTGACCAATGTTTACGCGACGGATTGCAACAGTAACGATCTCAGCACCACTGGCTTGGATGGCTAAGTCAGTTTCCTGCATATCCTTATATTTTCCAGTACCCACTAATAGTCGTGAACTAAATGAACGTGATCCTATGATCAACGGACTATCTTCCATATTTACTCCGAGTTAACCACCGCCAACAGCATGAATTATTTCTATACGGTCAGCATCTGAAATAGGGGTATCTGCCAGTTTGCTTTTTGAAATGATCATTTCATTTTTTTCAACAGCAAATCGTTTACCTTCAAGCGATAATTCTTGAACCAGTTCTAATAAGTTTTGGCATTGCGTTTGAATCGACTCGCCATTTAAAAATATATTCATTGGATGACCTTCAATTTAATGCTGAATTTTGAATGATTGCCATGCTAAAAGTAGCCAGCCAATAATCATCAATGCTCCACCAAGAGGTGTAATTGCACCCAACCCGCGTGGGAGTCCTAAAGCCATGAGATATAGAGATCCACAAAATAAAATGATACCGAACTGGATGAAGATAAAACTGAATTGAGTTGAAAAGTTTGGAATTATTTTCGGTATGAGTGCGAGTATTAATAATCCTATTGCATGATAAAAGAAATAATCAGTTGAAGTCTGCCACCATGTCAGTTGGGCTTCGGTTGCACGAGCTTTAAGGCCATGAGCGCCGAAAGCACCCAGCATTACGGCAAGCGCTAAATTAATGGCTGATATTGAGATCCACATCAGGTTATTCCCAATCAAAAATTGCGTCATACGATAGCATACATGACGTAGGATTTTTTTAAATTTGCATATCGTGAAATACAAAAAAAGAGCTTATAGCTCTTTTTTTGTAATCGTATTAATTTGATGACATGGCGATCTTGATCTTGTCCATGGCATTTTTTTCAAGCTGGCGAATACGTTCAGCGGAAACATTATATTCGGCTGCTAGTTCATGCAACGTAGACTTATCATCATCTAACCAGCGGCGCTGTAAAATATTGCGTGAACGATCATCCAGCTGATCCATTGCTTCATGTAAAGCAGAGGTGCTCTGAGATTCATAATCTTCTTCCTCTGCTAAACGAGCAGGATCATAACGATTATCCTCTAAGTAAAGCGCAGGAGCGACATGAACTGAGCTTTCATCATCTTCATCGGATTGAGCTTCGAAGGCTGCGTCATAAGCTGTTAAACGGCCTTCCATTTCAAGAACTTGTTCAGCTGTTACATTTAAATCAGCCGCAATAGATTGCGCTTCCTCGAGCGTTAATTTCTTGCTCGATTTTTTTAAGCTTCTTAAGTTGAAGAACAGTTTACGTTGAGCTTTAGTTGTCGCAATTTTAACAATACGCCAGTTACGAATCACATATTCGTGGATTTCAGCTTTAATCCAATGTACTGCAAAAGAAACTAAGCGTACTCCCATATTAGGATCGAAGCGTTTTACAGCTTTCATCAAGCCTAAATTACCTTCTTGGATTAAATCGCCTTGAGGTAAGCCGTAACCTGCGTAACTGCGGGCAATATGCACAACAAAACGAAGGTGGGACATCACCAGCATTTTAGCTGCGTCTAGATCTTGGTCATAAAAATAACGTTCAGCTAACTCTTTTTCTTGTTCAGCTGTCAAAATAGGGATCTGGTTTACAGTACTAATGTAAGCACCTAAATTGACCCCGGGCGCAGACAATGACAGGGGCATCAATTGATTGCTGCTGTCAGTCATGAGTACTCCTTATAGGAAAATAGTTTAAAAAACCAATTACATTCATCTTAATCCTTATAGCATACAGAATTAAGCGAATTTGGGTAGTGAAATGTAAATTTAAATACAATATTTATCCATGATTAATTTAGATGAAAATACCTAAGATTCAATCACGTAATGAAATTCAGAATCCGAAACTTGTTTAAATGCGCATGTCAATTTATGTAGCTGACAATAACGTTGAATATCGATTTGACTGTTCGGATCTGAAGCTTTTAATAAAAATTGCTGAGGTGCACTATTTTGTTTCATCGATTTCTTAAGTAGCAGTAAAGGTAAAGGGCAAGGTTTCCCCATCGCATCGATTAACACTTGAGACATAGTAAAACACGAGATTGAATAATAAAGTGGGTCATTATTCTAGCAAAAGTGTGACTTAAGAATAAAATTAAATGATTTAGATGAACTGTTCAAATAAAGTGCAATTTTTGCACTAAATTTGTGTGATTAATATACAAGTTTCAGTTAGATAATTAGCTAAAATTTTTCTATTAATTGTGTTGTACCCATGTTAAGCTCAATGCGTACTTAAGGATTGCGTAGAGAAATTTGTTCTCTAAGCCTTATTTATAATGGATATAACCGGGATTTTGTTAATAGTTTTACAGAATGATTACAAGCTTTGAAATAAAAAATGTTTTAAAATTTGTTTGCTCTGCTGTTTGCAACACCGGGTGGTCCCTTTTCTTACCAACTGAGGATTAACTTATGACAGCTCGCGAACAAGGCGTTGTTAAGTGGTTTAACGATACTAAAGGTTTTGGCTTTATTCAACGCGCAGGCGGTGATGACGTATTCGTTCATTTCCGTGCTATTCAAGGTGAAGGCCACCGTTCACTTCGTGACGGTCAACGCGTAGAATTCAGCGTTGTACAAGGTCAAAAAGGTTTTCAAGCTGAAGAAGTTCAGCCTTTAGACTAATCCTACTTTTCACTGAAAATTAGGTTGCGCTCCAATTTTGATAAATTGGGGCGTTTTTTGTTTATACTATAGACCATTATCAAATATTGATTGTAGAGCCCTTTATATGTCATCAGGTTTCGAAACCCTTAATTTACATCCGCAACTTAAGCAAGCGATTGATGCTTTAGGGTTTAATGAAATGACCCCCATTCAACAGAAAGTATTGAAATATACGTTGGCAGGGCATGATGCAATTGGACGTGCACAAACAGGCACAGGAAAAACTGCAGCATTCTTAATTAGTGTTATTAATGATTTATTGAACAATCCGATACAAACACAGCGTTATCGTGGTGAACCCCGAGCTCTAATTATGGCACCAACGCGTGAGCTTGCGATTCAAATTGAAAACGATGCACGTGATCTGACTAAGTTTACCGACTTAAATGTTGTGACTTTGGTGGGTGGCGTAGACTTCGATAAGCAAAAAAAACAACTGGATGAAAATTTCGTAGATATTCTTGTCGCGACACCAGGTCGTTTGATTGATTTTACTGAACAAAAAGAAATTTGGTTGGATCAAATTGAATTTTTAGTCATTGATGAGGCAGATCGTTTACTGGATATGGGATTTATTCCTTCTGTTAAACGCATTGTGCGATTCTCTCCACGCAAAGAACAACGTCAAACCTTAATGTTCTCTGCTACGTTTAGTTATGATGTACTCAATCTTGCTCAACAATGGTTATTTGAACCTGTTACTGTCGAAATTGAGCCTGAGAAAAAAACCAATGCTGACGTAGAGCAACGTGTTTATGTGGTTGGGAAATCAGATAAATACAAATTGCTGCAAGAAATATTGCGTGATGAGCCCATTGAAAAAGTCATGATATTTGCAAATCGCCGTGATCAGGTCCGTAAGCTGTATGATCATCTTAAGCATGATGGTTACAAGGTAGTGATGTTATCTGGTGAAATCGCGCAAGATAAACGTTTAAAGATGTTGGATCAATTTAAAAATGGCAAACACAACATTATGATCGCAACAGATGTGGCTGGTCGAGGTATTCATGTGGATGGTGTGTCACACGTGATTAATTTTACTCTACCTGAGCAGTCTGATGATTATGTACACCGTATAGGGCGTACAGGTCGAGCAGGCACAAGAGGGGTGAGTATCAGTTTCTTGTCAGAAGATGATGCTTTTTATTTACCTGAGATCGAAAAAGCGATTGGTCAAAAGATTCCATTAACACGTTTAGATGGTTATTGCTAATTGCTCAATAAAAAAGTCCCTTCAAAGGGACTTTTTTTATAGGAAAATTTAGCGGGCTGTATTACAGCTGAAGGTGATTGTTGTTTGGTAGTCGGTATCTTTTTCGATTGTATTTTTAGTACCGATTACAGAGCCAAGTACTGATGAAGCGGCTGTTATGAGTTTACCAGTCTGTTCATCTACAACACCTTTTAGAGCGCCGTTATATTCAGTTTTTTCGTCAATTAGGACAGGTGCAGAATTCTTACCGCAAGTTTTGTTCGCGGCAGAAATTGCATTATTTTTTGCAAGAACTTGGGTTTTGCCTAATCCTGACACCTCATATTGATTGTTTGGTTTTTGAATGGCAAGTGTTTCAGTCGGTGTTGATGCACAAGCACTCAGGAGAATTGTCGTAGTCGCTAATGAAGCCAATGTCATTAATTTTTTCATTTTATTTTTCCTTTAGCATTTGCAATATAAAGTTTAGAGCTCTGTCATGTATGCTAGGGCTTAAATTCCAAAGAATTAAGCATGTTTTGTATCGATTTTGAAGTGAAATACCTGATTTCTGTTTGATTGTAATCATGCTGGATGCATTGTGTATAAGTATAACTGTAGAGTAGTTTTCAATGTTTATGCTAAGCTTAAGTACATAGTGTTAGTTTAAAGATTAGTCTTCAAATGTCAGATCAATTTTCTCAAGTAGTGCATGACAATATTCATCAGCGTCAATCCGTTGGTCATTTGGTAGAACCTCATCCTAACGCAGAACAATTAGAATTAGCTTTTAAAGCCGCTTTAACCGCACCCGATCATCATCGTCTGAAACCGACGCAATTTATTGTTGTGAAAGGAGATCAACGTGAAGCATTTGGTGTTTTACTCAGTGAAGCAGTAGCAGACCTTGGTGAAACTGATTCAATTCAAATTGAACGCGTACGTCATCATCCTATGCGTGCACCTATGCTGATTATCGCTGTAACACGATTTCATGATCATGCGAAAGTTCCATATTTTGAGCAAACTTTAAGTTCAGGCGCTGCAATACAAAATCTTTTGCTCAGTTTACAAGCTCAGGGTTTCAATACCATGTGGCGCAGTGGTGCTGTTGTGGAGTCAGATCTATTTAAAAGAAAGTTAGGGCTACAAACGCATGATTTAATTTCAGGTATCATTTATGTAGGGACTGCTTTTAAGGCGATTGCACCACGCACTGAGATTGAAACAGATGCATTCGTCAGTTTTTGGCAGCCGTAATTGCAACTTTGCAAATTTAACGATTAGAAAAAGAATGTTTAGGATTTAAAAGAATGTCGGAATTAAAGTTTTCAGATTTGGTCGAGCCAGTTGCAATTGATCATAAAACAGCCTTGCGTGTTACGATTCTTGGTGGTGGTAGTTTTGGTACAGCCATGGCGAATACGGCAGTGCGAAATGGTTGTGACACCATGATTTGGATTCGTGATGAGGAAATTGCGAATGAAATCAATCGAACACATGTTAATTCAAGATATTTGCCAGATTATAACCTTGAGCCAGCATTAAAAGCAGAATCCAATCTTGAAAAGGCTGTTCGAGATCGAGACATTATTTTGGTCGCTATTCCGAGCCATTCATTCCGAGATGTACTCAAACAGATCAAGCCCTTTATCACTGCTCAGGCGGTTGTATCACTCACAAAAGGGATCGAAGCTAAAACCTTTAGTTTCATGAGTGATATTATTCGTGAAGAGCTTCCAGAAGTACCTTATGGCGTTCTTTCGGGCCCAAATTTAGCGAAAGAAATTATGTCAGGAATGCCTGCTGGAACAGTGATTGCCAGCCATTCTGAATTGGTGAGATATGCAGTGCAGCAAGCATTACACAGTGCACTATTTCGTGTATTTGGAAGCGATGATGTACATGGCGTGGAGCTTGGAGGCGCACTTAAAAATATCTATGCTGTCGCAATGGGGATGGCTGCAGCCTACAACGTTGGCGAAAATACCAAAAGTATGATTTTGACACGTGCGTTGGCGGAAATGAGTCGCTTTGCTGTACAGCTAGGCGCAAATCCACTGACATTCTTAGGTTTGTCTGGTGTTGGCGATTTATTCGCAACGTGTAATAGTCCTTTAAGTCGAAATTATCAAGTTGGATTTGCTTTAGGTTCAGGTAAAACCTTAGAGCAGGCAACGACGGAACTGGGTCAAACAGCTGAAGGGATTAATACCATTGTGCAAGTGAATGCAAGAGCCAAAGAGCTTGATGTCTATATGCCAATCACCACAGCACTCTACGAAGTGATTTATGAAGGCGCACCACCATTACATATTGCATTATCTTTGATGAAGAATGGTCATCGAAGTGATGTTGAATTCGTATTGCCGCATCATAAAGTTTAAGATTAATGAATGGTTTATCATCATTGTCATAATGTTTAGATATGATGGATGACACATGGTTTAAGGAAAACAAATGCAACTCACTTTAGTTCGTCATGGTGAAGCCGCTCCACCAATTAATGGTAATGACTCGAAACGACCACTGACTGAGCGGGGTCATATTCAAGCTGAACAAACTGCGCACTTTTTAAAAGACGTAGTAGCACCTGATATATTTGTAGTGAGTACTTTGCTCAGGGCGCAGGAAACTTTAAAACATATACAGCTATTCTTTCCAAATGTTGAAGTTTTAATATGTGATAAAATTAAACCTGACGATGATGCTAAAGTTGCAGTTGAGTGGTTATCTCAACTACCTTTTGAGAATATTGTGGTTGTATGTCATATGAATATTGTGGCATATATTGAAGAAATTATTACGTCTGAATTTTTTAATCCTTTTGCACTTGCTGAAGCGAGGATTTATGATCAGACAGTCATTGCTGCGGGACTTTCCACAAAATTAAAATATTTTGTACCGTCAGCTTAATAACCATAAGTTTTAATGAATAAAACGGCAGAATAAAATTAATGTTGTATTTATGGATGCCAGTGTCGAATGGGGTTTGGCTCTGGTCAAATGGTGAAAATTGGAATTCATCAACAACGCTAGAAGAGTTAATTCAAGATACTCAACCGTATCATGGACAAGAAGCTGTTGTATTCTTTTCAAGCCATGATGTGCAAATTATTGAACAGAATATGCCCAAAGCGCAATTCAAGCAAATTGGAAGCGAAGGCGCTAAATATTTACTTGAAGAATATACCATTCACTCCATTGATCAGATGAAAGTGCTTACTCAATTTGAGGCACCAGATCAATTGTCAGTAATGGGGATCAGTCAATACCAAGTCCAGACAATGCAACATGCTCTGAACTTGATTCCGGTGAAAGTGGTTGCGCTATTACCCGATTTTTTGGTCTTACCAGTGCCAGAACAGGGGCAAACTATTTTAGCCAATATTTATGGGCATTTATTGGCGAGAACAGGATCAAATCAAGGTTTTGCGATTGATGATTTAGCATTGTTTTTGGATCTATTGCCAAAGCCTATACATATTTTGCATGATCGGTTAAATGATGATCAGATGATGAGTTTGATTCATGCAACGGAACAAAATGAGCGGGAAAGCTTTAATTATGTATTTAAAGCTGAAAAAAAATTAAAGAATCATCCATTCAATGTTTTGCCTAAAGCAAAAAACACAGAGGGTGGAATCTCAGGCTATTGGAAAGCATGTGCAGCACTGCTTGTGGGCTTGCTTGTAGTGCAATTCAGTTATGATTTAGTGCGTTGGGTAAAGTTAAAAAAAGTATCTGATCAAACGGCTTTGGTTGCGGTAGAGCAATATCAATCTTGGTTTGGACCCAATAGTCGTCTCAATGAGCAAAATTTGCGAAGCCAATTTGAAAGTAATTTGCGGATGAGTAAACCTGCAAATACTGAGGTCTTACAGTTAATCAGCCGTGTAGGTCCGATTTTAATGCAACATCAAATTATCGCAAATCGTGTTTCTTATGAAGCATCTGGTTTAAGTATGGATTTGGTGGCGGACTCATCCGAAAAATTACAAAATCTAATTCAGCAAATGAATCAGCAAGGCTTCAAAGCTGAACTTGGGAATGTGCAAACTCAGGATAAAATGGTCGTTGGTTTGGTGAAAGTACAATAATGAAAACTTTAGAAAAATTTCAAAATCAATTTGATCAATTATTTGAAAAGATTGATGACTATTTATCGTCATTGAGTGTACGTGAGCGTGTACTTGTCATCGCTGCAACGATTATCGTTGTCGTCGCATTGATTGGTTCTGCTTTGTGGAAAATGCATGAAGCAGCAGATAATCAGCAAAAAAGATTGAATGAACTGAAAGACACATTGGTGTGGATGCAATCCAATGTGGTGACAATGAAATCTTCAACAGATTTAAGCCTAACACCTTCGGATAAAATTCTGCGTGTGGCACAACAAGCAGGATTATCTGTGGTCACACAACCAAGCGATAATAAATTGATGATCAGTGCTGAGCATGAAAACTACGCGATCCTCGCAAATTTTCTTACCCAATTGGTTCAAATGGGTTTAAGTGTTGAAAAATTGGAACTTATTAAGTCTGGAGCTGCGATTAAATTAACAGCATCAGTACAGTAAGTGGTGAAAATAAACCTATGACAGGCATAGCGTTTTGGGCATACTCAGCCTATAATGTGGCAACTTAAAAAACCGCAGTTTTTGAGATATGTTATATTCGCTTGCTCGTCCATTTCTATTTTCATTGGCGCCTGAGCGTGCACATGATTTGACATTATCAATGCTTAAATCGACATATAAGTTTGGCATAATGCGTCAAAAAATAGACCCAAAGCCAGTGACTTGTATGGGTATTCAATTTCCAAACCCAGTTGGTTTGGCTGCAGGTTTAGATAAAAATGGTGCATATATTGATGCACTTGCGAGTTTAGGTTTTGGTTTTATCGAAATTGGAACCATTACCCCTCGACCTCAATCTGGAAATCCTCAACCGCGTTTATTCCGCCTTCCAGAGGCTCAAGCGATTATTAATCGTATGGGTTTTAATAATGATGGTGTAGATCAGCTGATTGAGAATGTTAAGGCAGCAAATTATAAAGGTGTATTAGGCATCAATATCGGTAAGAACGCCGATACAGCAGTTGAAGATGCTGTAACTGATTATCTCATTTGTTTAGAAAAAGTTTATAATTACGCATCTTATATTACTGTTAATATTTCATCTCCGAATACCAAGAACTTACGTAGTTTACAAAGTGGACATGCATTAACAGAACTTCTTGAAACTTTAAAAAATCGTCAACTTGAACTTGCTGAACAATATCAACATTATGTTCCACTGGTATTAAAGGTTGCCCCAGATTTAACTGAGTCAGATATTGAATTTATTGCATCTCAATTAATTCAATTTAAAATTGATGGTCTGATTGTGACCAATACGACTTTGTCACGTGAGGGTGTAGAAAATTTAGCGCATGGTGATGAAGCAGGTGGTTTATCTGGTGCGCCTGTATTTGAAAAAAGTACACAATGTCTATCTGCATTTTCAAAATTACTTCAAGGTCAAATCCCATTGATTGGTGTTGGTGGTATTCTTAGTGGTGATCAAGCCGCGACTAAACAGCAATCGGGTGCGCAATTGGTTCAAATTTATAGTGGTCTAATTTATACAGGGCCAAAACTGATTAAAGATTGCGTACAAGCTATGACCTAATCTATGAATACCATCGATATCTTTATACTGATTATTCTGCTCATTGGAGGGCTTAACGGTTTGCGTCAAGGATTCGTTAAAGCCTTTGCGAACTTGGTAGGATGGATTTTTGCACTCATTATGGGTGCAAAATTTGCGGGTCAAATTGCGCCTTCAATGTCCGCACTCAGTCAAGATCCTGTGGTTCAAAAAATAGCGGCATTTGCTTTTATTGTTCTGATTATTGTTGTTTTGACTTGGATCGTCACTGCAATATTAAATCGGTTGCTGAAAAGCTTAAAGCTTGGTCCATTAAATCGATTGGCAGGTGGTGCATTTGGCACCTTGAAAGGTCTCTTAATCGTCCTCATTACTATGCAAGGGATTGGTTCATTTGTAGAGAGCTCTCCACATTGGAAACAATCTAAGTTTATTCAAACTTTATTGCCTTACGCGCCTTTAGCGACTGAGTACACCAAAGAGACAGCGTCAAAAGCTTTAAGTCATATGAAATCAGAAGAGTCGAATCAATCATCAGATTCTTCTCGTCAATCATCTTCTGAACAAGATGATTCGTCATCTCATTCAACGAATAATCCTTTTTATTAATCCTAGCTTGTCTGCGAGGTTGCTATGTGTGGAGTTGTTGGTATAGCTGGTAAATCACCTGTTAACCAAATGTTGTTTGATGCATTAACGATGTTACAACATCGTGGACAAGATGCTGCAGGGATTGTGACATGCCATAATGGTCGTCTCTTTTTGAGAAAAGACAATGGCATGGTGCGTGATGTATTTCATACACGTCATATGCGTGCATTGTTAGGTAATTACGGAATTGGTCATGTCCGATATCCAACAGCTGGCTCATCGAGTAGCGCTGAAGCACAACCATTTTACGTAAACTCTCCTTATGGTATTACTTTAGCGCACAATGGTAATTTAACCAATGCTGACGAGATTCATGATGATCTGTTTAAAACAGATTTACGTCACATGAATACTGATTCAGATTCAGAAGTGTTATTAAACGTTTTTGCACATGAATTACAAAAACGCGGCAAACTTACACCGACTGCGGATGATATTTTCCATGTAGTCACTCGTGTGCATGAGCGTTGTAAAGGTGGTTATGCTGTTGTTGCAATGATCACTGGTCATGGTTTAGTTGGTTTTCGTGATCCAAATGGCATTCGACCTTTAATTTTGGGATCGCGTGATACCGAGGATGGTGTTGAATATATCCTTGCTTCCGAATCAGTTGCTTTAACAGCGCTTGGTTTTAAAGTTGAACGTGATGTGATGCCAGGTGAAGCAATCTTTATTGATGATGCTGGTAATCTATTCACGAAGCAATGTGCGGCTAACCCACACCATAGCCCATGTATTTTTGAGTATGTTTATTTTGCTCGTCCAGATGCTATCATTGACGGAATTTCGGTATACAAAGCACGTTTGAAAATGGGTGAGAAGTTGGCGCAGAAAATCCTGCGTGAATGGAGTGAGGAGCATGACATTGATGTTGTTATACCTATTCCAGATACTTCGCGTACATCTGCTTTAGAACTTGCCAATACACTCGGTGTGAAGTTCCGTGAAGGTTTCATGAAAAACCGTTATATCGGTCGTACCTTCATTATGCCGGGTCAGCAGCTGCGTAAAAAGTCTGTACGTCAAAAGCTAAATCCAGTTGAATTGGAGTTTAAAGATAAGAACGTTTTGCTTGTAGATGACTCGATTGTGCGTGGTACAACGTGTAATGAGATTATTCAAATGGCACGTGATGCTGGTGCTAAAAAAGTTTTCTTTGCATCTGCTGCACCAATGGTGAAATACCCGAATGTCTACGGTATTGATATGCCAGTTAAAAACGAATTAATTGCTTCAAATCGTGATGTTGAAGAAATTCGTGAAATGATTGGTGCTGATCGTTTGATTTTCCAAGATTTGGAAGATTTAAAGCAAGCTGTTCGTACGAAAAAAGTACCTGAGTTAACTGACTTTGACTGCTCAGTATTTGACGGTATTTACGTTGCGGGTAACATTGATGAGTCGTATCTCGATGGTTTAGAGCGCAAGCGTAATGACTCTGCCAAGAAAACCAAAGATGGTTATATCGATCTAAATATTGATGCAGCCTCAGTTGATCTGAGTGGTATTAAAGAAAATTAATTTATAGTTTTCTATTTGAAAAAGCGGGTATTTCCCGCTTTTTTAATTTATGATCACAAGACAATGTAATGAGGAAATTTTACATTGAAAGATGTGAGTGGTTACTTAATTAAAAACAAAAATATGCTGTGGTCATTAAGCGTATGTTTAATTGTTATTGTGCTCGCAATTATCATTTTAAACACGACGCTCGGATTGTTGGTTCATTATATTGATCCTTCTGAGTCCATTTGGTGGCATTTTCTCAGTCCATATATGATGGTGCTATTGATTAGCATTATTGGTGGTTCTGTCGTTTATGAGTTTTATGTCTTCCGCTCTGGTGGTCATACGCTCGCAAAACAATTGAAAGCACGACAACTCACTTTTATTGAAAGTACTCCAGAAGAAAGTACAGCGCTTAGGCTTGCTGAAAAATTAGCACATCGATTCTCAATTGATACACCTACACTCTATGTCTTACCCGATGAAATAGGGGTTAATGCACTGACTGCGGGTTTTCATCCCAAAGATACTGTGATTATTCTGACTTGGGGGGCGCTACAAAATCTTGATGAGTTAGAGCTTTATGGATTGTTGGGTCATGAATTCCATAAAATTTTATCGGGTGAAACTCGAGAAAATACTCGTCTTAAAATTTTATACAGTGGGTTAATTACCTTTAGCCAATGGGGCAGTAAAATCGCGAAGCAGGGATTTCGACGTAATCGGGGTCAATTGAGAGATAGTTTGGAAACAACTTTTGTGGCGATCGGTGGAGTCATATGGTTAATTGGTAGTTTAGGCGTCTTTATTACGCGTCTGATGAAATATATTACTTTGGGTAGTCGAACATTGTATAACGATGCAATGACAAGACGATTATTGAGTAGTAATGCTAATATTCAAACCTTATTGAGAATCTATGTTCATCACGCAGGATCACAGATTCATAGTGAATATTCTGAAGCTATTTCTCATATGTGCTTTGCTAACTCACTTAGTCCTCAAAGTTGGTTGAATATCCAACCTTGTATTCAAGATCGTATATATGAATTAAATCCGAATTTACTTGAGGATATTCAATTAGAAAATTTACAAAAATTACGCAATCAACCACTATTTAGTTTAATGCGTTCTTTAGAGGAATCTATTGCTGAAGAATATAATCCATGGATGTCACCACAGCCACTTCCATTATTAAGATTATCACCGATCAGCTTTGCAATTAAGGATGCCATCAAACCCTTAAATAGTGAAGTTAGACAGCAGATGAAACGTCCAGAACTCATTCAAAGGGCTTTGCAAACTTCGACTGGTGCGCGTGAAGTGATGGTTGCGATTTTAATGATTCGGCAATACCGTGAATTTATTCCTTCTGATGCACCTGTGAGTCGTGCAATTGTCGACTCACTGTTAAATATAGATGGACGAGTGCATATTCAAATTTTTCATGAGGCATGTAGGCAATTGGGAAATATGCCTGCTACAAGTGCACGTCAGTTCATTACTAAATTGGCTAAAATTATTCAAGAAGATGGTGAAATTGGGCTTTTGGATGCTTTACTGATTGAAAAGGTGAAGTCTCAACTGGATTTATTGCCAATACATCGTCCAACCTCAATTGAGGATGCTAAGCCGCAAATTGTTAGGCTAATAGATGCGTTATTACATGTTCAGCAGTTAAATACTGCTAATCAGCTTGAAGTTAGAACCCAAATCTTAGAACGAATTTTAACTCGTGATGAAATTGAGTTTTATGAAGAAATTTCAGATGAACCTATCGACTTAGGTGAAATTCTTAATGATATTGCTGGATTGTTGTTGAGAGATCGGTTGAGTATTTTGGGTGTTGCTGAATTATGTTTATGGAATGATCGAATTATTACACAAGATGAGTTGGATGTACTTGAATTATTATATTGGCGACTTGGATTTGAAAGTGATGAAATTGTGGATCAAATGCATAAGAAAAACAGCGTCATTATTGTTTAGCTATCAATGCATTCTGAATTTAAAAGCTGCAAGGATGTTAATGCGTCAGAAATGAAATTAAGTTATGATTGTTTGCGGATTAAAAGTTCAGTAAAAGATTAAAAAAGTGGGTAGAATACCCAGCCCTCATGCCAGTCCATCTGTAATGAATGTGAATATGTTAGAGCATCAAAGAAGCCTCTTAGCTGTGATGGGAATCGATATATGGATTCCACAAAATACGGCACAAACACGTCATTACAAACCTTCCTTATATCGCGATCAGGTTGAAGAAAATCATCCAATAGATGTATCTTTTCCTGAATTTGCGCAAGCTCAATCAGAACAGTTCATCACAAAACCAGCTTCACAAGTTGAACAGCTAAATAAAGATGATTCTTCGCTTCAGTTAAAAAGTAATCCAGACGGTGTGCAGCTTCCTCGAGAGTCTGTGGAAAATGACAAACAGTCTCAAGATGAGGCTGTTGAGCGTCAACCGCTTGTAATCGATGCTTTTGAAATTCAAGCGATGATCACTAAAACACATACTATTCTGCTAGATGCTACAGCGCTCACCACAGAACAAGAAAACTTATGGGTGAATATCCAGCGTAGTGTGAGTTCACAGTTTTACGATTTAAAATGGCCATTTAATTTCGCTCAATTCCAAGATGGAAGAGGTGCTCAAGTATTTATACAGGGTTTTATCGATGCATTATCTGTTGATAAAAAAATATTGAGCTTAGGGTATTTGCCGCATATATCGACGACGCAGCATATGCAGATTGCAAGCTTACAAGACATGATTGAGCAGCCATTGTTAAAGCGTCGCTTGTGGAACTTAATTAAAAATTAAATCGATACTGGATCTAAAGAGGGAGTTTTATGAAAAAAAAGGTTGTGGTATTTAGTCAGATAGATCCGAAAATATTAAATCAATTAGAATCGAAATATCAGGTCGTTCAAATTAATCCAAAACAGGGTGACATTAATGAGCAACTTTTAAGAGAAGTTGCGGATGCAGATGGGATGATAGGCGCTGGGCGTCGTTTAAATCAAGACAACTTACAGACCGCAAAAAAACTTAAAATTATTTCTTCGGTCAGTGTGGGCTATGATAATTACGACGTTGAATATTTAAGACAACAGGGTATTTGGTTGACCAATACGCCTCATGTGTTAACAGAGACGACCGCTGATTTGGCTTTTACCTTATTGATGACAGCGGCTCGTAAAGTGACACATTTAGATTCTTGGACAAAGCAGGGGAATTGGACACGTACCGCCGGTGTAGCACAATTTGGTCAAGATATTTATGGGAAAACGCTCGGCATCATTGGCTTAGGTCATATCGGTGCTGCGATAGCTAGACGTGGTTTTTACGGTTTTAATATGAATATTCAATACCATAATCGGAAGCCATGTATAGAGCGAGCTGAGCCTTTAAAGGCGAAATATTGTGATCTTGATACTTTACTTTCAACGTCTGATTTTATCGTCATTGCAGTCGATTTAAATGAGCAATCGAAAGCGCTGATCGGTCAAGCTCAATTTGAGAAAATGCAAAAACATACTGTGTTTGTGAATATTGCCAGAGGATCAGTTGTTGATGAGTCGGCCTTGATTGAGGCGCTTGAAAATCACAAAATTTTTGCTGCTGGTTTAGATGTTTATCAGAAAGAGCCGCTCCAAGAATCACGGTTGTTCCAATTGGAAAATGTCGTGACATTGCCACATGTAGGTTCGGCGACAGCAGAAACCAGAATGAAAATGGCAAATCTTGCTTATGATAATCTGGTAAAAGCCTTAGATGGGGATGAGCCTCAATATATTGTGAATAAGTAAAGTCTGTTGAGCATGATAATAAACGTAACAGTTCATCATTAATCTTCACATTATTCAATGTTATAGTCGATGAAGTACACGTTTAGGAATACAGGTTTGAAGAAGATCATTTTGGCTTTATTGATAGCGAGTTCGAGTTTTTCAGCGGCGGCTGATGAACTCTACAATGCCAATAAAATTCAATTTGAAGTGCCTGATATTAATAGTGGTATTGGATTTATCGATCAACAAAAAGAAAAAATGATCGGTGAAAAAGTCTATCGTCAAGTACAGCAACAACTTCCAGTGTTAAACAATGTTTGGTTGGAAGATCAATTTATGGCTGTATTCCGAAAAATTATTGCGCAAACACAGTTGGGTCAACCAATTGCTTTGGTGATTGTAAACGATCCGCAAATTAATGCCTTTGCTGTACCTGGCGGTTTATTTGCATTGAATAGCGGATTAATTACGTCGGCAAAGAACATGGATGAAGTCGCGGGTGTGGTTGCTCATGAGGTGGCACACGTCTCGCAAAGACACTATAGTCGTTCTCAAGAGGCTTTTAAAGGGCAGGGATTGCTTGCACTCGCAGGTATCATTGTGGGTGCTGCAATTGCATCACAAGCTGATGGTAATGCAGGTGCTGCCCTGATGATGGGAACTCAAGCTGCATTGGTGGATCGACAGCTAAGTTATAGTCGTAATCAAGAGCGTGAAGCAGACCGTATTGGAATGCAATTGATGTATCGTGCTGGATATAACCCGTACAGTATGTCTGAGTTTTTTGAAACCATGAATCGTGCGACTCCAAAAATTAGTTATCTTCCTGATTTTTGGTTAACACATCCTTTGACTACTCAGCGTATGAGCGAGGCTCGATTACGTGCAGATCAACTTCCTAAAGTTCCATATAGCAACACACTCTCTGAGTTTGATCAGATCAAGTGGTATACCGCAGTTGTGACCAATCAAACCAACGAGGAACAGTTAAAGGGAGTGGTGAGAGCAAATGCATTGGCTGGAAGAATTGCACTGTCTGCTTTTTATTTAAAGCGTGGTGATTTTGATCTAGCACAAAAAGAAATTGAGCTTGCTAAGAAAGTCCAGCCAAATCATCAGCTTATCGCGCTTATTCAAGCAGATATCTACTTGGCGACCAATCAATTTGATTCTGCGCAGGAAACGATATTGGTGCGTCAACGAATAACGCCTGAAAATCGCGCTCTAAGCTATAAATTAGCTGAAATTTATATTCGACAGGGAAATTTTGTTGCTGCTGAAAGGTTGGCGAATAAATTTATCCAAATCAATAATCGTGATGCGCAAGCATGGTTCATCCGACAACAAGCGGCAAATTTAGATATTAATAATCCTTTACGTACTGTAAATGTTTTGCGATATCGGGCTGAAGTTGAATATTGGAAGGGGGCGGAAGAGAATGCGATACGCTCACTCATTCATGCTCAGCGTTTAGCTAAGGAAAATAACTCTATGAGTGCAATCATCAATCAAAGACTGCGGATGATGCAGGATGAACGTCAACAAAAATTATAAGAGGTTTAAATGATAAAAGGTCGATGCTTATGTGGGAAGATACAATATATTTATCATGGCGTTCTTGAGAAAAGTATTTTGTGCTATTGCAAGCACTGTCAGTTGGCTCAAGGCGGTTTTGCTGCATGGAATAGCCCGCTCCCGCTTGAAAACTTCGAGTTAATTTCTGGTGAAGATGTGCTTAAGTCTTATTTTCATACCGAGTTAAAGGCAAGAGTATTTTGTGGTGAATGTGGAAGTCCTTTATATTCACATCGGCTTGATTTACCAGGCATTATACGTTTAAGGCTCGGTTCTGTGGTTGAAGGGAAAATACCGCCACCTTATGAAGAGTTTTTCCAGGAATACAAACCTAACTTTATTGAAACTATTCATTCTTAATGGTTAGATTGTTTTAGAATGATGAATGAATAAATATTTTAAATTATGTGATTGAATCTAATAATGAAATTGCCACTATTTTTTATGATGTTGTTTGGGGTAGGTGTGTTCACTCATGCGGAAACACTTCCTGTTAAATTTACACAAGAAATTGAAGTTGTATCACAAAAATATAATGCCGATATGAGGCATTTTCTAAAAATGCTAGCACCAAATACAACACATTTTAGCGTTGATCAGACTCAAAGATATTGTGTCATTGTTGGAACTTATGTCGATGGCTTTTATCGAGTGGTGGATAAATATCGAAAGGATTTACCACTTTCCTACTCTAGAATGAGTAAACAGGATGTTGTTGAGAAAGTGAAGCGATCTAAAGAAATGCAGATTTTACAAAGATATAATATTCAATGTGAGCTTAAATAATCAGAAAGTGAAAAACTAAAAAGTATTGTTGTAATAAAATCGGGGATATGTGATTTAGACTGGACTATTTAATGCCATTATTAAATAGACCAAATCAAACATAATACGAAAACTTAAGAAAGTTGAGCTTTAATTTTACTCGAAACTTGTGCAGGATCGGCACGTCCGGCTATGATCGGACGTAGAGAATTCATCACCTTACCCATATCTTTCATGCTAGTAGCTTGTTGCGCAGCAATCGTTTGCGCAATAATTGAATCAAGTTCTTCCTCAGTCATAGCTGCTGGTAGAAATTGAGATAAAACCTCAACCTCGGCTTGTTCCTTACTAGCTAAGTCTTGTCGATTAGCGCTTTCAAAAGCTTTAATCGATTCTTTACGTTGCTTGATTTGTTTTTCAATGACCGCGAGAACTCGACTATCATCTAGTTCTACGCGTTCATCGACTTCGATTTGCTTAATTGCTGCTTGGAGACTACGAATCACCGTTAACTTATCCATTTCTTTAGCACGCATTGTTGCTTTCAAAACGTCAGTAATTTGGTTTTTTAAAGTAGCCATTTATATATCCGAGCAGTCAATCACAAATTAATCTTAGTAAAGGCGAGTAGTACGTACTGATTCACGCGCCAATTTCTTTTGGTAGCGTTTAACAGCAGCAGCTTTTTTGCGCTTACGTTCTTGAGTTGGTTTCTCGTAGAATTCACGTTTACGAACGTCAGCTAAAACACCCGCTTTTTCGCATGAACGTTTGAAACGACGGATAGCTACGTCTACTGGTTCGCCTTCTTTCAATTTAACTTGTGGCATGAAGAATCCTCTAGTTTATGGATAAGACTAAGCGCCGAATTGCGCTGAGTCACAAGTGAAGGTCAGTATTTTACTCATTTACATCTCATATCACAAGTCTATAATAGCTTTAGCAATATTTTGAAATGGGTTAAAGGCAATTTAATGATCGTTTTAGGCTTAGAAACGTCGTGTGATGAAACTGGTCTCGCACTCTATGACAGCGAAGTCGGCTTAAGAGGACAGGTGTTATATAGTCAGATTAAATTGCATGCTGAATATGGTGGAGTGGTACCCGAATTGGCATCACGCGATCATGTTCGTAAATTAATTCCTTTAATCAATCAATTGCTTGAAGAAAGTCAAATCAAAAAATCTGAGATTGATGCGGTGGCTTATACACGTGGTCCAGGCCTAATGGGTGCACTCATGACTGGAGCATTATTTGGTCGTACGCTTGCATTTGCGTTAAATAAACCAGCGATTGGTGTGCATCATATGGAAGGGCATATGTTGGCGCCTCTTTTATCAGCCACTCCACCGGAATTTCCGTTTGTCGCTTTGTTGGTCTCGGGTGGGCATACACAATTAATGGCGGCATATGATATTGGTCATTATGAAATCTTAGGTGAGTCGATCGATGATGCAGCGGGTGAAGCATTCGATAAGGTTGCTAAGATGATGGGGTTGCCTTATCCAGGCGGTCCAAATATCTCTAAACTTGCTGAGCAAGGTGATGCCACTGCTTTTGAATTTCCACGTCCTATGTTGCATCAAGGTTTGGAATTTTCATTTAGCGGCTTAAAAACAGCAGTTTCTGTCCAAATGAAAAAATTAGGTGAAGAAAACCGAGACGCTGATATTGCTGCGAGTTTTCAAGAGGCTATTGTTGATACATTGGTCAAAAAATCAGTTAAAGCATTAAAACAAACTGGTCTTAAGCGTTTGGTCATTGCTGGTGGTGTGAGTGCCAATAAGCGTCTTCGTGAACGTCTTGAAGCAGAATTAGCTAAAATAAAAGCTCAAGTATATTATGCTGAACCAGCTTTATGTACGGATAATGGCGCCATGATTGCTTTTGCTGGATATCAACGCTTAAAAGCAGGACAACATGATGGCTTAGCCGTGACAACGACGCCACGTTGGCCGATGACGGAACTCAAAAAACCTACTGAAGCATAAATGTTTGGTCACGAGAAAAAAGAGGCTTATAGCCTCTTTTTTTATATTTACATTATTGAAAGAATTTGCATGTCTTCTGGTGAGAGTTGAAGATTCACTGCATTTGAAAATTGGGTAATTTGTTCAAGGTTTGTTGCACTGGCGATTGGTGCTGAAATATGCTTTTGCGCAAGTAACCAAGCCAAAGCTACCTCAGCAGGTGCCGCATTGTGGCGCGATGCCACTTCTCTGAGCTTATCTAAAAGGTTTAAGCCTCGATCATCAAAATATTTTACAAGCGTATCTGCACGTTGACGCCCTTGAATATTTTCTAATGACGAATATTTCCCAGATAGAAATCCACTAGCCAGACTATAAAAACTTACGACACCAATTTGATGGCGTTCACAAATGGGTTGCAGTGTTTGTTCGAATACATCGCGATCGTAAAGATTATATTCAGGTTGAAGAACCTGATAATGTTGCACACCAATCTTTTGTGCAGCTTGAATAGAAGCGTCTAATTGATCAGCTGAAAAATTAGAAGTGCCATAGGCGCGAATTTTTCCTTGATCTTTGAGCTTTGAAAATACTGATAATGTTTCTTCATGAGGTGTGTTTTCATCAGGCCAGTGTGCAAAATAAAGATCAAGATAATCTGTTTTTAAACGACTAAGTGAGTCTTCAACTGCTTGCATAATCCATCGTTCAGATAAACCTTGATGGCCGGGGATCCCCATATCTAAACCGACTTTAGTAAATAGCACGATGTCTTCACGTTTACTTGGATTTTGTTTTAACCAATTACCAATGATTGTTTCTGACTCGCCACCATGATTGCCTGGTGCCCAAATGGAATAGAAGTCTGCTGTATCAATGGTGTTAAATCCACGCTCATACAGTGCATCTAAAATTTTGAAACTTTTTTTTTCATCAACCGTCCAACCGAATACATTTCCTCCGAATACGATGGGTGAGATGAATAAATCAGTTTGTCCAAGTTTTCTTTTTTGCATGAAACATCCTAGATAGAATAATACGACTTATTCTAGCTATATAGGATTCGTCTATTTCTCGCTATCCAAATAATGTATAAACATTATCCAATGATTTTGACAAAAAAAGAGGCAAAAAGCCTCTTTTTTAATTCTCTATGTATTCAAGCTGAATTAGAAACGATAACCTGCGCTGATGTTGAACCCATCAAATTTAGCCCCATCAACTTTAGTACCTTCATAACCGATATTAATCGCATATTGCGGAGCAGGGTTAATATTAATACCAACACCATATGCAAACGCTGTTTCACTTAGATCCATGTTTTCATATATGTTCAAGGCGCGATATGAACTTTCAACTTTTGAATGCGCGATCCCGACAACACCATAAACACTGAAATTCTCGTTGAGACGATAAGCAGGACCTGCTAGCAGAGAAAAATGCTTTACATCTGTATCTTGGCGTTCCCCTGGTTCAATCCAAGTTTCATCACCAGTTTGATACGACATTGTTGCCATAACGCTTAAAGGAGTCTCGAGTTCATAGCGATATTGAGCGTGAATACCACGAATATCAAACGCATTTTTAATTTCAGACTGAGCATAACCCAATGAAACGGTATGTTGTTGGGCAAAAGTTGTCGTTGTTAGAGTGGTTATCGAGAGGATTAAACCCAATTTTAAAAATTTAGTTATCATGGCGCATGCTCATTATTTGTGATGTATTTATCTTTAAATGCAAAAAATGGTGATCATTTTTTGGTAAATGCTATTGTACTTTCTATTTTTCTATTGTAAATAAAAATTAAAGAAATAGTTTTGTTTGTATTATACATGGTGTGTGAATGTATTTATTGACTCGCAATTGAGTTTTTAAATCGTTCTTTTAATGCAATATAGTGAGAATGCTGTTTAGCTTCATCCCATTTCACTTTAAAAATTCGTGCTGCTGCAGCCTTAATAGCGTCTTCTTGTTGGCGTGGTAGTTCTTCACGCCCGTGAGCACCACTTAAACCTTTTTTGTCATTAGGTACAGGACCTTTATATTTTTTTCCACCTTTATGGTTGGCATAACGTCTCGCTCGGGTATAACCCATTTGTAAAAATTTACGAGCCATATCTGCACCGACAAAATCATCGACTGCTAAATATTCAAGAAAGAGTTGATAAATCTTATTAGAACTCTCTCTAGCTTTATCTTCATCTGCAAATTTCCAAAAGGGCAGAATTTCAGATTTGTAAGGTTCGACGAGTAATACACCCTGTTCACCACGACCAATTCGATAGAGTTCCGGTCTCTCTCTGAAATTAATTTTTTTAAAGTCCAAAGAGTAATCAAAACTTTGAGAGTTAACACGAGAGCTTCTACGTGGGATGTTATCGAGGTCTTTATGATTGTAAGCCATCACATTCTCTTTTGTAGTTTTAAAAATATATTAGGTGATCTCAAATGAAAAACGATTATAGAATTGTGAGTGATATTTTAAAAATGTGATTAGTTGTTTTAAAGAGATGCGCTAAACACGCCGAAAGATTGAAATTGAACTATACGAGAAATCAAAACAACGAATTAGATTATGGACGATATCGGGGCGAAATTAAGTTTTAAACTTAAAATCTAGCAGACACAAATGATTAGACATGACTATGCTCAATAAGAAACATTTTGTCATATAAGTTTTATATCTATGCATTAATCTAAGCGATACGTATAAAAATAATTTTGGAAGTCTGATTGGATCTTATCATCATCATTTTTGGCTATCTATATGGTCGTAAATTTCATCCCAAAAAGTACATTGAACAAGTATTTTTTTTAGCCCTGATTTTATTTATATTTTTTTGCACTGTTTACGCAGCTCCAAACCTACTCGCATTAGAAAATCCTAAAGCTGTTTTGAGCAAGTTAGTTATTCTCGCACTCGGGGTATGCGTATTTACTTACTGGTTTAGTTCTCTATTTTATAAGAAGAAACAGCAGGAAAACAGTAAACGAGGCACAATCCAAATTAAGGACATCATTAAAATATTGACAGTGTATCTTTTACTTATTTTGGTGTTTGTGGGAGGGATCTTCACTTATCGAATGGATTTAATAGATGAGCAAATAGCTTTAAGTATTCAAAACGTGCTTATCTACATTATTCTATTTTTGATCGGAGTTCTTATATCAGCCTCTAACATCAAAACATTGCAATGGCATGATTTAAAACTCCCAATCATAATGGTATTGGCAAATACAATATTTGCCTGCTTTATGCTGATAATTTGGAAGGAAAGTGCTGTATTGCTATCTGGATTCGGTTGGGCAAGTCTGTCTGCTGCAATGATTTCACAGAAACTAAATCCCTTATTGGCAGTTCAAGCTTTAATTGTGGATATGATTCGAGGGATGTTTTCCATCATTTTTCTACAAGTTTTTGGAAGACATCAACCACAAGCAGCAATTAGCACCACAGGTGTACTGTCCTGTGATGCATTCTTACCGATGATTAAGCAACATTGTGGTGAGCAATATGTGCTAGAAGCGTTTAAAGCGGGACTATTATTGTCGCTGTTTTGTCCATTGAATATATTTATTGCGATTCATTTTACCCAAAGTATGACAAGTTAAACGGTAAAACACCTCAAAGACAGTGATTTTGGCAATCACTAACATACCATCACCATTGATATATCCTGCATTGTGATTCAAAAAAAAAGCAGCATCCTCATTCATATTATCGTGTTCGTGCTTACAACCGCGTGTTCCTCCAAGACCATCGTTATAAATAAAAACATGACCAGATTTTGAAAGTTGATAATTAAATTGCTGAGAGAATAGGGTGCAAAGGTCTTGCATTTCTGTATTGTTATCGAGGTTTAGGCGAGTCGGCCATGTATTTTTTTTGAAAGCATAACGTGTAATTGCACGATAACTTGAGGGATGTAAACACACAGCAAAAAAATATGATGGTGCTGGGTGGCGGATCATTTGAGAAATGATGAAGTAAATATATTGGAATTTTAATAGATTTGATTTTCGATAGGCGCTAAGAAGACCTGCTTGACCACGAAAAACATTTATTGTCTTGTCATACTTTTTGACTTCATAACGTTGCATACATAAAAATCCAACAGGTTTTTCTTCATCAAAATAGATCAAAACCCGTTTGCTTGCAGCATCATCGGGGGCATAGGCTTGAGCAATGTCATTCAAATCACAACCCTCTGGTGTCATGAAGATCGCTTGATGAAGCGTTTTTAATATATTTTGCACTTCTGGGAATTGTGTATGTTGGTTACTATATTTTTTAATTTGAAGCATGGATGCAGCCTTTTTCTATAATTATTTGCGTCCCTCATACTATTTTTGAATTGTTAAGTTTGGGTTACATTAATTTTTTCGAAAAACAAAAAATGGTTGTTATGTTATATTGTTTTAAATTTAAATTATTTTTTTAATTCTTATTTAGTTAATAAATTTTATTTAAATTAATAGCTTAAAGTAATATTTGAGATTTTTTTATTTAAAATTTTTTTAATATCGATAGAGAGCAATGAGTTAAATTGTTAATTTTATCTTTATAATTATTCATGAATAATTTATTAACTTTTATCGTAATAAAAGCTAATAACTTAGCTTAAAGAGTGAAAGTCGAGAAACTAAGACGTCATTCCATCTTAGTTTCTTATTGCAGAAGCTGATGTAAATGCTTAATCACGCTTTAATTGAGTAGAGCCGATCCAATGTTTTGAAAATTGGAATGCAGAACGACCTGAGCGTTGACCTCTGGCTTGGCACCAACGTAGCGCTTCAGCACGTACTTCAGGTGTCATTTCAATATCAGATTTTTTTAAGTAGTGCTCTACAATCTCTAAATAAAGATTTTGATCCATCGGGTAGAATGAAAGCCAAAGACCAAAACGATCAGACAATGAGATTTTTTCTTCGATCGCTTCTTGCGGATGTAATTCAGTATATTGAGGCACGTCCACTTTAGTGATCGGGGTGTTTTCATGCATAAATTCTGGGAGTAGGTGGCGGCGGTTACTGGTCGCATAAATAATAAAGTTGCCAGAACCTGACTCTAGTGAACCATCTAACACACTTTTTAAGCTACGATAATTTTCGTCTTCAGCATTAAAGGCTAAGTCATCGCAATAGACGATAAATTTTTCAGAACGACCTTCAATAATTTTTTGTATTTCTGGTAGGTCTGACAGATCATCACGCTCAATTTCAATGATGCGTAAACCACGGTCAGCATATTTAGACAGTAAAGATCTCACAATAGATGATTTTCCGGTTCCACGAGATCCTGTCAATAAAATATCGTTTGCAGGTAAGCCTTGTAAAAATTGTTCAGTGTTTTGCAGTATTTTTTCTTTTTGTTTTTCGATACCTTTTAAATCATCAAGATGAATTATTTTAGGTTTTTGAATGGGGATCAGCCGTTTATTTTGCCATTTGTATCCTAGTGCTGAGAAATCAATTTCCTGACTCGGTTCAGATAATGTGCGATTAAGTTGGTCAATAAGTTGAGAAATTTTTGTTAACAGTTGATCTGGTAGTTCTAGAGTCGCCATAGGTATTCGTGAAATACAATTCAATAAAATCAAGTTTAATCTACATGATGACGACAGCGATGTGAACTGATCTAAGGGATAAATCTATGATGACTGGTCGATACAAGAAATAAATTTTATTAAGTTGATTATTTTGTGCTTTTTTTGCATAGTTTAAAAACTGAACAAAACTAATTGAACTAATAAAAATCAAAGGACTAGCTCAATGATTTTAGGCACTCGTAGTCAAATTAATCCGCATCAAGCGTATCGAATTAAAAAAATGCAACATGAGCTTGAACGTGCGGAGAGCTATGAAGAGTGGAAAGACATTGCCTTAAAGCTGGATGAGGAGACGGGCGCTCAGGAATGGAAGTTTGATAATACTTCACCCTATTTTGATGCTGAAATTATATCGCATCGTTTAAATCTCTTACGCCGTTACAAGCTGAATCATCGTGTAATTGATCTTATCTATATTTTGCGAGAAGGCCTGAGTCATGATGTCGCTAATATTGGTCATCCTATGCTGTTCACACAAACATATATTGGCACTAAAAAACTTATTGAGGACTATATTGAAGAGGTTTCACAGAGTTTAATTTATATCGCTTCAGATGAATGTTCGGGTTTGACGCATCAAGAAAAATTTGATTTTTTTAAAAATTGTCAACTGACCTATGGTCAACCAGCAATGATGTTTTCTGGTGGGGCCTCATTAGGATTGTTTCATACAGGCGTGTGTAAGGCGCTGATGGAACAAGATTTGATGCCGAAAGTTTTATCAGGTTCGAGTGCTGGTGCGTTGATGACGGCGATGTTAGGCGTTTCTGATCAAAAAGATATTGATCAGCTGCTGACAGGAGAGAGCTTTTATAGTGAAGCATTCCATTTCAGAAGTTTCAAAGAGTTGCTTAGAGGAAATGGTGGTATTGCAGATGTGCGATATCTTAAGAAATTTTTAGTGGAAAATTTAGGGGACTTAACGTTTCAAGAAGCGTATGAAAAGTCTGGGCTTGATATCAATATCAGTGTCGCACCTTATGATGTCGCTCAGGAAGATGCTCGTATCATGAACAAATATACTGCACCAGATTTACTGGTGTGGAGTGCAGTTTTGGCATCATGTGCCGTTCCCATCTTATTTCCTCCAGTTCGACTGACCAGTAAGCGTTATGATGGAGTGCATACACCATACTTGGCAAGTATTCGTTGGGTGGATGGCAGTGTGAGAAGTGATTTTCCACAAGAGAAAATGGCTCGTCTTTACAATATTAATTACACCATTGCCAGTCAGGTGAATCCACATATTGTGCCATTCATGCAAAGTGATGCGGAACGTTTTAGAACAGATCTGCTCAGCTGGCCGCAACGTTTAGTGCGTAAACATGGTAAAACGATTGCGATGGATGTCATGAATTTCACTCGTGACCGAATGGGCAGTGTGCCGACGATTAGACGACTATTGGATCACGGTTATGGTATTGTTGATCAGCGTTATTATGGGGATTTAAATATTGTAGGTAATTATAGTCTGCGACATTATCATTATATGTTACAAAATCCGCGACCTCATTTGTTTAAAGTCCTTCAAAGAGAAGGGGAACGGGCAACTTGGTCAAAACTGTCCAGTATTGAAACACATGCGCGTATAGGAAAAACCATTGAACATTGTTTGGATATGCTGACGCAACTGAAACAGCAAAATGAATCTCTTGAAAAACAATCTACAGTGGCAAACCATTCAGCCTCTGCTCAGGCAACCAGTTAATTCTCAACAAAGTCAGCAGTATGGTCGTCTAATTTATTGTATCGAAATAGATGACCAAACTTATTGGGTTAAGCGACAACAGCAGGGTATCAGTTCACAGCATGAGCAGTGGTTCGACAATGAGATAAAACACTACCAATCACTCAGTACTCGCTCTTCAAAGATCTTAGTGCCGTTTGAGATCGTGTATGACGAAAACAGTAGATTCAATACACGTATATCAAAGCATGATTCTTCATCATTGATTCTGATAGAAAATGCGGCGCCGTTATTTGAAGTAGAAAATTCTGTCTATATTCAAATGCAGACCTTCCCACACAATGAGTTTTCAAATGTGGTCAATTTATTATTACATAGTCTAGATGCATTACTATCGATTCATGATCAAGGATTGGTCCATGCAGATCTCAAAAGAGAACATTTTAGAATATTCAATGGTCAACCCAAATTAATTGATTTTGAACAGATGTTTCACTTTGAGTGCCATCCTCAAGTTTCTACGCATGGAACACCAAGGTATATGGCGCCTGAGTTGTTTCATGGTGAGTCAAAATCACAAGCATCAGATATATATGCACTCGGTATTATTTGGTTAGAATGGTTAAATCAGTACTCAATCCGTAAAAAAAGCTATATAGATTGGGCAAAATGGCATTGTCAGCAATTAAAAGTTGAAATTATAAGGCCTTTTTCTGACTTAACACCAGTACTCCAGCAGATGTTGATGAAAAATAAATCACAAAGATTGAACAATATTTATCAATTAAAACAGTTATTAAGCGAATTTGTTTAAAGAAAAACCAGTAAAATGGATAATTGTTTTATATTTAGTCAAACAATAAGGTTTTTCAAAAAAAGGGCTTGTCATGAGATAATGATCTCTATAATATACACAGCCATCGGGGACGTGGCGAAATTGGTAGACGCACTGGATTTAGGTTCCAGCGCCGCAAGGTGTGAGAGTTCGAGTCTCTCCGTCCCCACCAAGTAATTTACTAGGTGGAGTGACCGAAGTAAGTGAAATAGAGGATTGGTGTAATGGTAGCATGACGGTCTCCAAAACCGTTCGTCAAGGTTCGAATCCTTGATCCTCTGCCAAGTTTTATGAAGCTCAGTAATATAATTGAGTATTCAAAGGGGACGTGGCGAAATTGGTAGACGCACTGGATTTAGGTTCCAGCGCCGCAAGGTGTGAGAGTTCGAGTCTCTCCGTCCCCACCATATTAAGGCAAGGTTTGATACCTTGCTTTTTTATTGCCTATATTTTTATATCAATACAGGCTGAAATATCTAAACATAAAAAAAATCGCCTACAAAGAGGCGATATTAATATTTAAATGATCTATTCAGTATTCATTCCTTTGAATTAAGCTGAAATTAAGCCTTCAAGTGATCCTCGAATTCTTCACCTAATTGCATTGCCAACGTATTTCCAGATAAGTCACATGTCACTAAACCATATTCTTTTTTAAAACTGAAAGTGAAGCCTTGGTTATCCTTTAAATTTCGAACGGAATAACCTAATTTTTCTAACCAAATTCTGAATGCAATTAAATTTTTTGCTTTGACCACTTTCTTCATGAGACAACTCCTTTGACTAATGAAATATTAATAAGGTTAATGATGTTGTTTTTAAAGGGTTTGAACCTAAATTAATGTAAATATATTTTAATTCTATAGAAATGTATATATTTCATGCAATTAAAAGACAGAATTTGATCATGTTGTTAAAGCTTTAAGATAAAGAAGAGAATGTATTGTCTGAAGGGTTTAAAAACTGAGCGAATATCGCTCAGTAATAAACACCTGTAATTTGAACAGATAATGCTAAATTTAGAAATTATCTTTCATTTCCCGAATACGTTTAAATTCTTCAGCACTGTTGACGCGCAAGAAAGGATTGGTCTCAAGTTCAATTTCAATGGTGGAAGGTAAGGTTATTTGATTTTGATCTCGAAGTTTCTGAACTTGCTCAAATCGTTCTTGCAATGCCTTATTCTCAGGTTCTACTTGTAAAGCGAATTGTGCATTTGAGAGCGTGTATTCATGGGTACAGTAGACTTGAGTTCTTGGAGGGAGCGCTGACAGTCGGTTAAGTGATTGATACATTTGTTCAGCCGTTCCTTCAAAAAGGCGTCCACATCCCATTGCAAATAAGGTATCTCCACAGAATAAACTGTCGATTTCATCTGCAAATATTGCGATATGACCTAAGGTATGGCCAGGAACAGCGATGACGTCAAGTTTTAAGTCATTAAAATAAAATTCATCATCATGATTGAGTGGACAACTGATAAATGGAATTTTAGATAATTCTTCGCGTGGACCATAAACTTCAATATTTTTTTCCGCGATTAACTCTGGAACACCACCAATATGGTCTTTATGCCAGTGGGTAAGCCATATTTGCTTAAGTGTTAAACCATTCGAGTCACAATAGTTGACCACCAAATTGGCTTCTGTAGGGTCTACCACTGCAATTTCTTGGGTTTCAGTATCTTCAATAATCCATATATAGTTTTGTAGCGCATTGTTAACATCAATTACGCGAACTTGATAACGCATCCTAAACGATCCTAAAACATGTGACTTATTTGATCTCATCCTAGATCAAGCTTATCAAATTGTAAAATTCACCCAAATTTTAAACAGCGATGTATTGTAAATATTGATTTCGAATTTGATGAGGTGCAATGTTGTTAGCTTAAGATTATTTGATCTGATCAATAAATTTCGAGTAAAAAGTAAATGAAGATAAAAGTGAGATTGCGTTTTTGCATCAGCGCAGTGATGAGTTCGATTGTTCTTGTTGGTTGTATGCAAAACTCTCAAGTTGGTCAACTGCAAAAGTCTCAATTACACGAGCGTCCAAGCAGCTGTAAGGTCAATGAGACAATTGAACGTAAAGCGGTTCCTCAAACACCTAACCAAATGAGCCTTCCGAGTTTTGGGCAAGGGGTTATCGGTTGGGCAACAGGTCCAGAAGGTGCTCAAGCACGCTTAGAAAGTGTATCTAAGCAAGACATCCATCAGTTTAAAGCTCAAGGTGTTAGTTTGGAAATGATACGCGAATGGCAAGCGTTTTATACGCATGAAGCAAAGCGTAATCCATGCAATCCGACTGCGCCGTTACGTGCGCAATTAATGGAAAAAATCGCTTCACTTTGGATGGATTGATATTAAAAAAGATCTCAGTTGAGATCTTTTTTTTAATTTACTATCGCATTTTGGCGAGCTTTTCGCCTGTCATTTGCACCAATTGTACCAGTACTAAAAGCACAATGACGGTGAGTATAACGACACTGGTATCAAAGCGTTGATAACCATAGGAGATCGCAAGATCACCAATGCCGCCTGCACCGACCGCGCCAGCCATGGCTGTTGCACCAATTAAGCTGATTGCAGCTGTAGTTAAATTGAGAATGAGGGAGCTACGTGCCTCAGGCAGAATAAACTTGAAAATAATTTGTAGGGGTGTTGCGCCCATAGCTTGCGCTGACTCCACGATACCTTCGTTAACTTCAAGGAGTGAAGTTTCAACCAAACGACCAATATAAGGTCCTACATAAATGGTTAAAGGAACAATAGCTGCCCATGTCCCAATAGAAGTACCCACAATCATTTTTGTCAGTGGAATAACCGCGATCAGGAGGATAATAAACGGGAGGGAACGTAATGCATTCACAATAGGGTTTAATCCATAGTAAATCACACGATTGGCTAAAATCCCGTTTGGTCGTGTAACAAGTAGGGTTATTCCTTGAATTAAACCCCAAATCGTACCGAATAGCATTGCAAAGAAAACCATATGGAAGGTTTCTTGTAGGGCTGTCACAAATTGATCAATTGAAAGCGAGCTTTTCCAAAAAGGTTCAGTAATTTCTGTTAGCCATTGAACAATCATATCTCTCATGCACGTACTCCTGATTGCTCAACTTTAACGCCATGTTGTTGGAAAAAGCTGATGGTTTCTTGAATAATGTCTGGATCACCCAGTAATTGCACAAACATTTGCCCAATCACAGCGCCATTAATTTCGGTCATGTTGGCAAATAAAATATTGAGACTAATATCAAATCGTTTAATGGCAGCTTGCACAACAGTTTCTTGGGCCGAAGTACCTAAGAACTGCAAGCTATAAATACTGTGGTGATTTTGATTTTCTAAGTTATTTAAAATATTGATAGGTAATTGCTGCTGTAAAACAGTTTGAATAAATGTTTTGGTCGTCGGGTGTTGAGGTTGACTAAAGATATCGAGAGTACTGCCGTGTTCAATCACTTTGCCTTGTTCCATAACTGCAACAAAGTCGCAAATCGACTCAATAACATCCATTTCATGCGTAACCATAACAATGGTGATTCCTTGCTCTTGATTGATTTTTTTCAAAAGGGCAAGTACAGACTTTGTCGTTTGAGGATCAAGCGCTGATGTTGCTTCGTCACAGAGTAGAATTTTTGGATGATTGGCAAGTGCCCGAGCGATACCTACACGCTGTTTTTGACCACCAGAAAGCTCATCTGGAAAAGCATCGCGTTTATGTTTTAAATCGATAAACTCAAGTAGCTCATCTAAGCGTTTTAGACGCTCAGCTTTACTCCAGCCAAGGAGTTTCATTGGCATTTCAATATTGGCTGCAACGGTTTTGGTTTGCAATAAATTGAAATGTTGGAAAATCATACCAATATTGGCGCGTTCTTGACGTAATTTTGAAGCGCTCAAAGCAGTGAAATCTTGACCGTGGATGATCATTTGACCTTGATTGGGTCTTTCTAGTAAATTGATCAAACGGATCAGTGTACTTTTACCTGCACCACTATAGCCTATAATTCCGAAGATACTTCCATCTGGAATCGTCAGATTAATATTGTCTAAGGCGTGAATAGTTTGGCCTTTAAGCTGATAATGTTTACTAATATTTTTAAATTCAATCATAACGTCAAGAACTATTAAAAATGAAAAACAGGCAAATTAAATTTGCCTGTTAAAAATACAGAAGTCTAGAATTATTGAGCTTCTGTGAGATATGTTGTTGGTTTATCAACATTAACCTTAGTGCCACCAAAGTTTTCTTTCACATATTGCTTAACTGCATCTGTATGATATAGCTGACCTACCTTTTGCAATACAGGATCATTCTGACGGCCTTCAGCTACAGCCAATACATTCACATTCATTTTTGTACTTTGATCGATTGGCTCGTAGTAGATCGCATCTTTTAATACGTTCAAACCACCTTCCATTGCTAAGGTGTTGCCTAATACAATGGCATCCACTTCATCTTTCACACGTACCGCAGTTGCCATTTGAATCGGTTTGATCGTGATTTGTTTAGGATTCTCAGTTACATCAGAAGTAGTGCCTTTGACATTGTCAAATTGAGGTTTTAACTTTACTAAACCAGCAGATTGCAATAATAAAAGGGCACGTGATTCATTAGCACCATCGTTTGGAATTGCAATGGTCGAACCTGTTTTGAAATCATTTAGATTTTTAACTTTGCTTGAGTAAATCCCCATTGGCTCAAGATAAGTCGTAGATAATGGCGCAATTTTTTGAGTATTGGCATCATTGTATGCAACCATATATGCATATGATTGGAAGGCATTGATATCAATCTCTTTATTGGCTACCGCAGTGTTCATTGAAACATAATCAGTAAAGTTTTTAACATCTAACTTTAAACCTGCAGCTTCAGTTTCTGGCAATTTTGCGATGAACTTCCAGATATCTGCATCAGAACCTGTAGAAGCGATTGTAATGGTTTGAACTGAATCTTTATTCGTTTTGTTTGCAGCGGTTTTTGGAGCATCTTGTTTTGAGCATCCAGCGATACCCACTGATAGGCCCAAAACTAAACCAAGAATTTTCTTCATGATATTTCCTGAGTATGTTGAAACGATCTTCAACTTACATATGCAGTGAGGTGAATAGTGAAATGAACTGTCCTTGTTTCAAGAGCACTTCAAGCTATTCATCTGTTAGAGATAATTCAGTATTTAGCTATCAATTATTTAAGCATTGATAACAAAAAAGTTGGTTGATGATAACAATTTTTTTTTATTCAATATAGTGATGTTAATGAACTAGCTTAGCATAAAGCGTCATATACAATTTATGAGAATGTATAAATAAACTTTAAATATCATACTTATAATTTGAGTGTTTAAAATTAGAAAGACCCGTTATCAGCCGAACACCTTATAATGATTTAATATATCAATATGAAAAATATGGATTTAATTTAATTTAGAAATTTGCTTGGTAAGATCATTATTGTATTTCTGCCGATATTGGCTAGGTGGCATACCAAACCAACGCTTGAATGCTCGTCTGAAATTTGAGGCATCGTGATAATTAAGAAGCATACCAATTGTTTCAATCGTGAGTTGCGTATGCTCAAGAAAATAAGCACTTTGTTGTGCAAGTACCTGATCTTTGACCTCTTTAAAGGTTAAACCGTCTTTTTCTAAATGACGAGCTAAGGTTCGTTTGCTCATGAATAATGAAGCGGCAATCTCGGATTCATTTTTGGGATCTGATAAATGCTCAATCAGTATTTTTTTGACACGAAATTGATAAGTATTTTGGGGTGTAAGAAGATCCTTAAGTACATTTTCACATTGTTTTTTTGCAATCAGATAGTTCTCCTGACTTGCTGAAGCATTCGGGATTTTACACACAGATAAAGGTATCTGAATGCCATCAAAAGATTGTGAAAATGCGAAATCACATTGAAAAATTTCTGTATAAGCAGCATGGTAAGCAGGTTTAGGATAGCTAAAAAGCAACTTCGCCTCAGTTAATGGCTTACCTAAAATAAATTCAGCACACTCTTTAAATACCACCATGCAAGACTCGATCATGCTTTGATATACAAGGGTGGAGCAATCGATATTAAATTGAATTTTACAATTCATCTGCTGATCACGCTTTTCGAGAATGACCTCTGCAAATCCAATTCGAGTAGGTAGATAATGTTGAATCGCATCAAGTGCAGCATAAAGGTTCGGGCAACTGTGCATCAAAAAGCCCATTGCGCCATGAGTCGTGGGTTTAAGGCGATGCCCAAGTTCTAAACCGAAATCGGGAACATCTGTCATGTTCAATGCATTGTCAAATATACGAATAAAATCA
Organism: Acinetobacter sp. ANC_7553; assembly: GCF_056779895.1. Lineage (NCBI taxonomy): Bacteria > Pseudomonadati > Pseudomonadota > Gammaproteobacteria > Moraxellales > Moraxellaceae > Acinetobacter > Acinetobacter sp. ANC_7553. The sequence goes on along the minus strand of NZ_JBWYIV010000004.1, from coordinate 60,465 downwards.
GATGCTGAAATCCGAGAATCTTCTTGTTGAATAAATTCAGCAGTCAGTGATGTGCCATTCAATAAAGTTGGGAATACACGCAGCCCACCTCCCAATTGTTGCGCAATAATTCTGACATAGGCGCAGGGAATCAATGCCCGAATTGCATTATCGTCCTGATTGCTATGTTCTATTCCTTTAGAAATCATACTCAAGTCCAGATAGCGTGATATTGATCTTTCTTAAATCTAGCCTCATTAGAGCTGCTAATTTGGATAAAAAGAATGTCAAAAAATGACTTATTAATGTCAAAAAATGACCTGATTGTGTATTTTTAAAATTCTATGCTCAAACACAGATCATCAGCTTAATGGAATAAAGGCTGAATATAAATTTAATGATGAGATCACATAGGACACATTGTCATGAATAATTTAGTCAAAAAAATGAATGCTGTTCGAGTAGATTTGGTGAATTTTAGCGCTCGCTATATTCCCTTAGAAAATCACATCAAAGCTGCTCATGTATACCATAAATTAAAAAGTAGCTTTTTTAAAAATCCTGATTTTGATCAAATTGAAGAAACTCAACTTCCAGATCCAAATGTTTGCACCTTACAAGAGCTTGATGTCAGTAGCCCTTTTTTATACAAGCAAGGTGTATGGAAGGATACTTTTAAGCGACTACGTAAAGATGCGCCGATACATTATCAATCAAACAGTTTATTTGGTCCTTTTTGGTCGATGACACAGTACGAAGATGTCATGTACGTTGATAAAAATCATCAGCTCTTCTCTTCAGAACCGATCATTATGTTGGGTGAGCAACCGCAAGGTTTAGAGCTTGAAATGTTTATTGCGATGGATCCACCGAAACATGATATTCAGCGTAAAGCTGTGCAGGGGGTTTTCGTACCAAAAAACTTGAAAGACATGGAAAGCTTGATTCGGACACGGACCCAAGACGTACTTGATCACTTGCCTTTAAATGAAGCTTTCGACTTTGTAGATCGAGTTTCAATTGAACTGACCTCAAGAATGTTGGCGACATTGTTAGATTTTCCTTACGAAGAACGCCGTAAATTGGTCTATTGGTCTGAAATTGCATCCTCATCGCCAGGTACGACAGGCGGTACGATGACCATTGAAAATACTTTTGATGGTTTAAAAGAGATGGTGAGAGATTTGTCACAACTCTGGCATGATAAGGCTGCGCGTATAAAAGCAGGTGAAGCTTCAAGTTTTGACTTGATGAGTATGCTTATTCGGAGTGATGAGACAAAAGATCTGATTCAGCGACCATTAGAGTTTCTGGGGAATTTGGCATTATTAATCGTAGGCGGGAATGATACGACTCGTAACTCGATGTCGGGCGGGATTTATGCAATGCATTTGTTCCCTCAAGAATTAGACAAGCTGAAGAATAATCCTGATCTGTTGCCTAATATGGTTAGTGAGATTATTCGTTGGCAGACACCGTTGGCGTATATGCGCCGTGTAGCGACTCAAGATCTGATGTATAAAGGTCAGTATATCCGCAAAGGTGACAAAGTTGTTATGTGGTATGCGTCTGCTAACCGTGATGAAACTGTGTTTGAGAATGCGGATGAATTTCTCATTGATCGTGAAAATGTGAAAAAACATCTATCATTTGGTTATGGAATTCATCGCTGTATGGGTAGTCGTTTGGCTGAGATGCAATTGACCATCCTGTGGGAGGAAATTATGCAGCGTTATGACAGAATTGAAGTGCTTGAAGAACCTGAGATTGTTCAATCTAATTTTGTTCGTGGGTATTCTAAGATGATGGTAAAGCTGCATCCTAAAGTAAATCAGGAATAAGGAAAAGCTGTTTCTAAGGGTTTAAGGACTACTTTAGATTATGATTTAACTATTTATTAATTATTGTGTATTTGTTGAAATGAATTGGAATGTTAGATATTGTTGCAAGCAATATAAATATTTTCAATAAATCCTAATATTAAGCACAATTTATAATTATGAGGTAGTGATGGGTAGTTACATTGAGTCTAATCTAGCTAGAGACGAAAAAATATTAGAAAGGGCACATGTGTCTTGGATGTCTCAAATTGGCTATATTATTATAGGGGTATTATTGTTACCTATGGCTGGAATTGGTCTAATTTTTATTTTAGTAGCTATTATTAACGTATGGACCACAGAGCTAGCTATAACGAATAGAAGGATTATTGCTAAAACTGGGTTAATTCGCCGTAATACAATTGAACTTAAAATCAATCGTGTAGAGAGTCTTGGTGTAGATCAAGGTATCCTAGGTCGCATATTTAATTTTGGTTCAATTATTGTTAGAGGAACTGGTGGTTCTAATGCCCCAATTCCATATATTGCTAAACCATTAGATTTTAGAAAATCAGTCAATCATTATCTTGATGAATTAGATGATAAAACATCAATTGAACTTTAAGAAATTAATTAAAAACCCCGCACAAAGCGGGGTTTTTAATACTTAATCTGTATTAAGCATTTTCACGAGCAATCGCGCGGTAACCAATATCTTTACGGTATTGAACGCCGTCAAACGTTACTTTTTGGCAAAGCTCTAAAGCTTTTGCTTGTGCTTCACCAATGGTATTGCCAAGTGCAGTCACGCAAAGGACACGACCACCAGCAGTTACGATGTCACCATTCTCATTGGCTTTTGTACCTGCATGGAACACTTTCGCATCTGCCATTTCAGTATCTAAACCAGAAATCACGTCGCCATTGCTAGACGTTTCAGGGTAGCCACGTGACGCAAGTACGATACCAACCGTTTTACGCTCATCCCATTCAGCTTCTGCAGGAAGTTTACCTTCAATACCTGCTTCAACTAAATCAACTAAAGATGATTTTAAACGCATCATGATCGGTTGAGTTTCAGGGTCACCAAAACGACAGTTGAACTCGATTACTTTAGGCTGACCTTGTTCATCAATCATCAAACCTGCGTATAAGAAACCTGTATAAACGTGCCCGTCTTTTTTCATACCTTCAACGGTAGGACGCATCACTTCATTCATGGTTTTTTCAAAAACTTCAGCCGTTACAACAGGAGCAGGAGAGTAAGCACCCATACCACCAGTATTAGGACCTTGGTCACCTTCAAAGATACGTTTATGATCTTGTGAAGTTGCCATAGGTAAAATGTTGTCGCCATCAATCATACAAATGAAAGATGCTTCTTCACCTGCCAAGAACTCTTCGATGACAACGCGTGAACCTGCATCACCAAATTTGTTGCCTGCAAGCATGTCATCAATCGCATCAAATGCTTCTTGATTGGTCATGGCAACAATTACGCCTTTACCCGCAGCAAGACCATCTGCCTTGATTACGATCGGCGCACCATTTTTCTCAACAAATGCCTTAGCAGCATCGACTTCCGTGAACACGTCATAGAAAGCCGTTGGGATGTTGTGACGTTTCAAGAAGTGCTTGGCAAATGCTTTAGAGCCTTCTAATTGCGCTGCAAATTGGGTAGGACCCCATATTTTCACACCTGCCGCGCGACAAGCATCGACTACACCATTTACTAGCGGTGCTTCAGGACCGACAACAATCAGATCCACGGCATTATTTTTTGCAAAGTCGATAATGGCAGGGTTCTCTAAAATGTTAAGTGCTACATTTTCACATTTTGGTTCAGTTGCTGTGCCCGCATTACCCGGTGCAACAAAAACTTTAGCTACTTTTTCATCTTGAGCGATTTTCCATGCTAACGCATGTTCACGACCGCCATTACCCAAAACTAAAATATTCATCGGTTCATACTCCATGAATCGAAAATGACATAAAGTCCTCAACTAAATGAATAGAAGAGGACTTTAGGCAAGATTAAAAATCTCTTAGCAGTGTTATAGGTGACTTATGAGAAGTCATCATGACACGAACCATTAATTAATGACGGAAATGACGCATGCCAGTGAACACCATTGCAATACCTGCTTCGTCAGCAGCAGCAATCGTTTCTTCATCACGCATTGAACCACCCGGTTGGATAATACATTTGATACCTGCTTTAGCGGCGTTATCAATACCATCACGGAATGGGAAGAATGCGTCAGATGCCATTACTGCACCTTCAACGACTAAACCAGCATGTTCAGCTTTGATCGCAGCAATACGAGCAGAGTTTACGCGGCTCATTTGACCTGCGCCCACACCAATCGTTTGACGGTTTTTAGCATAAACAATCGCGTTTGATTTAACGTATTTCGCAACTTTCCAAGCAAAGATCATGTCATCGATTTCTTGTTCAGTTGGTGCACGTTTAGTCACAACCTTTAAGTCATCTTTAGTGATCATGCCTAAGTCTTGGTCTTGAACCAATAGACCGCCATTTACACGTTTGTAGTCAAGCTGTGCAGCACGTTCGTCAATTGCTGGTAATTCGCCACATACAAGTACACGTACGTTTTTCTTCGCACCAGTAACTTCTAATACGCCTTCAGCAACGCTTGGTGCAATGATCACTTCAACAAATTGACGATCAACAATAGCTTGTGCAGTTGCAACGTCTAATTCACGGTTGAATGCAATGATGCCACCGAATGCAGATTCTGGGTCAGTTGCATAAGCTAAATCATATGCAGCTTTAATGCCTTCTAAAGAGACTGCAACGCCACATGGGTTTGCGTGTTTTACGATTACACATGCAGGTTTAGCGAATGATTTAACACACTCTAAAGCTGCGTCAGTGTCCGCGATGTTGTTATAAGAGAGTTCTTTACCTTGTAACTGTTTAGCAGTAGAAACAGATGCTTCAGTTGCAGCAGGGTCAACATAGAATGCAGCAGATTGGTGTGGGTTTTCACCGTAACGTAAATCTTGTGCTTTATTTAATTGCGTATTGAATGTACGTGCAAATTGATCAGCTTGACCTTCTTCTTTACCAACGCGAGCGCCTAAGTAAGATGCGATCATACCGTCGTACTGAGCAGTATGTTCAAATGCTTTAACTGCTAAGTCAAAACGAGTTGCATAAGAAAGTAAGCCTTCAGCTTTAAGCTCAGCAACTACAGTCGCATAGTCAGATGCATTTACAACGATACCAACAGCTGCATGGTTTTTCGCAGCAGCACGAACCATCGTTGGACCACCGATGTCGATATTTTCGATTGCATCAGCAAGTGAGCAGTTAGGTTTTGCAACAGTTGCAGCAAATGGATAAAGGTTTACCACAACTAAATCGATCGCATCGATGTTGTGTTCAGCCATCACAGCTTCATCTAGACCACGACGAGCCAAGATACCACCGTGGATTTTCGGATGAAGTGTTTTTACACGTCCGTCCATCATCTCTGGGAAACCAGTGTGCTCTGAAACTTCGACTACAGCAATATTGTTGTCACGTAACAACTTATAAGTACCGCCAGTAGATAAAATTTCTACCCCTAGAGCAACAAGGTCTTGGGCAAATTCAACAATGCCTGTTTTATCAGAAACAGAGATTAATGCGCGTTTAATAGTCATGATTTAGTCACAGTTATCAAGAATTAAAACAAAAAAGCTAAATAGCAGGTAAAAAAAATGCCCGCGGAAGCCGCAAGCATTTTATCATTTATTCACTCATTAAACCGTGAGCTTTCAACTTTTTACGTAAAGTACCACGGTTAAGGCCTAGAATCTCAGCAGCGCGAGTCTGGTTGCCACGTGTATATTCTAACACTACAGATAAAAGAGGTTTCTCCATTTCTGCTAAAACCATGTCATAAACTTGAGATGGTTGCTCGCCTTGCAATTGTGCAAAATAATGGCGAACTGCGCGATCTACGTGAATACGAAGAGCGACATCAGATTGTGCAGTAAAAATAGGAGATTTGCTATTCATGCGAGTTAATCCGAGAATCAATAATCACTTAGGGTAAAAGTGATTTTGTGGTCAAAATAAAAAAAACGAGCTCCGTTTTAGGTCCTAAAACGGTCGACTCTAAAACAAGAACAATTAGCTTGCCACAACTAGAGCAATTGAGTGAAAAATAAGCGTAACAATAGTTTAATATTTGTTACGGTTCCACATAAAACAAAAAACATCCCTGATGCGCTGAATAAAAAAATTAAGCACATGAACAGAACTGTATTTATTTTGAGAAATTGCGAGGAGTTTGCGGTACAAAGCTTTCGTGGCGCGTATCATACCATTGTCTATGAAAAAGTGAGCAAGAAAACTACATTTTTTTTAATTTTTTTATCGTTTTTTTTGATCTTATGGTCGTATAACTTCCAATTTATAATTGTCAAACTCAGATTGAGAAAAATTTATACTAAATTTGAAACCAAATGGACTGTCTTGAGGAATTCGTGTAATTCCATGCAAACTTTCTACTAAATATTCATTGGGTGCTTTAATAGAGGATGAAATCAATTTACCTTGTTGAAAAATGCTTATTTTCAAGAGAGGCAGTTTTAGCCCTTTGCTATATTCGTTCACCAAGTGACCTGAAAAAACAGTGGAGATCGCTGATGTTGACTCAATATTGAGGTCTTGTACTTTTATATGGGTATAGCGTTCATCAAGCGTGTCACAATTAAATAAGTTACATGCTGATATAAATGCCTGATTTAGCGCAGGTGAGCGTTGCAATACATTTGGGTTAAACCATAAAAATTGAAAAACCAGTAATAACGCTAAAATTGTATTTACGATCGCCCATGTCGCAATATAAAGCCTAGTTCTTGGTTTCGATTGGCTATTGGCATGGATTGATGATGAAAGATTTAAAGAAGGGTAGTTGGTAATCGGATCATGATTGAACGTATTTAAGTTATTTAAATACGTACGCAAGGTTATGTTTGAATTTGCAACTTTACGATCGAAAATATCCAATAGGTGTTGTTCTTGTTTGGGTTCAATTACATCTTCAGATGGTGCGGTACTGTCTTGTGCTTCTGTGATTAAAGGTTCAATCACTTTCGGTTGAGGATTGAATAGATGTAGAAGCGCATTAAACTCAGCAGAACATTTAGGACAACAAACCATACCCTCGGCAACAGTTAACTGGGTGACTGATACCTTGTAAATTGTGGAGCAATTTGGGCAGCGGGTTTGTTTATCACTCATATCTTAAATTAAGCTCTACTTATTTATGGCGTTTCCCAGAAAGACGGTACCAATTTTCATCACGCTTTTCTTTGTCTAATATATCAAAAAATTCAGCATAAACACGAGAAACATCATCAACTTGCTCTTCAATAATACCGGCTAGTGCGAATTCACCCTCAGGTTGAATGAGTGTTGAAAACTCCTCAGCAAGCGCCATCAGTGGGCCAGCAAGAATATTTGCGACAAATACATCTGCCTTTTGCTCACCAAGTGTTTGATTAAATTCTTCAGGTAAGCCGACATATAAATTTTCGAGCACGCCATTTAATTCAGCATTTTGTTGTGTAGCGAGTACAGCTTGAGGATCAATATCTGTCGCATATACTTTTTTTGCACCAAGCAATAGGGCAGCAACACCTAGAATGCCAGAACCACAGCCGTAATCGATGACGATTTTGTCTTTTACATCGGTTTTACCTAACCATTGTAGGCAGAGGAATGTTGAAGCATGATTACCTGTACCAAAAGCTAGGCCTGGATCTAATTTAATATTGACCGCATCCGCTTCAGGTGCTTCCATCCACTCAGGCACGATCCAATATTTTTCACCAATTTGAATTGGCTCATATGCATCCATCCAAGTGCGTTCCCACTCTTGATCTTCGATAAACTCATAACGTAAAGGCGCTTCAGGCATCTGGTCTTTAATGAAAGTTTCTAGTGCGACGACATCGATTTCTTCATCATCTTCTTGAGCGTAAATACCCGTTACGATGACTTTGTTCCAAAGCGGAGTCTCACCTGGAAGTGGTTCTAATAACGCTTGATCTTCTGCATCATCTAGCGTCACACTGACTGCACCAAGAGATAATAATAATGTTTCAGTAAAATCAACTTGTGCTTGATCGACAGTAATATGGATTTGTAACCACTTCACAGTAAAAAAACCTAAATATGCAATACGAGAGTTAGCATTGTACTGTATTCGCTTTAAGAATGCAGATAAAACCTGAAGCATAAATAAAGGCACGATTACAGTGCCTTTAAGATGAGTTGGTTAACTCAATTAATATCAGTTAATTTGTGAGTGGTTTCGAGTTAACTCAGCCGGATGGTCTAATGGTGCAAAACGATTCAGCAACATGCCGAAAATAGCAGCGAAGATATACATAAAGATTGAATAAACAGCTGCTGGCATCGCAATTTCGCTGCTATTCATTATCGTGATTGCAATCGCCATGGCCAAAGTACTGTTATGGATACCAATTTCAAAAGCACACGCTCTTGCTTGAAAACTCGGTACACCAAAGAAGCGTGGTAGAAAATAACCAACGCTAAGACTTGCGATACAAAATAACGCTGTTGCCAAACCAATTTGAGCAAGATAATTCATAATGTTGGCACGTTCAGAAAGTACTGCACCGACAATAATTAACACTAAGAATACAACGGCAAAAATACGCACTGGTTTTTCTAGTTTGGTTGCAACATTTGGAAATTTGTAGCGCACAAACATACCGAGGGCAACTGGAATAAGAATAATGGCGAACACTTGTAAAATTTTACTAAATTGCAGACCAATTTGAGTTGAATCCTGAATGAAATGTGTGATTGCAAAATTCACGATCAGCGGCAAGGTCACTGCAGCAATAATGGCATTAATCGCAGTCAAGGTGATGTTGAGGGCAACATCACCTTTATATAAATAGCTAAACAGATTGGCTGTCGCCCCCCCAGGTGAGGCAGCAAGCAACACTAAGCCGACAGCCAAGTAAGGCGATAGATTGAGTATTTTACATATAATAAATGCAACGCCAACCAAAATGACGAGTTGGGAAAATAATGCGATGAGCACTGCTTTAGGGTGTTTACGAACGCGTAGAAAATCTTGAACAGTGAGTTCAAGTCCTAAACCCGCCATCACAATTGCAAGTGCTAAAGGTAAAAAAATCGTAAGGATCCCTGTGTCCATAAATTCATCCTGAATTTTGTTGTGCTATTTATAAATAGATCGTTATTTTTAATTTGGTTTTATCGTTATCAATAAATAAAAGCAACAAATTTTTCAATTGGTTGCATAAACGGTCGAATTTAAAAAAATAGGTTAAGACGCTTTTGGCATCGGTGGCGCATATCCGAGTGCACATTTGCCTTTATATTCTTGACCTTCAATATTCACGGAAACACTCGCTGCATCAGACTTACAAGCTGAATTAAGCTGCTCTTCATTGCCTTTCAAATCTTTACTTTGGGTAGGGAAAAATTGAGTTTGGCAAGTACCATTCCAAATGATTCCTTTATACGGGAAGCTGACAGCATCGCCTTCGCTTTTACCCTTACATACGCTTTGGAATTGTTTGGCATTATAGGCATTATCAACTTTGTCATTCGCAATACTCATACTACTTACGCTTAGACCCAAACAACATAACATTGACATCGTAAATAACTGGACTTTCATGTTCGTATACTCTTGTTAAAAAATATGACAGGAATATGTTGAAAAAATAGTCAAATCAATGGAAGGGCAATGCTGTAAATAAATTTTCTAAATTGTTAAAAAATCACTTAAATCTGCAAAATTTATAAATTTTAATATCAATATGGTTTATATTATTGGACTTCAAAAAAATTAGAATTAAATTGTTCTCGATTGTCTCAAGGCAAACAAAATTTGCTATAATTTTCTGTCATTATTTTTATCTCCTCATATACCACTATGCATTATCCTAAAGTTTACGATGTCATTGTTATCGGTGGCGGACACGCTGGTACAGAAGCAGCGCTTGCTGCGGCACGTATGGGTCGACAGACTTTACTCTTAACTCATAATATTGAGACTTTAGGGCAGATGAGCTGTAACCCAGCGATTGGTGGTATTGGTAAATCACACCTTGTTCGCGAAATTGATGCCTTAGGTGGTGCGATGGCACTCGCTGCAGACAAGGGTGGTATTCAGTTCCGTATTCTGAACTCACGTAAAGGTGCTGCAGTTCGTGCAACGCGTGCGCAGGCTGACCGTGTACGTTATAAAGCGGCTATTCGCGAAACATTAGAAAACCAAGCCAATCTTGATATTTTCCAACAAGCAGCAGATGATCTCATTGTTGACGGCGATACCGTTAAAGGTGTGGTAACACAAATGGGGATTCGCTTTGATGCGAAAACAGTCGTGTTAACCGCTGGTACATTCTTGGGTGGCGTGATTCATGTTGGTCTTGAGAAATCAAGCGGCGGTCGTGCAGGTGATCCACCTTCAATTTCTTTAGCGCACCGTTTACGTGAGCTTCAATTGCCAGTAGGTCGTTTAAAAACAGGTACGCCACCACGTATTGATGCACGTTCTGTAGATTTCTCTGTGATGACACCACAGCCGGGTGATTTCCCATCACCAACGATGTCATTTATGGGTGATGCATCTATGCACCCAGAGCAAGTCAACTGCTATATCACGCATACCAACGACAAAACACATGAGATTATCCGTGGCGGCCTAGACCGTTCACCGATGTATACTGGTGTGATTGAAGGTGTAGGTCCACGTTACTGTCCGTCAATCGAAGATAAAATTCATAAATTTGCCGATAAAGATTCTCATCAAGTATTCTTAGAGCCTGAAGGCCTAGATACACATGAACTTTATCCAAATGGTATTTCTACATCTTTACCGTTTGATGTGCAGTTCGAGTTAGTACGCTCAATCCGTGGTATGGAAAATGCGCACATTCTTCGTCCGGGTTATGCCATTGAGTATGATTATTTCAATCCACAAGCGTTGAAATTTACTTTAGAAACTAAAGCGATTAATAACTTGTACTTCGCTGGTCAAATCAACGGTACGACTGGTTATGAAGAAGCAGGTGCACAAGGATTACTTGCAGGCCTGAACGCTGCACGCCGTGCGTGGGATCAAGAGCAATGGACACCGAAGCGTGATGAAGCGTACATGGGTGTATTGGTTGATGACTTAATCACTTTAGGTACGAAAGAACCGTACCGTATGTTTACCTCACGTGCGGAATACCGTTTGATGCTTCGTGAAGATAACGCAGACCAACGTTTGACGCCAATCGGTCGTGAAATGGGTCTTGTGGATGACGAGCGTTGGGCAGCATATTGTGAAAAAATGGAAGCGGTTGAGCGTGAAACAGGTCGTTTGCAACATCTTTGGGCTGCACCAAACAATCCAATGGGTAAAAAATTCGTTGAAATGACAGGTGCGGATCTTTCTAAAGAATGTTCAGCAATTGATTTATTGAAACGTCCAAACATTACTTTTGCTCAAATTGCGGAACTTACTGGTTCTGATGTTTCTGCTCAAGTGGGTGACCAAATTGAGATTGCGGTGAAATACGAAGGTTATATCAACCGTCAGCATCAGGATGTTGCGCAAATGAAGCGCTTAGAAGAGACTAAGATTCCAGCTGATTTTAATTATGACGTGGTATCTGGTTTATCTCGTGAAATTACTTTGAAACTCAAAGAAGTTCGCCCTGAAACTCTCGCTCAAGCAAGTCGTATTCCGGGCGTTACACCTGCTGCTGTTCAATTGGTGATGATTACGATTCGTAAGAATGCACAAACTAAAAAATCTGCTTAAGCCTGTTGCAGTCCAAAAAACCCGCTTGATGCGGGTTTTTTTGATCCTCATATAACGATTTATTCATAAATAAGATAAATAATTTATTATTTACGTTTAACAAGAATAGAGATTAATAAAGAAATTATGATTATTTCTCAATCCAAGTTGATGTCGTTATATTGATTCTACGTTCACAACAAAGAGGAAAGGCCATGACGATGAAGCGTATTCGTTATAATGGTTATGAAATTGCATGCTGCACGATGTAAATCATAATCCAACGACATTGAAAAGTGTACGTGGGCTAAAGGGGAGTTTAGTTCACGTATTTAAACTCAACACAATAAGAAATCAGCGCAATACTGAAAATATGATAATAAAAAATCTTCAGAGCCAATTTGGCTCTTTTTTAATTTTCAATTTCATGAACGGCGTTAAATACATCGAGCGGTTCTATACGAATGATTTTTTTGCCGAAGCTTCTGAGCCACCAAACCAATTGTGAAGTAAATGGCACATTAGCCACCACTTTAAAGAGATCATCGGATACTTGTGTAATGGATTGATCTTTACTGAGTTGGCTTTCGGAAAAGTAAAGTGCATCAGCTTTATTCATAAAGAGTTCGAGTGGAACGAGCTCAGTGGGTTTATTGAAATCAACTCTAAAGCCGAGCGCACCAGATTCAATGTAAGCATCAATATCAAAGTCAACAGGGTGTAAGGCGCGTTGTTCTAGAACTTTTGCAGATTTAAAGCGATGTAAAGCAAAGGTTTGAACTTCTGATTTGTCATGTCGAGTACAAATCAAATAAATGATTGAACCCTTTTGAACCAATGCGAGCGGGTTTAAGGTATAACCACGTTCTTCACTTTCAGGTCCACGCGCACGATATATGCATTCGATCTGTTTATCTTGTAATAGACCTTCATAAATGGCTTGCTGCGCATGTTTCTCTACAACAGGAGGGATCAAGGGCTGGCTTGCAGGGACAATACGGACACGGTTAATCCACTGACGTACGTTGTTTTGTGTAGATAAGCTGCGTTTTGCAAGCTCGAACCAAGGGTTCATCTCCTCAATTAAACTTGGAGGAAGCAAATGCTTCAAATGCTCTTCAACCATCATAAAGGTGACCGCTTGTGAGCTGGTCATATGCGGCAAGCTTTGAATTGGGGCATCTGATCGCCAACGCCAACCTTGTGGTACAGTTTTATTACTCTCAATAGGAAATCTTTGAGAAATTTGATTTAAATCACGTTGAATGGTTCTTAAACTGATTTCAATACCTTCTCTTTGCAGGGTCTCTTGCAACTCTCGTGTACCCATCCATTTGCCAGTGGTTAAACGTGAAAGAATTTGCCACTGTCGATATAAGCTATTCGATGTTTCTTTTTCTTGAGAGGACATAATCAACTAATGAATAAAGAGAAAATATTTTTCAAACACACAATAAAAAATCTTTAAGAGATAAGCAAGCATGGAAAGTGAAGCTATTGACTATATTTCGATACATCTTTAGGCCATTTTTCGTTGTGAATGCTTCAAAAATGGGGCATTAATAGATGAATAGGTAAATTTTTGGCATTGAAATTGCTTAATTTTGTTTACAATTGATAACAATTAAGAGGTATGTATGCTAAAAGAGGAAAAAGATACCACTTCAATTCTCGCAAATTTTAAGGCTGATCATACCGTCGAAGCTTTTGAAAAATCTATGCAGATCGAAGTTAAACAAAACAGCACTGCGTACTTGTTCGATCAACTTAAATCTGAATTTTATAATGAACTTTTAGATGATAAAACGATTGGCTTAGAGGCATCTAGCAAAATCGAAAATTGGTTATGTGAAAGAAGCTTGGATGAGCTGAAATCATTAAATCATCAAGCGAAGGAACATTTCCTCTATCAGGGCATTACATTTACAGTCTATGGTGGTGCTGAGGGTACAGATCGTATTATTCCTTATGACTTAATTCCACGTGTAATTGCCAAACAACAATGGCACAAAATAGAGCAAGGCTGTGCACAAAGGGTGCAAGCATTGAACTTTTTTTTAGATGATATTTACCATAATCAGGCGATTTTAAAAGATGGTTTAGTGCCTGAGCTGCAAGTGCTCACTCATGAGGCATACCAACCATTGATGTATAAACATTCATTGAAAGGTAAAGTTTATAGTCAAATTAGCGGAATCGACATTATTCGTGATCAGCAAGGTGACTTCTTCGTACTAGAAGACAATTTAAGAACACCATCAGGCGTGTCTTATATGTTGGAAAGTCGAAAAATTAGTGAAAAAATGATGCCCGAACTTTGTAAGTCATCAAATTTACAAGGTGTAGAGCAATATCCTCAACTTTTAAGACAAATACTCGAGGAAAATGCTGAAGTATATAAACCATTTATCGTGGTGCTTACACCCGGCCGATATAACAGTGCATATTATGAGCATTGTTTCCTCGCACGTGAGATGGATGTTCCTCTAGTTACAGGTCAGGATTTATTCGTTGAAAATGCTAAGGTCTATGCCAAAACCGTTTGGGGTAAAAAACAAGTCGATATAATTTACCGACGCCTAGATGATGGATTTCTTGATCCATTGTGTTTTATGCCAGACAGTACATTAGGTGTACCTGGCCTAATGTCTGCTTACTTACAACACAATGTCGTGATTGCGAATGCGCCTGGCACGGGGGTAGCAGATGACAAATCAATCTATCCTTATGTCGATAAAATGATTAATTACTATCTAAACCAGAAGCCAATTTTAAATAACGTACCGACTTACCAATGTCGTGAACGTGAAGAACTCGATTATGTACTTTGTAATTTAGAAAAGTTAGTGGTTAAAGAGGCGCAAGGTTCAGGCGGTTATGGCATGTTAATTGGTCCTAAAGCGACCGAACAAGAAATTGAACAATTTAGATTAAAGTTAATTGCACAGCCGCATGCTTACATTGCACAACCAACTTTAGCGCTTTCAGTCGCTCCCACTTTAACTGAATTCGGCATCGCTGAACGCCATATTGATTTAAGACCGTTTATTTTAAGTTCACCGTATCGTACAGAAATCGTGCCGGGAGGTTTAACCCGAGTTGCGATGCAAGAAGGGTCATTAGTTGTAAATTCGTCACAGGGTGGTGGCATTAAAGATACGTGGGTTATAGATCCGCTACATTCATAAATATACAACCAGGAGCTTGTCATGATTATATTAAACAGCAATGCGCAAAATATTTACTGGGTTGGCCGTTATTTATCTCGTATTCAACATTTATGTGGTCAGTTTCCATTTCAAGATGATGTTCAAGCATTGCAGTATGCCCATGCTTTTTGCTTACCTGCTTTTAATGCGTGTTCGCTCAATGAGCTGATTCTGAGTAATGATCAGCCAGCTTCTTTTTTTCAACAATTTGAATATGTGAAAAATAATATTCAAGATTTACGTGGTGTATTGTCAGTTCAGGCTTATTCAGAATTAAAACAGATGGTGGATACAGCGACACAAAATGCAGGATTAATTTGTACTGTTGTTGATGAGTGTAGCGATATTCTAGAAGCTGAAAATGAAGACATTTTTCTGTTTTTTAGTCTAGGACAATATTTCGAAAATCTTGATCGTGAAATAAGATTGAATCAGGATGTTAATTCTACAATCAATTCTTTAAGTGTTGTGATTGAACTGTTGAAGTCTAAAGGATGGGACAGCTTAGATGAGGCTTGGCAACATCTTTTAGCGCATCCAAATGCTAATAGCTTTTACCAATTGAATGATCAGGTGCAATGTTTATTTGAGGTGGATGCATGAAATTGATGATTAATCATCAAACCCATTATCAATATACGGAAACGGCAAAAAATAGTATCCAATATATACGAATGTGTCCTCAATGTAATGCTCACCAAAAAGTAGATGCTTGGTCAGTGAGTATTCCTGGTCATACGGTCGAAGCAAAAGATGCCTTTAATAATATTTGGATCACTTCGACTCAACGCTATGCATATCAAAATTTAAGTATTATGGCGCAGGGCATTATTGAAATCGATACAGTTTCAGAACAAGCTATTGAGTCAGAAGTGCCAGTCGGTATTTTTCTACAAATTACCCCAGCGACTCAATGTGATGCTGAAATGAAAGCTTTTGCAGCTCAGCATGTGAGTAAAAAGACTCGTGATGAATTAAAACATTTAAGTTATGCATTGCTTGAGCATATGCCATATATTTCAGATTCTACTCAAGTGAATACTACGGCAATAGATGCATTCCATCATCAACAAGGGGTATGTCAGGATCATACTCATGTATTTGTAGGTATGTGTAGAGAGTTAAATATTCCTGCGCGTTATGTTTCTGGATATCTTTACGTTCCAGAAATGAGTCATTTGGCGAGCCATGCTTGGGCTGAAGCTTATATAGATGGAGTTTGGTATACATTTGATGTTAGCAATCAGCTCTATACGCCAAGTTCACACATTTATATTGCATTAGGGCGTGATTATTGGGACGTTGCACCTATCAGAGGTGTGCGAGAGGCTGGTGGCGTGGAGAGTATGACGACCATCGTTCAGGTATTACCGTGTTAGAACAAAATTTAGAAGAGAGATTTCAATGACCTATTGTTGTGCTATGCGTTTACGTGATGGCTTAATTTGTATCAGTGACACGCGAACAAATGCAGGTGTAGATCATATCTCTGTCTTTCGTAAACTCTATCTTTTCGGTGTTGAGGGTGAGCGTTTTATCAGTATACAAACTGCGGGTAATTTGGCGACGACACAAGCCGTTATAGGACATTTACAGAATCAGCTAGATTTAAAACACGAACCTAATTTGTATAGTGTGAATAGCATGTTCGAGATGGCTGAATTGGTTGGTCATACTTTAAAGCGTGTCATTATGGATGTGACTACTGATCAACTAGAGCAAAGTAATTATCACTGTACGATTTTACTTTCTGGTCAAATTCAAGGGGAGGATATTCAGTTATATAATATTTATCCTCAGGGTAATTTTATCAATGCGACGTCAGATACGCCCTTTTTTCAGATTGGGGAAAGTAAATACGGTAAACCAATTTTAGATCGTGCATTAAATTACAATACTGAATTAGATGAAGCATTAAGATGCGGTTTAATTTCATTTGATTCAACCCTTAGATCTAATGTTTCTGTGGGCTTACCACTAGATGCATGTATTTATAAAAAAGATAGTTTTGCAATTCCATTGTCTAAACGTATTCATGATGATGATCCATATTTCTCATCAATTAGTAAACTTTGGTCAGATACTTTGCGTCAAGGATTGAACGGTTTGCCACGGCCAACAGAAGACTATTGGCAATAATTTTGCTTTATGATTGAGTTTAGATTAAATTGAGTTGCATTGAATATTAAATCATTACTATAAAAATTAGGGGAAGCAATGCAACAGTTCAGTTATGCGAGTGTGTCGACTGCAGATGCAAGTCGCTTATTGATTGATGTTCGTGAAATCTTGAATGAAGCCCGTCATTTCAATTTTGAGCATAAAATTTCTGGAGCGCTATATTATGCAGATGGGCACTATTTTCAATGTCTAGAGGGTGATGAAACCACACTAGATATATTGTTGCAAAAGCTTCACAAGGATAAACGCCATCATCAAATTCGCCTATTCCAGCGAAAAAATATTGAAAAAAAACAATTTCAAGAATGGTCTATGAAGTTTGTAGGACGACAAAGTCCAGTGAAGCAGGCTTTAATAGATATGGGATTTAGTCAATTTACGCCTACACAGTTTACACAAGATCAAGCTGATTATTTAATTCGATTTTTGACACGCGCTCAGGATACGGATTTTAATGAACTACAACGTAATGCTGTTTAGCATTACGTTGATTTAATTTGCTCATTACATTTTGAGACGCTTCGGACGTTGGCTTAATCGACATAACAACTCATAACCAATCGTACCATTCGCTTCAGCAACATCATCCACTAAACGATGTTTACCCCATAATTCTACTGGATCACCAATTTTCGCGTTGAGATCAGTGACATCTATGGCAATCATATCCATGGCAACTCTGCCAATCACTGGGGTTAATTGACCATCTAGTGAAACCGAATTCTCACGAATAAAAGTTCTTGGATACCCATCACCATATCCGATCGAGACAATTGCTAATTGCATAGGTCGCTGTGCAACAAAGGTTGAGCCATAACCTACAGCTTCACCTGATTGAATGGCATTAAGTGCAATAATCTCAGCACTGAATGTCATGACAGGTTTTAAATCTAGAGCGTGGACGCCACGATCTGCAAATGGCGTTGCGCCGTACAGCATAATACCAGGACGAACATAGTCAAAATGCAATTCAGGGTATTTATAAATTGCTGCTGAATTACAACACGAAGCTAAAATTGGTGCACAATCTTGTTTTACTTCAAGAAATTGAGATATTTGTTGTTCATTTAAAGGGTGATCAACATCTGCATTAGCAAAATGCATTGCAAGTACACAGGTAAAACCTTCATTTTTTAATTGATGAATAATCGATTTGATTACATCAATTTTGAAGCCTAAGCGGTTCATTCCGCTATTTAGTTTAACCCATACTTTTAGATTTCGGGCGATATAAGCATCTTTAACTTGCAACAACCACTGCAGTTGTTGATGATGATGAACGATTACTTCAATATGTTGGTCAATCGCAATTTGCATTTCATCTTCAGAAAAAACACCTTCAATTAATGTGATAGATTGTTTAAAACCTAATTCACGTATTTCAAGTGCTTCTTCTAAACATGCAACGCCAAAAGCATCAGACTGGCTCAATGCGGCTAAACAGTCTGAAACGCCATGACCATAAGCATTTGCCTTCACCATACTTACAACTTTAGAGTTTGGTGCAATTTGTTTCACGCGATTTAAATTGTATTGCAATGCGTGTGTGTCAATACAAACCGTTGCTTGGCGCACTCTAATTTACTCCTAGAGGCATGTGGAAAGGTTAAATCTTTTAAAATAAAAAAAGATAATTGTGGTCAGATCAATTCGTGGGTTCTCAACTACGAATTTATCAAAGCAAAATTACTCTTCTTCTTGGTTTTGCGCATAATATTCAGGTGATAGATTACTGAAACGCGTATATTGACCTTCAAAAGCGAGTCGAACGGTACCAATTGGACCATTACGTTGTTTACCGATAATGATTTCGGCAGTTCCTGCTTCTTTAGATTCTTTGTTATATACCTCATCACGGTAAATGAACATGATCAAATCGGCATCCTGCTCAATTGCTCCTGATTCACGTAAGTCTGACATCACAGGACGTTTATTTGGACGGTTTTCGAGTGAGCGGTTAAGCTGCGAAAGTGCAATCACAGGGCAATGCATCTCTTTCGCCAATGCTTTCAAGCTTCGAGAAATTTCACCAATTTCACCCACACGGTTATCACCCATACCTGGTACTTTCATTAACTGCAGGTAATCGACCATGATGCAACCCAGTTTACCACCGTGTTGTTTGGCTATACGTCTTGCACGTGCGCGCATTTCAGTCGGTGGAAGGGCAGAAGAATCATCAATATAGAGATGCTTCTCTTGCAGTTGAAGAATCGTTCCTGTGACCTTGTTCCATTCTTCGCCATCTAATTTGCCAGATCGCAAATGTCCTTGATGCACTTTACCAAACGAGGAAATTAAACGCATGGCAATAGAGTCAGCAGGCATCTCCATGGAGAATACGAGAGCAGGAAGGTTGCAATTGAATAGCACACTTTCGACTAAATTCATTGCGAAAGTTGTTTTACCCATTGATGGACGGGCAGCAACGACGATCATATCTCCAGCTTGCATACCTGATGTTTTATTATCAAGCTCCACAAATCCTGTGGTAAGACCTGTAATATTCCCATCAAGTTGTGATAATTCGTTGAGTTTATCGAATACATCTGCGACAACGGTATTAATTGCTTTTGGTCCTTGAGCTTTAGCATTGTTATTGTGTTGTTCAGCCAAAGAAAAGATACTGGTCTCTGCTAAATCTAAAATTTCACTGACTTCTCGGCCTTTCGTGTCATAAGCATTTTGTAGAATTTCATTACCAACTTTGATCATATTTCTCAAAGTTGCAAATTCACGTATTTTATTGGCATAAGTTTCAAGGTTATAAAAGCTTGATGGAGAATCCGCCATCAATTGCATTAAATATTCTTCACCACCAATCGCATCAAGCAGGTTCTGTTTGATTAACCAATCATTGACCAATACGGCATCATAAGGTGAACTTTCTTTAGAAAGTTTTTCAATTGCTCTAAAAATATATTTATGTCGAGTCGCGTAAAAATCATTCTCGGTTAATATATCGCTGACCTGTTCGAATGACTCAGCTACTGTCATGAGTGCGGCAAGAACAGCCTGTTCAATAGCAAGATTGTGCGGAGGCGTACGAAACTCTTTGAGTGCTGAAGATTCGCTCTTTAGCAAATCTAACTCAGTGTTATTCGTATTTTTTTTGGCAGTCGCCTGAGACATATAAAACCTTGATTTACAATAATTACGAAAATGAATAGGGGAGACTTATCTTAATGCAAAATGCACAATCAAGACAGTGCAACAAATAATATCGATAACAAATGAAAAACTAAGTCCAAATTTCAGCTTGCTAAATAAAATTTTATAATTATTAGGGATAAAAAAAGAGCATGCAGATGCATGCTCTTTTTCTTTGCATAAAATTACTCAGATACGATAGTAACGAGAACTTCAGCAACAACATCATGGTGCAATTGGATTGCGATGTTGAATTCGCCAGTGTGACGAAGTGCACCGTTCGGTAAACGAACTTCAGCACGGTCAACTTCAAGACCAGCATTTGTCAACGCGTCAGCGATGTCACGAGTACCGATAGAACCAAATAGTTTACCTTCGTCACCAGCTTTCGCAGTGATTACGATATTTACTTCGTTCAATTGGTCAGCACGTGCTTGAGCAGCAGCTAGTACTTCAGCTTCTTGCTTCTCAAGTTCAGCACGACGAGCTTCAAATGCAGCAGTGTTAGCTTCAGTAGCAGCAACTGCTTTACCTTGAGGGATTAAGTAGTTGCGGCCGTAACCAGCTTTAACTGAAACTTTATCACCTAATTTGCCAAGGTTCTTAATGCGTTGTAATAAGATAATATCCACAGCTCAACCTCACTTATGATTGTCAGTGTAAGGAATCAACGCTAAGTAGCGAGCTTGTTTGATAGCAAGAGCTAATTGACGTTGGTAACGAGCTTTAGTACCTGTAATACGGCTAGGAACAATCTTGCCGTTTTCAGTGATGTACTGTTTTAAAGTATCGATATCTTTATAGTCGATATATGTAACGTTCTCAGCTGTAAAGCGGCAGAACTTACGACGACGGTAGAAACGTGCCATTGATGTTCTCCTTATGCTTCAGCAGAGTCTTGAGCTTGTTGTGCTTCTTCACGTTGAGCTTTACGCGCACGTTTTTCTTCAGCACTCTTAGCCAATAAAGACTCTTCAGTGATTGCGTTTTCACGACGAATAATAACGTTACGAAGAATAGCATCGTTGTAACGGAATAATTCTTCTAATTCATTAAGCGTAGTTTGGTTACATTCAACGTTCATTAAAATGTAGTGCGCTTTGTGAATTTTGTTAATTGGGTAAGCCAATTGGCGACGGCCCCAATCTTCAAGACGGTGAATTTGACCTTCAGCATCTTTAATGTGAGAGATATAGCGTTCTACCATACCTACCACTTGATCGCTTTGGTCTGGATGTACCAGAATTACGATTTCGTAGTGACGCATTGTCAGCTCCTTACGGTTTTATGCAGCCCCTAACGCATTTGTTAGAAGCAAGGAGTCACAAATAAATTTTATTGGTTTCAAAAAAACTTAATGTGTCGCAAAAAATGCGAAGCTGTATTGTAAGGATGTCGGCAGGGGATTACAAGAAAAATAAAGCAAAATATAACGACGAAGAAAATAAATTGGAATATTTAATTTTGAAAATTAACTTACTTTTAGAAAGTATTTGAAGGTAGTGTTGAGTATAGATATTTATAGACTGCTTAAAGCGAAGATAAAAAAAAGATAGAGGCTTCTCTATCTTTTAAAAAATGACAAGATTGTTTATTGGTGCAGTAGCAGTAAAACTAAAGCAAATACTAATAATCGTAATTAGGAGAACAGAGAATAAAAAATATTTCTTTGCCCATAATTGATCATTTTCAGCTTTAAATCCAATGATATTTAAATATAGCCAATAAACAGTCAATACATTGAGAATTATACAATAAAGCCAATTTGCATAGCCAAATACAAATAAAGCGTTCATTGAGATTGCAAATAGCACAATGTAAATCAGCGATTCGATCTTGGTGCGAACAATCGAGCGCGCAACAGGAAGAATCGGAATACCCGCATTTTTGTAATCATCAAAACGATAAATTGCAATTCCCCATGAGTGAGGCATTTGCCAAAATGCATAACCCAAGAAAATGAGTAGCGCACCTAAATCGAATTGATTCGCGACCGCTGTATATCCAATGACAGGGGGAGCTGCACCAGAAATACTACCGACCACAGTTTGGTGGATCGTTGTTCGTTTTGTCCATAAGCTGTAAAAACCAACATATACGACAAAACCAATAACTGCGAATAAAAAAGCGTACGCATTTACCCAAAACCATAAAATGCCAAAACCGAGTATGCCTAACAGCAAAGCAAAAGCTAATGCAATTTGAACAGAAATGGTTTTCTTAACTAACGCACGATTTTGTGTGCGCTGCATTTTTTGGTCGATGTCTTGATCAATAACGTTATTGACCACACATCCAGATGCAACTACGAGGGTAGTGCCAATGAGGGTAAGAAGCAGGAGAAGGAAATCTACTGAACCTTGGGTGGCTACAAAGTAGCCACCCAAAGTGGTAACAAAGTTACCAAAGAGAATTCCTGGCTTAGTCAGGAATAAGTACTTTTTAAACATGACAATCAGTTTAGATCATCATGTTTGAATGTAAGTAGTTCATGATCCATACAGAACCAACTAAAAGAACAGCAATAGTTAGAATTGTATAGATAAATGCAATCACGTTCCAACGTTGCTCTGAAGATGAGTTCATGTGCAAGAAGTAAACTAATTGTACAAGTACCTGAGCAACAGCTGTAATACCGATAACAGCAATAATTGCACCACGGCTGAAGCTATCAGTATTCATTGCCATGTAGAATGGAACTACAGTCAATAAAACAGAAAGTACAAACCCGATTGTGTATTGCTTTACGTTACCGTGTGATGCACCAGCAGCATTATGATCATGACTCATTATAATACTCCCATTAAGTACACTACGCTGAATACGCAGATCCATACGATGTCAAGGAAGTGCCAGAACAAGCTTAGGCAAGCAAGACGACGAGTATTGATTGTAGTCAAACCATATTTTTTGATTTGAATCATCAACACGATCATCCATACCAAACCAGAAGTTACGTGAATACCGTGCGTACCAACTAAAGTAAAGAACGCAGATAAGAACGCACTCACGCTTGGTCCATGACCAGCATGAACTAAATGATTAAATTCATAAAGTTCCATGCCGATGAAGATTGCACCGAATACAAATGTAACTGCTAACCAAGTTAGAACTTGACCAACATTTTTCTTGTAAGAAGCAAGTACCGCAAAACCAAATGTCACTGATGAAATCAAAAGTGCGAAAGTTTCAGTTAAAACGAAACCTAAAGAATCTGCAAAAAGATCCTTTGCACTTGGAGTGCCAGGTGGAATATGACTGCTTAATACAGCGAACGCGATGAAGAGTGTACCGAATAAAATCAAGTCACTCATCAAGTAAGTCCAAAAACCAAAGACCGTGATGTCTGTATCATCGTGATGATGTTCATCATGCTCGTGGTTTTCGTGATGAAGTACTTCAGCCATATCCTTAGTCCTTCTTCAAGTGTTTTTCGAGTAACGCATAACGTTCGTTTTCAATACGTTCTACTTCAGCAGCTGGAACATAGTAATCCACTTTCTTCGTGAATGAGCTCCAGATAAAGCCAATGATTGCAGAAACGAAAGAAACAATCGCTAACCACCAAATGTGCCAGATAAGTGCAAAGCCCATAACAGTGATGATCAGTGCAATAAGTACACCCGCAGCACGGTTAGTTGGCATATGAACATCTTCATATTTAGCAGGACGTGCGTAAGCTACACCATTTTCTTTGTCAGTCCAGAAGCGGTCGATACCGTTCGCTTGAGGCAGTACTGCAAAGTTATAGAATGGAGCTGGAGATGAAGTCGCCCATTCAAGCGTACGTGCATCCCATGGATCGCCTGTAACGTCACGAGTTTGTTCACGTTGTAAGAAACCAACAATGATTTGCATGATGAAACAAGCAATACCAATTGCGATTAATACAGCGCCGAATAATGCGATACCAACATATGGATCCCAGTCTGGGTTGTCATACGAGTTTAGACGACGAGTCATACCCATGAAACCTAGGATATACAATGGCATGAACGCGAAGTAGAAACCGAAGAACCAGAACCAGAAGCAT
The DNA here is from genome assembly GCF_056779895.1 of Acinetobacter sp. ANC_7553. Classification (NCBI taxonomy): domain Bacteria; kingdom Pseudomonadati; phylum Pseudomonadota; class Gammaproteobacteria; order Moraxellales; family Moraxellaceae; genus Acinetobacter; species Acinetobacter sp. ANC_7553. The sequence continues at coordinate 36,272 of NZ_JBWYIV010000004.1, read as the reverse complement.
GCTTTGCCCCAGAATTCACTTAACTGCCAACCGAACATTTTCGGCCAGTAGAAAGTAATACCAGCAAACATACCAAATACAACACCACCAATAATTACGTTATGGAAGTGAGCGATTAAGAATAGTGAGTTGTGTACAAGGAAGTCCGCAGGTGGAACCGCCATAAGTACACCAGTCAAACCACCGATACCGAAAGTCACTAAGAAGCCAACTGTCCAGTACATTGGTGATGTGAAGGTAATACGACCCTTATACATTGTGAATAACCAAGAGAAGATTTTCACACCTGTAGGAATCGCAATAATCATGGTCATGATACCGAAGAACGCATTAACGTTGGCACCTGAACCCATTGTAAAGAAGTGGTGTAACCATACTACGAATGCAAGAACTGTAATCGCGATCGTTGCATATACCATTGATTTGTAACCAAACAATGTCTTACGAGAGAATACAGAAGTAATCTCAGAGAATAGACCGAATGCAGGTAGGATCAAGATATAAACTTCTGGGTGACCCCATGTCCAAATCAAGTTTACATACAACATTGGGCTACCACCCATGTCATTTGTAAAGAAGTGGAAACCGAAATAACGGTCAAGCGTTAACATTGCAATTGTTGCAGTTAACACTGGGAATGATGCGATGATCAATACTGAAGTACATAAAGATGTCCACGTAAAGATCGGCATATCCATAAGACCCATGCCAGGAGCACGCATTTTAATGATGGTAACGAAGAAGTTAACACCAGTAAGAAGTGTACCAAGACCAGAGATCTGAAGTGCCCAGATATAGTAGTCAACACCAACACCAGGAGAGTATTCGATACCTGAAAGAGGAGGGTAAGCCATCCAACCAGTTGCCGCAAACTCACCAAGCGCAAGAGAAACCATCATCAAACCTGCAGCACCAGCGAATAACCAGAAGCTTAAAGAGTTTAATAATGGGAATGCTACGTCACGCGCACCAATTTGTAGTGGAACAGAAATGTTCATCATACCCACTACAAGACCCATCGCTACGAAGAAAATCATGATTACACCGTGTGCGGTGAAAATCTGGTCGTAGTGTTCAGGGTGTAGATAGCCTTCGCCGCCGCCTTTTGCAAGGAACAATTGAAGACGCATCATAATCGCATCCGCGAAACCACGTAATAACATGATCACAGAAACGATAAGGTACATAATACCAATTTTTTTATGGTCTACAGATGTGAACCATTCGTTCCACAAGTAGCCCCATTTTTTGAAATAAGTGATACCGGCAAATACTGCAATACCACCTAAAATCATCATTAACACTGTTACCTGTACGATTGGATCGTACGGGATAGCATCTACACTTAACTTACCTAAGAAGCTCATGTCTTATTCCCCTACAACTGAAGAAGCAGGTTCAGCATTTACATCAGCAGCTACAGCATGACCTTCAGCTTTAGCTGAGTGATCCGCACCGTGGTAGTTTGCCATGTATTTGTTGATAATTGATTCAAACAAGCCTTTTTCAACAGAAGAGTAGTAAGTCACAGGATGAGGATGTGCCTTATATGGACCTTCTTTTTGAGCAATTTCAGCTTGTTGCTTCTCTAGATCGGTTTTAGCGTTACGAACCATCGCAGCGATTTGTTTCTCTGAACGGTTACCATCACGCAAGGTTGCAAATTCAGCTTGGTCTAAAACTGTTTTTTGAACAGCTTCAGGGTTAATTGAAGTACCGTTACCAGCTTTTACTGCAGACACCCATTCAGCGAACTTAGCTTCTGAAACAGAATGAGCTTGGAAGCGCATTTGTGTGAAACCATAGCCTGAATAGTTCGAAGAGAAACCACGGTATACACCTTCATTATCCGCAAGGACGTGAAGTTGAGTTTGCATACCCGCCATTGCATAAATCTGACCAGCTAACTGAGGAATGAAGAAAGAGTTCATTGTGAAGTTAGAGGTGATATTGAAATTAATCGGAGTTTTTTCTGGGAAACGAACTTCGTTAACTGTTGCAATTTCTTGTTCAGGGTAAACAAAAACCCATTTAAACTGTTCAGCAATAACTTGAATAGTTAAATGTGATTTCTCTGATTCTAGCGGACGATAAGGGTCATACTTGTGTGAGCCCCACCATGTTAAATACGCTAAAATACCAATAATAATACACGGGATACCCCATACTACGATTTCAATAATAGTAGAGTGTGCCCATGTAGGTTTATAGTCTGCATCTTTATTTGACGCACGATATTTCCAACTAAACCATAAAGCCATCAATGCTGATGGAATTACTACCAATAGCATGAGGTAGATCGCAGTCATCATAAGATCAGACTGACCTTGTGCTACTGGACCTTTTGAGTTTAGAAGTACCATATCACCGCCACACCCTGTTAAGAGCACGGCAAGCGTTGATAAAGACAATACAGCTAAAATTGTTTGTCTCATTTTACAACCTCGGTGAAGAGTCCCATTCCCTAATAAAATTATGGGATAGCGATTATAGTGTCACATGATTGAAAAACAGAAAATGACATTTACTGAATTTCAGTCATATGACACCGCTACGTTGTAGGGCATTATGCCCTATAACGACCAACTAAGCTATATGTAAAGTGCCTTTAAATATAAGGATTAAACCCAATTTGTTTGGTCGGAATTGGTTGAAGAATTAATTACTTTTGGTATGAAAACAGAGGCAAAACAAAGGGGAGCATTTGCTCCCCTAAGATAAAAATTATCGTTTTATGACTTTAGTTTTTGCTAATTTATCGTGCAAAGTTTGTCTTTTTTGACTTAGACCGAAGGCATGATCAATGATGGTAATGAATGGCATAAAGAGTAAATTCAATACAATAAAAATCACACTACGCAATGTGAATGCGCGCATTAAGTTTACTTGCTGTCCATTTTCAGCATCAACAATTTGAATTTTTGCTACTTTTTTTCCTAAACTCTGACCACTTTTCGCAATTAAAAATGCTTGAGCAGCTAGCATTAATACAATGTAAACCAACATTGCTTGCCAAGCTTCCATTGGAATCAATGTAAATAACTGTTCCTGTAATTTGATTGCTTGATCTGATGAGCTAGCATTCTGCATTTTTTGCTGAAGTTCAGTCAATTGAGCAACTTGTTCTTCCTGCATAAAGAATGATGGAATCACCATGGCAGGCAACCACAGCGCCAGATCAACGAGTTTAGCTAAAAATCGTGATCCAATTGAGGCAAGTTCTTGCTGTGCAGTATTTTTTTGAACATTGACACTCGAAATTGAAGGATTTGAATAGCTTTGTTGTGCTGGTGGAGTGGGTTGATAGCCTTCAGGTTGGTAATATAATTTTCCTTGAGTGAGTTCACCTAAAGCTTTCCATTCAGTCATACCTTGATGCCAGACCAAGTCTGTGAGTAAAACTTGTTGGCTCGAGAGCATTTGATTTAACTGCTCTACCGTATACGGTCCAGCTTGTTGATTATTTCTCGCCAAGTAAATTTGCATAAACCTAATTTCTCAAAAATTACTAAAAATAATGGGGTAAAAAAAAGACCCATGAGTGGGTCTTTTTTTAACATAGTTTATTAAGCTTGTTTAGTCTTTTCTTCAGATAAGAAGAACCATGTATCTAAAACTGAGTCTGGGTTGAGTGAAACAGATTCGATACCTTGTTCCATTAACCAACGAGCAAGATCTGGGTGGTCTGATGGTCCTTGACCACAAATACCCACATATTTGCCTGCTTTACGACATGCATGAATCGCCATTGAAAGAAGTGCTTTTACTGCTGGATCGCGTTCATCAAATAAATGAGAAACGATGCCTGAGTCACGGTCAAGACCAAGCGTTAACTGAGTTAAGTCATTTGAACCGATTGAGAAGCCATCAAAATGCTCTAAGAATTGTTCAGCAAGTAGAGCATTAGTTGGTAATTCACACATCATGATCACTTTAAGACCATTTTCGCCACGTTTTAAGCCATTTGCAGCAAGAAGTTCAATAACACGTTTTGCTTCAGCGACTGTGCGGACGAATGGGATCATGATTTGAATGTTAGTTAGACCCATTTCATCACGAACTTTCTTCAATGCACGGCATTCTAATTCGAAGCAGTCACGGAAGTTGTCAGAAACATAACGGCTTGCACCACGGAAGCCCAACATCGGGTTTTCTTCTTCAGGTTCGTATAACTTACCACCGATTAAGTTCGCATATTCATTTGATTTGAAGTCTGACATACGTACGATGACAGGTTTATCAGCAAATGCAGCAGCAAGTGTAGAAATACCTTCAACGAGTTTTTCAACGTAGAATTCAATCGGTGAAGAGTAACCTGCAGTACGGGTCATCACAGCTGCACGTGTTTCGCGAGGTAAGCTGTCAATATTGAGTAATGCTTTAGGGTGAACACCAATCATACGGTTGATGATGAACTCTAGACGTGCGAGACCAATACCTTCGTTTGGAATTTGAGCGAAGTCAAATGCACGATCAGGGTTACCAACGTTCATCATGATTTTGAACGGAAGTGTTGGCATAGATTCAATCGAGTTACGTTGAACTTCGAAATCTAAAGCGCCTTCGTAAATGAAACCTGTATCGCCTTCAGCACATGAAACAGTTACTTCTTGACCATCAACAAGTACTTCTGTTGCGTTACCACATCCAACAATCGCTGGAACACCGAGTTCACGTGCAATAATCGCGGCATGACAAGTACGACCACCACGGTTTGTAACGATCGCAGCAGCACGTTTCATAACTGGTTCCCAATCAGGATCGGTCATGTCAGAAACAAGAACGTCGCCATCTTGGACTTTGTCCATCTCTTTGATTGAATTAACAATACGGACTTTACCAGAACCGATACGTTGACCGATTGAGCGACCTTCACAAAGAACTGTACCTTTTTGTTTTAATAGGTAGCGTTCCATTGTGCCGACATTCTCACGACTTTTCACAGTTTCAGGACGTGCTTGAACGATGTAAATTTGACCGTCATCACCGTCTTTCGCCCATTCGATATCCATTGGCGCACCATAGTGTTGCTCAATGATTAACGCTTGCTTAGCAAGTTCTTGTAATTCTTGATCATTTAAAGCAAATTGTTGGCGTTCAGTTTTTTCAACATCCACAACAACAACTGATTTACCTGCAGAGCCTTCTTCACCGTAGATCATTTTTTGGTGCTTAGAGCCGAGGTTACGACGCAATACTGCGTGTTTACCGGCATTTAAAAGTGGCTTAGATAAATAGAATTCATCAGGGTTTACAGCGCCTTGAACGACCATTTCGCCTAAACCGTAAGATGCAGTAATGAATACAACGTCACGGAAACCAGATTCAGTGTCCAGTGTAAACATTACACCAGCAGCACCAGTCTCTGAACGAACCATACGTTGCACACCAGCAGAAAGAGCAACGATGTCATGATCGAAGTTTTGGTGTACACGGTAAGCAATTGCGCGGTCGTTATAAAGTGAAGCAAAAACTTCTTTAATCGCGATTAAGACGTTATCAATACCGCGGATGTTTAGGAAAGTCTCTTGTTGTCCTGCAAAAGATGCGTCTGGTAAATCTTCTGCAGTCGCAGATGAACGAACGGCAACCGCGATCTCAGGGTTGCCGTTAGAAAGAGTTGCGAATGCATCACGAACTTCTTTTTCAAGTGCTGGAGTAAGCGGAGTATCAACGATCCATTGACGGATTTTAGCACCAGTTTCAGCAAGTGCATTTACGTCGTCAACATTGAGTTGTTTGAGCTCGGCTGAAATTTTGGCATTTAGACCACTTTGCTCAAGGAATTCACGGTAAGCTGCAGCAGTTGTTGCAAAACCACCTGGAACTGATACACCAGCATTTGCTAAATGGCTGATCATTTCGCCTAGAGATGAGTTTTTACCGCCCACGATTTCTACGTCGTGTTTACCTAATTTTTCCAGACCGATTACGCGTGCTTCCAAAGTTGTTACTCCACTTTTGCAGTATTAATCACTATCTTGGCATGATATTTTTCTGTGAAAACTTAGCAAACTTTCATTACTAAGCGACAGTCATGTAAGATCGGTTTACTATAAAGATTATATAGTACTTAGACAAATATTTGAGGATTAATTTAATGGCAGAAAGTAAAGATATTAAACGAAGTGTTTTTTTTATTTCCGATGGTACTGCCATTACGGCTGAAACACTCGGGCATTCTTTATTGGCTCAATTTCCTCATGTCGATTTTGATATTCATATCATTCCGTATATCACTACAGAAGAAGCCGCAATGAACGTCGTTGCAGAGATTAACGCGCGCGCAGAGTCTGATGGCCAACAACCTCTTGTCTTTGATACTCTTGTGGATCCCTATGTTCGGGATATCATCAATACGGCAAATGCGGTTAATTTAGATGTGTTTGAAGGGTTAATTAGTAAGCTATCTGAGGTGCTTGGAACAGCCCCTACAACTTTAGTCGGACAAACGCATGCTGTGACTGATTCTGAGTCTTATAAGGCACGTATTGATGCTGTACATTTCGCGCTGGATAATGATGATGGTGCACGTACAAGACACTATGATAAAGCAGACTTAATTTTGATTGGAGTTTCGCGTTCTGGTAAAACACCGACCTCAATTTATTTGTCATTACAATTTGGTATTCGAGTTGCGAACTATCCGTTAACTGAAGAAGATTTGGATGACAACCGTTTGCCAGCAGTTTTACGTCCACATAAGCATAAATTGTTTGGATTAATGATTGATGCTGATCGTTTGGTGGCAATTCGATCTGAACGCAAAGCCAACAGTCGTTATGCAAGTTTTAGCCAATGTCAGATGGAATTGCGTGCAATCGAAGGTATTTATATTTCTGAAGGGATTAAATATCTAAATGTTTCAGAAATGTCGATTGAAGAAATCTCAACACGAGTATTGCAAATGACAGGCTTGAAACGCCGGATTGGTTAAATCTGTAAATCTAATTTAATAAAAAAGAAGCACTAGCTGTGCTTCTTTTTTATTAAGAGATTAATCGTCATAAATACTCATAAAATTCAAAAATTATATAATTCAAGTGTCTATAATTTCATCATGAAATGTCATTTAGATTCGCATTTATCTACAAAATGATGATCACTATTCGTACGTTGTAATAATAATATCTACTAAGTGTTCGATTCCTTCCATACTTTGAACGGCATTTTCAGTAATTTTCACGACTGGCCATGTGATCAATTTACAGTTTTCTCGCTGTAAGGCGTTGTAATAATGATCGGATTTAAAAAATATTTTTTGCGACGAAGCTGGATTTGGCATCAATTGTCTTTTTAACCAAGTATCTGAAATCTGAGAATCTAAATATCGTATTGCCAAAGTCGTCTTAATTCGCTGATTAAATAATCGTTTATTTTTAGCGATGAGGGGATGAGCAATAATTTTTTGAATCCCTTTTTCAGTGTGTGGCAAAACGAAATGAGGTGTCATTTGAAATACTTTGACGAATAGCGCATTTTGACAAACCACATCTAAATGTGAAACTGACATTTGATTGGCACCAATAATCGCGACCTTTAATCCTGAAAAATCGGTTTGTTTGATGTCCTCAGCTGAGATAATTTTTCCTTTAAAGTTGGAAAAATACTCAGCTTCATTATGAAAGAACGAATCCGTGTGGGCTTTATTCCTTTTTTTCATTTCTGTACCTAATTATTGTTTTAGTGGGTTGCTTTTGGTTCTGCAGTTAATTCATATATCCAAGAAGGGATTTTAGGTAAAGATTTTTCTGGAATCTTATCAGTCATTTTTACCATGGTGTCGACAGGGGTATGAAACCATTTATTACGTCGGTTCATGGCACTTCGTGCATGGAAGTTAATAATTTGATACCAAGGATTACGACGACCTTCTGCAGTACGTCCACCTATTCGAGCAAATTTGTGCATCGCTGCATAGAGCTTTTCTTCTGGCAGACCTAGTTTAATCACATTATCACGCATTTTATTAATGAGTGGTAAGTAGGCAAGAATACCAAGTAATAAACGTGGATCTACAACTCGCGCAGCCATTTTAGAAAGCTCAATAAAGGTTTTATTGTAGCCTTGATCCTCCATGACACTAAATCCAACACCTAAATGACGAGCTTCATCGCCATTAATCAGTTTAAAAGCTTGATGGCAAACTGGGTCTTCTACAGTATCCAATAGGAATGTACAAAGTGCACCATCAAGAGCGACTTCCAGCATCGGAATGACAGCACCTAGAATATAGAAGGGCATTTCATCAGCATAAGTGTCGAGCCATTCGATAATCAGTCTTAAATTTTTATTGGGTTTAGGAATATCGCCTTCAAGCATACCCCATCTTTTCATCAGTGCCATTTCGGCATTGGCGTGACGCTGTTCCTCAGCGTGGAAAATGGCATACATTTCGCGAAGCGTATCTGTCGGTGCTTTTTTTGACATCGCAGAAAATGCACGAGCACCTACATGTTCGATCCACATTAGATCAGCCATAAAATCTTTAAGCTTGGGCCACTGTTCTGCGGTGACTAATTCTTTGCCAGGAGCATCCCAGTCAATATCCGAGAGTGTCCATTGAGTATGTTTTACTTTATCCAACATTTTTTCTAAGTCGATAGAGGCCATGTTATACATCCGTATTTATTTTTTAATCATGAAATTTTATCGCTTAAAAATGTGATGTGTTTTGCAGAAGTGCTTATTTTAGTTTGATATAAAATGCCAAATTTTAAGTATTTGATTGTGAATAATTAATATTATTGGTTAAAAGAATTGTTTCATTGGAATAGTCTTTTAGGGACATTTGATGTCATTTATTGCCAATAGTTGTTTGACAAACTCAAGAAATGAAAGAGTAATTAATTATAGATTTGAAATCAAAACCATTACTCAATCATTTCAGGATTTTTTTGATCTAAGCATTTTGCTTAATTTGCATTAAATACTCAAAGTTTTGAATGCGTTTGTCTGTATCGTAGATATCACAGGTAAAAATAAACTCATCTACATCATAAGGCACCAGTAGTTGTTCAAGACCTTGTTTCACTGTTTCTGGTGATCCGATTTGAGCCATTGCGTAAAAATTGTCAACTGACATCTTTTCTGGAGCAGACCAAATTCCATCCATTGATTTAACTGGAGGTTTGAGTTTTAAGCTTTGCCCACGCATTAAGCCTAATACACGTTGATAAGCGCTAGTAGCCAAGTATTCAGCTTCTTCATCAGTATCAGCTACAACAGTTGGAACGCCCATAGATACATAAGGACGATCCAAATATTCAGAAGGTTCGAAGTTTTCTCTGTAAAGTTGAATCGCTTGACCCAGCATACGAGGGGCAAAGTGAGAAGCAAAAGAATAAGGTAAGCCAAGTTTAGCTGCCAATTGTGCGCTAAATAAGCTAGAACCTAACAGCCATACGGGAACATGTGTTCCTTGACCTGGTGTCGCTTTGATTCTCTGATGTGGCGATGGTTCCCCCAAATAGCTCAAAATTTCGAGCACGTCTTGTGGAAATTGATCTTCAGTCTCTTGACGACCTCGGCGTAAGGCACGCATGGTCAATTGATCTGTACCTGGTGCGCGTCCTAGTCCGAGCTCAACTCGATCAGGATAAAGCGTTGCTAGTGTTCCAAATTGTTCTGCTACAACAAGTGGTGCATGATTAGGCAACATGATTCCGCCAGAACCTACTTTTAAAGAGGAGGTGTTAGCAAGGATATAGCCTAATAACACAGCTGTAGCTGAGCTAGCGATACCATCCATATTATGGTGCTCTGCAAGCCACAGTCGTTTAAAACCCAATTGTTCGATTTTTTGTGCTAACTCCAAAGCATGCTGTAGTGAAAAAGCAATCGTTTTATCATCACGTACAGGAGCGAGTTCCAATACTGAAAACTCGATATCTTTTAAGCTTCGCATAACTTTCTACTCTTTTGAACACTCATAAAGATGTTAATACGAACTTGAGTATTTGTATATTGAAAAAAAACGATATAAGTGTAAATAAAAAAGCGCTCTAAGTTGAGCGCTTGAATTCTAAGAGTTTGGGATTAGCGTTTACCGTTTTTATACCAGCCTAAATGACGACCATTGTCACTTCTGTAATTACGGTCATTATAACGATAGTTTGAATTGCGATAACCGCTTTCACGGCGATCATAACGATCTCTATAGTCATCTTCGCGACGGTCTTCAGCCACTTTTTTTCCCAAAACTGAACCACCAGCTGAACCTAATGCAGCCCCAGCATAACCAGCATTTGTTCCGCCCATATTATTACCAACGGTGTAACCACCAGCACCACCTAATGCAGCACCAATTGCAGCAGCATTACGATCTTTTTTGTTCGCTGATGCAGCTGCGCCACCAGCACCACCAATCGCTGATCCGATCATTGCTCCAGTCGAGCCACCCATTTGTTGACCAATCGCAGCACCAACGACTCCACCTAAAGCAGATGTGAGGGCAACTCTAGACGAACTATCAGCATAAGCAGTTGTTGTACTCAAGGCCGCAGTTGCGATCGCAGCAGCAAATAATTTTGAATTAAATTTCATGGTGAACTCCTTGTCGAAGTCTTATATTTGATGGTTTTAATTTAATCCAAATTTCTGTAATCATTTGGGAGAGCAAGTTGCTGGTTTGTATTTTTCTCTCCCTAATTTATCCATAATTAATTTGTTAATAAAAAAATGCGCCCTAAGGCGCATCGAGGTGAATACAGAGTATTCAAAGGGGAAACTATCAATCAGATTATATTAACGACGACTATGTTTTTTCTTTTTCCATTTACGATCTTGACGTGAATCATATGCTTTGTCTTTCGCAATTTTGTTACCAAGAGCAGCACCACCAGCAGCACCTAAAGCAGAGCCGATATAACCGCCATTGGTTCCACCCATACTATTACCTACGGTATAACCCGCACCGCCACCTAATGCACCACCAATAGCAGATTCAGTGCGGTTACGTTTATTACTAGCAACAGCAGCACCACCAGCACCACCAAGTGCTGCACCTAAAGTTGCACCTGTTGTACCACCCATGTTTTTACCAATTGCTGTACCTGCTACACTACCTAAAGCACTCGCAGCAGCGACACGCGCTGTACTGTCTGCATGTGCAGATACCGTGAACATTGATGCAGTGGCTAAGGTGGCTGACATTAATAGGGTATTCAATTTCATGTGTGACTCCATGTCCTTGTTCGTGGACGAGTAATAATTCGTTGAGCACAATGTAACAAGAATTGAAGCGCTAAATATGTAGAAGTTAACCTAGAGTTTTACGTTTTGGTTGCACAATGTTGTTTTTATATTACAGCTGATCATTCAATATGCATTATTGGGCTGATTAAGAAGAAACTATGGAGAGTTGATTCAGTAAACATTTTTTAAACTTGGCAGTTATGGAGCTAATTTTTGATTATCCATTAATTGGGTGTGACAAGGATCGAAAAATGGTTTTGCAAAGTCATTCTATATAAATATGTTAATTGAATGTCAGAGTCGTTAAACTACTCGCAATTTTAGAAATATTAATTTAAGGCAGTCCTTAAGTTAATCCAGTATTAGAGATTTTATTTAACATGAAAGAATCGTTACGTTTACGATTAGACCAACTTTGTGATCGTCATGAAGAATTAGAAGCGCTATTGGCTGATGTTGAAGTCATTTCCGACAATAAGCGTTTCCGTAATTTGTCACGTGAACACAATGATTTGACTGAAATCACCACTGTTTGGAAAAAATATACCCAAGCGGAAGAAGATATTGTAACGGCTGAAGCAATGTTGTCAGATCCTGACTTTAAGGAAATGGCACAAGAAGAAATTAAAGAGAATAAAGCATTAATTGAATCTTTAGAGGCAGAATTGAATATTCTGATGATTCCGAAAGATCCAAATGATGCGAACTCTGCATATCTGGAAGTACGTGCAGGGACAGGTGGCGATGAAGCTGCGATTTTCTCTGGTGATTTATTCCGTATGTACAGTAAATATGCTGAATCACAGGGTTGGCGTGTCGAAATCCTTTCTGAAAATGAAGGTGAACATGGCGGTTACAAAGAAATTATTTGTTTAATTAATGGTGAAGGTGTTTACGGACGCTTAAAATTTGAAAGCGGTGCTCATCGAGTTCAGCGCGTTCCTGCAACTGAATCACAGGGGCGAGTTCATACTTCAGCTTGTACCGTTGCAATTCTTCCTGAAATTGATGTTGATACGACTGTAGATATTAACCCTTCAGACTTGCGTATTGATACTTATCGTGCATCTGGGGCGGGTGGTCAGCACGTTAATAAAACGGATTCTGCTGTACGAATCACGCATATTCCGACAGGTACTGTTGTTGAATGTCAGGAAGAGCGTTCACAACATAAGAACAAAGCAAAGGCAATGGCATTATTGGCATCTCGTCTTGAGAATGCTAAACGTGCAGCAGCTGATGCTGCGACATCTGAAATGCGCCGTGATTTGGTGGGTTCAGGTGATCGTTCAGAACGTATTCGTACCTATAATTATCCTCAGGGTCGTATGACTGATCATCGTATTAACTTAACTTTATATAAGTTGGATGCAGTGATGGAGGGAGATTTGACTGAGCTTTTAGATAGCTTACATCGTGAATATCAAGCGGATCAATTGGCAATGCTTGCACAGCAGAATGGTGGTTAATGAACATTCAACAAGCGCTTGCACTGCGTGGTGAGCCTGAAAGTTATGAGCGTCAAGAAAATGCTTGGTTGCTCGAACATATCACTAAAATCGATTCATTCGATTTGGTGATGAAGAAGGATAAAGAGCTCACTGCAGAACAAGAGCAGGCGTATCGAGAGGCGATTGCTCGGATTGAAGCAGGTGAGCCTTTAGCTTATGTCACAGGTTCGCAACCTTTTTGGACATTGGACTTAAAAGTGACGTCCGATACTTTGGTGCCTAGACCAGACACCGAAGTTTTGGTGGAGACAGTTTTAAAGTTAGAGTTGCCTGAGGATGCGCGCGTTGTAGATTTAGGAACTGGGACAGGCGCCATTGCATTGTCACTCGCTTCCGAACGTCCTAATTGGTCTGTAACAGCAACCGATATTTATGAGCCTACATTGGAGGTCGCTAAATTTAATGCTGAGCAACATGACTTAGATCAGGTTGAATTTGTATTAGGCAGTTGGTTAAAACCGTTTGGCCGTCAATTTTTTGATGTCATTGTGTCTAATCCGCCTTATATTGATCCAGCAGATGAACATATGCACAATTTGGCGACCGAACCTCAACGTGCATTAATCTCTGATAAAAAAGGTTTAGCGGATCTTGAGCAAATTATTTTACAAGCCAAGAAGCATCTGACTGTTGAAGGTTGGGTGGTACTTGAGCATGGATATGATCAAGCAGACGCTGTTCAGCATCTATTTCGTCAAGCAGGTTATAAGAAAGTGAGAACCGTTAAAGATTATGGTGGTAACGATCGCGTGACTTTAGCACAATGGCCTCATTAGAAATAAAAAAGCGACTTTAGGTCGCTTTTTTATTGATTCATCTTTTGATGACATCACGCCATAACAATAATTTTGATTCAAATACTTTCATTATGGTATCAGTGATTTTCCCCAATATTGCCAATAAAATAATGGCAATGATCACAATATCTGGACGCGATGTTTCACGTCCATCACTTAACAAATATCCGATACCTTGCGTTGCTGCAATGAGTTCGGCGGCAATCATAAACATCCAAGCTAAACTCAGACTATTGCGCAAGCCTGTAAGGATAGATGGTGAAGCTGCGGGTAAAACGATTTGGTAGATTTGTTGCCAGCGATTCAGTCTATACACTTGAGCCAACTCAATCAATTTTCGGTCGACACCATGAATACCAGTCACAGTATTGGTATAGGTTGGAAAAAAAGCACCAATCGCAATGAGGGTGATTTTTGAGGATTCGTCAATACCAAGCCATAACAAAAGGAGAGGAATCCACGCAAGACTAGGAATTGACTTAATTGCAGAAAAGGTCGGTTCAATAAACTCTTCTGCATGGCGATTGAGCCCAACCAAAACTGCAAAAAATAGTGCTAAACCACTACCAATAGCAAACCCTAAAAACACTCGCCATGTACTTGCCCAAATATGTTGACCTAAATCATTCTGAGCAAGTTCTTGCAGGGAAACAAATAAGCTACTTGGAGCAGGTAGCAGATAAGGTTCAACTACACCACCTCGAACCAAAATTTCACACAGCAGTACCAGTAATACAGGGAGGAAAATACCTTTCAACCATTTATTCCCTTTTGTCGACAGTTGTGAATGGACATCGATATTCCGATGTTCAATCGCTTTTTCACTGATCGCCATTATTTTGTCACCACTTTTTGAGCGAATGAGGCATTAAATAACTGTTGAACAACTTGATTTACATTTGTTCCTTTACGAACTAAGTCTTCTTCAGTCAAGATTTTGCCGGATTTTTGTAGTGCATTAATGTGTTGGGCTTTAGGAATATTTTGATTAAAGTCAGTACGCTGAAGCTGAAGTTTTGCAACCTCTAAAGGTAGTTTAGCTTCAGTGGCGAGTAACTGCGCCAGTTTATCTGGATTGGCTTTTGCCCATTTACGTGCTTGCTCATACGCTTTAATTACGGCTTCAATTGCTTCTGGGCTAGATCGAGTAAATGGCTCTTTGACGCTTAGCACGCTATAACTATTAAAGCCTACATTACGATAAAGCAGTTTTGCACCCGACTGGACTTGAGTTGATGCCATCAAAGGGTCTAAGCCAGCCCAAGCATCCACTTGTTTACGCTCTAACGCCGTTTTGCCATCTGGATGCTGTAAATGAACAAGCTGTACATCTTTTTTATTCAATCCAACGGTATCTAAAGCCTGTAGCGTAAATAAAAATGGGTCAGTTCCTTTTGTCGCGGCAATTTTTTTACCTTTTAGATCTTTTAGGGATTTAATCGGGGAATCTTTTGGCACGACCAAAGCTGTCCACTCAGGTTGGCTTTGGATATAAATCGTTTTAACAGGGCTACCATTGGCACGACTTAATACAGCGGCAAGACCAGCTGTTGAAGCAAAATCAACACTGCCGCTATTGAGATATTCTAAGGAGCGATTACTGCCTTGACTAAATACCCATTTGATTTTGGTATTGGGTAAAGCCTTTTCTAATAACTTTTGATTTTTAACCACTAAGCTCGTAGGAGCATAATAGGCATAATCCAGTTTGATTTCCTTAGGGAGGGCAGCAATAGCTCCACTATGAACAACACTAATTACTAAACCCAACAGTCCTAATTTCAATAGAGATATTGATTTTTTCACTAAAGTACCTGATTTAATTCGCTAAATTTTCGATATAAATAGCCTTTCAGATGATTTGTGACAAAAAAGAAAATGAGATATTAAAAGAATAAATTTTGATAAAGTTAAAATTATGAGTTAACACATTGAAATCAAATCAATATTTTATAAATATTGTGGTTTTGTGAAAATATAGTGATTTATCAGAACTTTATATGAATTAGTGCAATGAGATGAAGGTCACATAATTTAATATAATAAGACTAAGAGAGAAAATGAGACCAAACCCTATGAGTTTGATCTCAACACTCAAATTATACAAAATACTCAGTTGAAATATCGCTCACTTCAAGAAGGTCTAATGAGTCTGACTCCAAAGCCAAGCATAGCGCCACTACTTTTAGAGTGTCCGAAATTTTCGAAGCATCTTTTAACGCAATGCCAGATTTCAGTTCATTAAGACGTTCAGTTGAAATATCTAACGCAAGTGCAGTTTCACTTGCATCTTGAGTGTCTAGGAAATGATTGATTGCATTTTTTAAATCTATTTCAGATGCATTCAGAATGCTCATTTGAAGCTGCTCTGAAATTCGATCTGCATCTTGGTTAAGTGAATGGGGGAAAGTTTGAGCAAAATTTTGCTCTAAGACATCGATCATTTTAAACATGATTGAACCTTTAGGAGATATGGCAAAATGCCGAAATGAATAAGATTAAAATAGTCTAATTATTAGCCGAATTCAAAAGAATAACGATGACTGTATGGTTTTTAAATCATGTCACTAAAGCAAACTTAACCGTAATGTGTGATTAATTTTTATATAAAATAAATATTAAATTATAACTTTTTCGAATTTTTTATACCAATTGGTCACTGAATAAATTGAATCCGTATTAGAGGAGGATTACCCTAAAGCCAACTTAAAACTAAAAAAGGATAATGAGATTTATGAATATTCAAGGAAAAGTGATTGTTATTACAGGCGGCGCTTCTGGGTTAGGTGCGGCGACAGCAGCTTATCTTCAACAGCAGGGTGCTCGAGTCATAATTGTTGATATGAATGCATCTTTGGGCGAGCAGACGGGTCAAGAAATTGGTGCAGAATTTATTCAACTAGATGTAACTGATGAAAAATCAGTTGAATCATTCTTTGCATACATACAAGAAAAATATGGACAATTAAATGGTTTAATCAACTGTGCTGGTATTGCACCATCAGCTAAAGTGCTTGGTCGTGATGGCCTGCATGCCTTAGATATGTTCCAAACAGTGCTGAATATCAACGTCAGTGGAACCTTTAATATGTTGCGATATGCTGCGCAATTAATGTCACAGTATACGCTTTCGGGGGAAGAGGAAGAACGTGGTGTCATTGTGAACACGGCTTCAGTTGCTGCTTTTGATGGTCAAATTGGTCAAGCTGCATATTCTGCATCCAAGGGCGCTGTTGTTGGTATGACTTTACCATTGGCGCGTGAGTTAGCACGTGAAAAGATCCGTGTTATGACTATTGCGCCAGGAATCATGGAAACCCCGATGCTCAAAGGTCTTCCGCAAAATGTGCAGGATGCATTGGGACAGATGGTTCCATTCCCACCACGTTTAGCCAAACCTGAAGAATTTGCGAAACTGGTTGGACATATCTTTGAAAATTCGTATTTAAATGGTGAAGTGATTCGATTGGATGGCGCAATTCGTATGGCGCCAAAATAATATATGAAAATCAGTTTAGTCTTCACTTAAATAGACGACTAAACTGATCTCAGATGTTTTATGGTGAAATCGCCGGACGAGCTACATTTCGATACTTCTCAAGTAATGCATCAAGGCGGGCTACAGTTTCAATATCCGCGAAACCATCATATTTCTCAGGATAAAAATGCATTTGGAATGCGGATACAACATTTTGAGTGACTTGATCGTATTGACCAGTGACAGGAATGTTATATCCGTATAATGCCAATTTGCTTTGTAACGAAGCAATATCATTCTTCCAAGGATGATAAGTACGATAATAATTTACAGTGTCGTTATCGTACCAAGCACCGATGTTATAATCTTCATATAAACGTTTCCAAGGAAATAGCGGACCTGGATCAAATTTACGACCTGGAGAAATATCACTGTGCCCCAAAATTCGGTCGGGTCTGATCTCGTATTTTTTAGTAATTTTTAAAATAATATCTGCAAGGACTTCGATTTGTTGTTTTGATGAAAATGGATACCATCGACGTTGCATCAAAGGGAGTTGTTCATCATCTGCAGGGAAACCGAGATTTTCAATTTCAATTCCGATACTCGAGGCATTCAAACTACTGTTGGTCTGCCAAGAACTCGCGCCAGCATGCCAAGCTCTTTTATCATCAGGCACAAGACGGTACACAGTAAATTTACCATTGGTTGATAATTCGGGTACAAAATAGTGACTACTGGCAGGGAAATTAGGATCTTTAAACAAAGCCAATGTTTCGTCTTTAGATACTGCTGTGTAGTGCAGAATCAAGAACATTTGCCGATTGTCTTGATTGGGTGAAGTATTCTCTTCGTCCAGATCATAAAGCGTGCTTTCTATATATTCTGGTTGGGTATCCGAACCTTGATTGACGTATGTAATGTTGGTGATCTTTTCATCTTTACACGCTGCCAGAAATAAACTCGAAACTAATAATGCAGCGAGTGCTAAAATTTTTTTATTCATAAGTAGGACTGTCATTTATTGGAGTTAGATGTTTTTAAAATCAATTGCTAGTGAAGCAATTATTGAGATTATGTTTATAAATAATTAAAAATAAAATAAGAAAAATTAAATATCTAATCGAATTGTAACAATAAGGTATGGATCTTCTAAGGTAAAAATTATCTTCAGAATTATATGAATAGACTGGTTATTTATTCGGTATCATAGGCTTATACAAGCATGAAATCAGGGTGTTTAGGTGAGTGATAGCATTGAACTGAGTGATGTTGAACTACAGTTGTACGCAAGACAAATATTACTAGAGGATTGGGATATTGATGCACAAGAAAGATTAAAGCTGTCCAATGTGCTTATTATTGGTTGTGGTGGAATAGGGTGTTTGACTGCAGAGTTATTGGCGAGAGCAGGCGTAGGTAAATTGACACTCATCGATGCTGATACTGTAGAAATCAGTAATTTACAGCGACAAATTGCCTTTGATCATCATGATGTGGGTTTTTACAAAGCTGAAGTGTTAGCAAAGAAAATTTCTCAAATTAATCCTTATATTAAGATTGAATACATCACTTCAAAAATTGATTTTAATAATGCTGCCGCACTGATTACACATCAAGATCTTGTGTTAGATGGTTGTGATAATTTTGAAACCCGTTATTTGGTCAATCAAATCTGTAAGGATGCAAATGTTCCACTCATTAGTGCATCTGCGATTGGTTTGCAGGGGCAGTTATTTATGGTGGATGGTGAATCAGCATGTTATGAATGTCTTTTTCCTAAAGAAGATCATGCAGATGAGAGTTTAAGGTGTGCAGATTCAGGAGTTTTAGCAACAACTCCTAACCTGATGGCAAGTATGCAAGCACATCATGCGCTATTATATCTGGGGTTAAATTTAACACCATTAAAACAGAAGATCCTTCTATGGAATGGAAGGAACATGCAACAGCGAATTTTGAATTTTGACAAGGATAAAGAATGTCAAATCTGTCACATCAGTCAATCCGCAAAGACAATTTAATTTGCTACACTCAACATATCGAAATTTAATATCGACATTATGAAAAATAATATTTGGTTAGATGGTTTACGCTCAGTGGCCCGTGTAGGTGAAACTGTGGTCATTGCTGCGCGAGCAGGGATTAAATACGCGACAGAAAAACCGAGTAATGCGAAATTAATGCGCGAAACTTTCGAGTCACTTGGTTCAACGTATATTAAGTTGGGACAGTTTATTGCCAGTACGCCTTCATTATTTCCACGTGAATATGTTGAGGAATTTCAAGGGTGTTTAGATCAGACACCTAAACTCCCATTTAGCTATATTGAAAGTGTTTTGAATGCTGAGTTTGACGGTCGCGATTTAGGTGAAATTTTCGCATCTATTGATGAAACGCCATTAGCTTCTGCTTCGATCGCACAAGTGCATGCTGCTAAATTGGTGAGCGGCGAAGATGTCGTGATCAAAGTCCAAAAACCTGGTGTTGAAACTATCCTTTATACGGATTTAAATGTCCTACATTGGGCGACCAAGATTCTAGAGAAGGCAGTTCCTAAAGTAAAATTTGCTTCACTTGCGGATATTGTTGAAGAAATCAAAACACGTATGGTTCGTGAAGTTGATTTTATTGAAGAAGCAAAAAATATTGATGATTTTGTTAATTATCTGCACATTACTCAAAATACTAAAGCGACTGCACCAAAGGTATATCATCAATATTCAACACGTCGTGTCCTGACAATGCAGCGTCTTTATGGCGTGCCGTTGACGGATTTCGATGTGGTTCGTCAAGTTTCTAAAGACCCATCACAGGTTTTGATTACTGCCATGAACACATGGTTTGGTAGTTTGATGATGTGTGAAAGTTTCCACGCAGATTTACATGCTGGCAACCTCATGCTTTTGGATGATGGTCGCATTGGATTCATTGATTTTGGTATTGTGGGACAATTAAAGCCTGAAGTATGGACGGCATGTATTGCTTTCATGGATGCATTGCAAAATACCAATTATCCATTGATGGCAGAAAATATGCTGAAAATGGGCATGACCAATACGCAAATTGATACAACAGTTTTGGCAAACGATTTAGAACGATTATTCAGTGGCGTGCTCACCGCTGATCCTCAGCAAATTCTGTCGTCTAATCCAGCCGACTTAAATGACATCATGATGGATATGGTGGCTGTAGGTGAGCGTCATGGCATCCGTTTCCCACGGGATTTCGCATTGCTGTTTAAACAAATGCTTTATTTTGATCGTTTTATGAGAATTCTTGCGCCGTACACTGATATTTATGCAGATCAGCGCTTACAAATGGTACAAACAATCGATCCTAATCTTTTGTTGAAACATTAAATCTTAAACAAGTGTTAAAATATAAAAGCAAATCCTCAATAGAAGAGGATTTGCTTTTATCGCCTCCCGTCAAGTGTACTATCACTGTTCGATAGTTTACGAAAAGGTCATGATTGAAGATGGATTCCATATTAATTGAAGGATTGAAAGTTGAAACAGTCATTGGATGTTTTGACTGGGAACGGCAAATCATTCAACCATTATTGCTTGATCTTCATATTGAGACAGATTTAGAGCAGGCATCAAATTCAGATCTTCTCGCTGATACTTTAAATTATGCTGAAATTTGTGAAATCGCGACTCAGACAATTCAAAAAGCTCAACCTGAATTAATTGAATTTGCTGCAAAAATTGTTCTCGAAGCTTTGTTTGATCAATATCCAGCAATTGAGTCTATTCAAATTACTGTGCGTAAGCCTGCCATTATTCCACAAGCCAATTCAGTAGGAATTCGTCTTGAAAGACACCGTAATGATTTACGCGCTAGCATTGGCGAGTAATAGCCAACCGCACAATCATCTGGTGAATGCATTAAAACAAATTGCGTCATTGGGATGTATTACGCGTTCTCCCATCTATGTCATACCTTGTCGAGATGGTGTTGGACAAGATTATTGGAATGCTGCATGTTTATTAGAATCAAAGCAGCAAGTCAATGAAATTACCAATCTTTTAAAAGCGCTGGAAAAAGCTTCTGGTCGAGTCCGTCCGTCACATGATATCTCTTTGGATGTAGATCTCATTGCATGGGGAAATACGCTCCAAAATATGCAATTTAATCCAAAAAAAATGCCATTAGCCTTAGATGTTAAAATTCCAATGTTTGATATTTGGGAAAATCCATTATTTGAGCATGAAGCGCATCATTTTCCTCAAGTGTCACTAGATGGTTCATTATCTAAAATAGGATGAGTTTCGCTGAATAGTCCATCGGTAGCATTGATCAAATATATCTTTGATACGCAAATAGGCTCTGATTTAACAATAATCGGCTTCTTTTGAATGGACTAATTTTTATAATACGGCACTTCAAAATAAATAAGCTCCATATCAAGAAGATGTATAAAATTATTGTGTTAAGCGCAATTTTGGCGTTCCTCTCAAGTTGTGCAACGCTTTCCCCTCAAGAGTGTCGAACTGCTCAATGGTCTGAAATAGGTGAAAAAGATGGAAGCAGTGGTTATTCGAATCGCATTGTTAAACATCAAAAAGCCTGTTCAAAAGTGAATATTGAACCAGATCATGAGTTATATGAACAAGGTTACCAACTTGGGCTTCGTTCATATTGTCAACCCGAAGTTATTTTTGATCGAGCTTTGGAGGGAGGAGGTGTTTATAGGGTTTGCCCATCGGAGTTACATGCTCAATTAGCACCCTTTTATAATGTGGCCGATCAGTACTATCGTTCTAAGAAAGACAAAGATGCTAAAGATAAAGAAATTGAAACATATCGAGACTACTTGCTGGATGACAAAATCACCAAAGAAAAGCGGGAAGAGTATCTTAAGAAAATAAAGTCCTTAAAGCAGGATAAATTGCGGTTAGATTTGAATTTTAATCATGCTGAGCGTGAATTAAATAAGTTTAGACGATTCCATCATCTATAAAAAAATGCGGCCCATGAGCCGCGTTTTTTTAAATATAATAACTTGTTTTGGTCATGAGTTTGGATATACCCGTCATTGCGATTTTGACCGCAGCTGGTAATTCCACACCACCTGCATTTAGTGCAGTATCTCGATGCTGAAGTTCATCCTGATTCATCTGTGTCAAAATTTGACGAGAGCGTTCATCATGCGGTGGGAGTTGGTCGAGATGGTGTTGCAGATGCAGACTCACTTGGCGTTCAGTTTCTGCAACGAAGCCTAAACTGTATTTGTCACCAGCAATACCTGCAATCGCACCCATACCAAAAGAAAGACCATACCATACAGGATTGAGTAGACTTGTATGACTATCTAACTCTTTTAAACGATCTTCACACCATGCTAAATGATCTTGTTCTTCAATCGCGGCATGCTCCATTTCACGACGAACATTAGGCAACTTAGCTGTTAATGCTTGACCGTGATAAAGCGCTTGAGCACAGACTTCACCACTGTGATTAACACGCATGAGTCCAGCAACATGCCTTGCTTCGCTCACTGCGAGATGAGTCTCTGCTTGACTTGCTGGATTTTCACGTTGTGAGGTGGTGGTGCCTGGCACCAAACTACGCAGTGCTTGATCAAATGAATGGATAAATTTATCTAGACCTGTGTAGTGACGCATAACCTTAATCCTCTAAATCAATTTGAGCATTTTTTAACATTGGTTTTAAGCGTGTTAACAACCAAATCGTGTACAGAGCACTCAATATTGCTGTAATACTGAATAGAATCTTAATATCAATACTTAAGATACTTAAAATAATAATGGAGAATATAGCAGAAGACACCATGAATACTGCATTCATAATGTTATTAGCAGCCACTACTCGAGCACGATGTGAACACGGTGAATAGGCTTGCATCATGGCATACAGCGGAACAATATAAAAACCACCACTGATCCCTAATAATGTAACTGCAATCATCACATGATAATAAATCATACCAGAATTAAACATGTCTGATATGCCAATAAAATCGCCCGTCCTTTCAGGAACAAAGGCTAAACTTGCTGCTAAATAGAAGGCGAAAACGGTTAAGCCTACTGCACCAATAGGCACCATTTTAATATTGACCTCTGAGCCACCAATTTTTCGGCATAACAATGAACCTACACCAATACCCACAGAAAAAAAGGTAAGGAGGAGGCTAACCACATTTTCATTGGCATGCAGATTTTGCTGAGTCATTTGAGGAATTTGGGTTAAATAAGTCGCGCCATAAAACCAATACCAAGAATTACCCAATAAAATGGTAAAGATGAGGGGTAAGCTTTTTGCATAACGTATGGTTTGGAAACTGGTTCGAAAGAAATTCCAATCGACATTGATATGATTTTCACGGACTTTTTGTTTAAGAACGAAGCGACTACAAATATAACCAAGTATCGCGATGGTCACGACCGTCAGGCTGATCCAAACTAAGTTACCTTCAGAGTTTGAAATCACTACACCACCCAAGATCATCCCCATCAATATTGCAATGGAAGTACCTGACTGGAATAAAGCATTACCCGACATCAATTCATTCGGTTTTAATATTTCAGGGAGAATGGCGTATTTAATCGGTCCGAAGAAGGTACTGTGTGTACCCATGAGGAACAATGCAAATAACAATAGCCATAAATTGCCGAGTAAAAATCCAGCAGTACCAATCAGCATAATCAAGATTTCAAGCAATTTGATATTACGAATCAAGAAAGAGCGTTCGTATTTGTCTGCAATTTGTCCTGCAGTCGCTGAAAAAATGAAGTAAGGTAGAATAAAGAGAAGTGCGGCTAGATTATTCAGTGTGCTTACGCTTGCGGTCTGTTGTTGAATCCAACCATAGGTAATGACAAGCAATAAGGATTGTTTAAAGACATTATCGTTTAAGGCTCCAAAAAATTGAGTCAAAAACATAGGTAAAAAACGGCGCGAACTCAGTAGATGCTCTTGTTTTTGCATGACAATTCAGCTTTTTTAAAAATTATTAAGAAATGTGATGATTTAGTAACAATATCGGAAAATCATGTATCATATTTTCATCCTAAAAATTTTGAAAATACTAGAAATTTGATTCAGTTAGCTTGAGTGAAAAATCCGTATTTTCTATTTAAAATATAAAGTATTCAGAGCGCAGTATGCCATCGAAAACACAATTTAAAAAATCATTACTTTCCCAATGTGTACAGCACACATGGATATTAAATGATATCAATAAATGGTTCTATGCAAGTGTTTTTTTAGGTGCTCTTTCTTCACCTGTGTTATTTGCAGCTGACACAGTGGTATCAAGTCAGGAGCTTGAGCCTGCGACATCTGTACAAGCCATCGAAAATAATAAACAAAAAATAGAAAATGTTGCGCAGCAACAGGGATTGTCAAAAGAGAAAATTGAAAGTATTGATCAAAAAATAGATCAGTTGAGTGGGCAAGATGATTTTAATAGTTATGAAATGCTTCAGCAGCAAGAGCAATTGAGTCCACAAGAGCAATTCAAACCGATAGAATTTGATGATTTGGAGTTGCTGCCTGAGGAAAGTGTGGACCCTCGACTTGCCAATGAAATTTTATCAGTCGCTGAACAAGCCAAGCAGGAAGCGCAAAATTTCAGATCGGGATTGACGACTCCAGCAGTTCAAGTACAAGATCTACCTGCGAATGACATTTCAGAGGCTGAGTTAACAAAAGCTCCAGTCAACATTGATCAGTTGATGCAAAATATTCAGTCTGATCGTCAGATTGAGGTGTCTGAAAATGTGGAAGGACGTTCATTATCCGTTCAAACCCAAGAACCTGAAAATAAAGAACCAGAAAAAGTAAATGTGTTTAAACGCATTTTCTACAAAATACGTCCTCCACGTCTTAATCAGCCCGCTGCTGTGCCACGTATTACCGCAGATGTTACAGGCGCACCTAAACCACTCGCGGACAATATCAAAGCAAAGTTATCATCATTCACTGTTGAGTCATTTTCAGATTTCAATGCTGCCGTCCCGCAACTCCGTAATATGACTGTCCAAGCTGCACAAGCCGTAGGTTATTACGATGCTGAATTTAAGTTTGAAAAAGTCAGTGATAACCGAGTGCGTGTCAATGTCACACCTCATAATCCAGTAGTGGTGCGAGAACAAAATATTGAATTTACTGGGCCTGGGGAGAATCTTGCTCAATTGCAAGTGATTCGAGTGCTTCCTGATTTGGAGGTGGGTGATATTTTCGATCATGGTAAATACGAAGCGACAAAAGCTCGAATCATTGAAGCGGCGAATAACAACGGTTTCTTTGATTATTATTGGCGAATGCACGATGTCATGTTGGCCCGCCCTCAAAATCAAGCAGATATAAATTTGAAGATGGAAACAGGTGAACGTTATAAGCTGGATGATGTGCAGTTTAGAATGAGTGATCCATCAAAAAAAATACCGATTCGTGAAGATATTTTAAGAACCTTAGCTCCTTGGCAAGAAGGTGCAGACTTTACCGCATGGCGTGTAAATGTATTAGCCAACAACTTAACCAATTCACGTTATTTTAACTATAGCCTTGTTGACGCTGTTAAACCTGATCCAATTATTAAGCCGCTTGAACTCGCACCTGATTTGCAGGCTTTAGTGGATGAGCAAAAAATTGATAGAAGTTTATTAACAGGTCAAGAAAAGGCTGAACAACAGGCAAGTTCATCAGAAGAAGTCACGCAGAATGTGGCAGATGAAACTCAATTTGCGGGTGGAAATGAACGTCGTACTTTGCAAGAGCGTAATGATGCTGATAATCAAGCGCAAGCCAAGCAGGAAGAAACTGAGCGTTTACAAGCCTTAGCACGTGAAGAGAAAAAAATCCCTGTCATCGTGACATTGAATGCGGATAAATTAAATAGTGTTGAAGCGGGTATTGGTTATGGTACTGATACCGGTGTGCGCTTACGAAGTCAGTACCGCCGTTCTATTGTGAATGAACGTGGTCATTCGTTTGATGCAAACTTGGAGTTGTCACAAGTCAGACAATCGATTGATGGTCGCTATAATATTCCATATAAACACCCATTAAATGATTATGTCAGTCTAGTTGGTGGTTACGAGCGTGAAGATCGTGATGAAATTGGGAATGGATTAAATCTCATTGTGGAATCCGCCGTTGCCGGAGCTGACAGAATTATTAAAGGTGCGCGTCGTGATTGGCAGCATATTTTTGGTGTGCGTTATCGTCTAGATCGTATGACGATTGAAGGTGATATTCCTGAGACACTTGACCCAGATACCAATTGGGATGAAATCCCAGAGTTTGTCGTTGCAACGGGTAATGATGAGCAGCAATCTTTATTACTTGGTTATGAAGCCACTAAAGTCACCAGTGATAATCGATTAAATCCGACAAAAGGATTTAAACAAAACTACAAAATCCAATTGGGGAGTGAAAGCCTGCTATCCGATGCTGATATGGCGATTGTAAATGCGAACTGGAAATTTTTATATTCACTAGGCAGTAACAATGATCATCAATTCATTGGTGGGGCAAACCTCGGTTATATCATCACAGAAGATTTTCAAAAAGTGCCCTATAACTTGAGATTCTTTGAAGGGGGTGACCAAAGTCTACGAGGCTTTGACTATAAGAGTTTGTCCCCTGTGGAATTTGGATATAAAGTCGGAGGTCAAGCGCGTGCGATTGGGACTTTAGAGTACAATTACCAATTTAAAGAAGGCTGGCGCGCCGCGTTATTTAGTGATTTTGGTAATGCTTATGATGAAAAATTTACCAATGATACTGAATATAGCATAGGAGCAGGAATCCGCTGGAACTCTCCAATTGGTCCAATTCGTCTAGATGTGGCATCGGGGATATCTGATCCTGGTAAACCGATTCGTCTACATTTCTTTATCGGGCCGCAACTTTAATATTTAAGATAATAAAAGTACTCAAACATTTTTTGGAATAAGTATGGCTGAAGACATCGAGCAGCAACCTGAGCAACAACCTGATCAAAACGTGACGCCACAGCGAAGTTTATTACGCCGTGTATTGCTGATCATTTTATTTATTCTGATCTTTTTTGTGGCTTCGCTTGCCGTAATGTTTTCAACAGACAAAGGCAGTAAATTCTTACTTGACCGTGCTTTGTCCACTCAACAGATTATTCAGTATGAATATGAAGGTGGAAATTTACTTCAAGGCATTATTCTAAAAAATGTATTGGTGACGCTGAAATCAGTTGATGTGAAAATTGATAGAGCTGATGTCACTTTGGGTTGGCGTGCCATATTAGATAAAGAAATTCATTTGAATCGTGCCGATGTCCGAAATTTGCGTGTCATTAACAAGTCACCGCCAAGTGATGAGCCATTTAAGTTTAGTGAAATTAAACTCCCTTTTGTTTTACGTGTTGATCAAGCCGATATCGATCAATTGGTCATTCAGACTTCAAGTTCTAAAGTACAATTTAATGACATTATCCTAAACGAAGCACTATGGTCAGGTACTGAGCTTAAGTTTGAAGATTCGCAGTTTGATATGGGTTATTTGTCTGTAAAAAAAGCAACAGGTCAGATGGATTTTAAAGGTAAATATCCGTTAGATGCGCAAGCGGTTGTAAGACTCCCATCTTTAAAGTCGATCAACGTTGAGGATATTTATCTCCATGCAAAAGGCTCTTTAGATACCATTCAAGCGGGCATTGCCACACGTACCCCTGATTTATTAACAGGTTGGGCAGTGGTACATCCAGTTCGAAAAAATGTACCAATGCAAGGTGCTTTAAACTTTAAAGATTATCACTGGCCTTTAATGCTAGAGCAGGAGCTCTTATCTAAACAAGGAGTTGCTAAGTTTTCTGGAGATATCCAACGTTTGAATTTGGATATTAATACCGATATTTCTGGTAAAAATATTCCTCAAGGACAATATACTGCGCTGGCGCATACAGATCTCGTCAATCAATTGAATATTTCAAACCTGAATGGTCAATTGATGAACGGGGCGCTGAATCTTGCGGGTGTCGTTGGGTGGAAGGATAAAGTCACTTGGGATGTGCAAGGTCGCTTAGATAAAATCAATCCAAAAGATAAAGTGATTCCACAAGTGGTGCAAGATTTTCTGCCAGAACGTTTGGATGCCAAAATCGCCTCAGCTGGGTCGTTAGAGAAGGGATTAGCTCTCACAGCACTTATTGATTTTGACCAATATGAAACATGGAATTTAAATCTTAATCAAGCTGAACAAAAAAATAATAAACCGAATCCGATGTTGCTAGATGTCGCTTGGAAAAATATTGATCGTGCTGTTCCGTACATTGGTTGGTTAAGTAGTGAATCTGGGGATGTAAAACTTGCTTTAGTTGAAGGTCAACAAAATATTCATGTGGCAACCGTAGTTGGTGCAAATGAAAAAGGAACTTTACCTGCTGGCAAATACAATGCCCAATTAGACCTTAAAGGTAATGATCTTCATGTTCCTTCATTTATCTATCAAGCAGATGGAAAAGGATCTTTACAAGCAAATGCCAAGGTTGAATTACCATCTGATCAAAGACAGTTGAAGTGGAATGCGGTGCTTAATGCAAAAGACTTTAATCCGCAAACCATCAGTTCTGCTGCTCCTGTAAATTTATTAAATGGACAAATTCAAGCGAGTGGCTTTGCTCGACCTAACCAGCAAATTATTCAGTTAAATCAGATCAATCTTTCAGGTCAACTTGCCAATCAAAATCCACCGGAAACAATTAAGCTGACTGGCTCAAGTACAGCAGCCATTCTTCTACATGATGAAAAGTCGGGTGGTGGCTTTAAAGGCTTCGCAGTAAATTATGATGGTGCATTACATGCAAGCCAACTGCCACAAGGGGATGGTCAGCTTAAAATACGTGTAGCAGGCACACCTCAGCGCATCAATATTTCCGAATTTAAACATCAGGGTGCTGCGGGTCAGATCAATGCCAATGGTTTAGTCAATTTAGCCAATGGAATCGGATGGGACATTAATGCTTCTTTAATACGTTTTAAGCCTCATTATTTTGTTTCAAGTGTTAAAGGGGAAATTTCAGGTAATGTCAAAACGGATGGTGTTTGGTCAGATCGTTTGAAAAAAATTAATATTGATCGACTCAATCTCGCTGGCATGATCAATAAAAAACCGCTGAGAGCAAAAGGTAATCTTGCTGTTATTCTTAATTCGAATCAGACAGGTTTCCTACCACAACAGTTTGAAGCCAATAATTTGTATTTTGTGTATGCGCAGAATCAGATTCAAGCCGAAGGGAATGCTCAGAATCTTCGCGTTAAGATTGACGCGCCTGCATTATTTGAGCTTTATCCTGGTTTACGTGGTCGTGCGCAAGGTTTTGTAAACGTGCAGTCTCAACCGAGATTGTCTGCAACTGCGAATGTGAGGGTGAATAACTTTGGTTTCAATGATCTTGTCAGTATCAAATCACTCAACATCCAAGGGGAATTACCAACTTCAGACACAGTGCCTACTGCATTAACTGCAAGAATGGACAGTTTAAGAAGTGGCAATCGTGAGATTCAAAACGCTGAAGTCTCAATTGCTGGTACACGAAAAGCACATTTATTGAAAGTGCAAGCCTCGAACAAGCTGTCTAAATTTTATGTGCAACTGGCAGGTGGATTTAATCCTGCGAATGATTGGTTAGGTCAAATTCAAAAAGGTGACTTTGACTCTGCACGGGTGCATTTGAAACAGGCCCAATCTGCCCCTGTGATTTATAATACTGCGAAAACAGAATTATTTGTGGGTGCTCATTGCTGGACCAGTAATCAGAGCCAACTTTGCTTTGATCAGCCCTTACGTGTGAGTAAGACCAAAGGTAGCGCCTCATTTGTGAGTCGGAATTTAGATCTTGGTGACTTTGCCGCATTTATGCCTGAAGGTTTCGCAATTACGGGTAAATTGGATGGTTATGCTAAAGCGTCTTGGGGGCAAGGCATTCAACCAAAAATCGATGCCAAACTTGTTACGCGTAATGGTGTTGTCGGTCTAGCAGCTGCCGATCCTGATGATATCAGCACTACAATGAACTACGATGAAGTAAGTCTTATTGCACGAAGTATTCGTGAAGGATTATTACTTCGTGCTGATTTGAAAGCTCCGAATATTGGGACTGGATATGCAAATGTTGTGGTGAATCCATTTGTTGATTCGAAACCAATGCGTGGTGAAGTTGCTCTGAGTCAAGTACAACTGAAAATTTTAAAACCATTCATTTCGGATGTGCGTAAAATCGATGGTAATTTATCCCTTGCGGGTAAAATCAGTGGGACATTGACTCAACCGTTATTTAACGGCGAAATGCGACTTAAAAATGGTTCAATCAGCATGATTTCGTTACCTGTTAATCTCACGAATATTCAGCTGTATTCATCTATTCGTCAAAACCAAGCGACGATCGATGGCGCTTTCAATAGTGGTCGAGGTGTGGGTAAGTTAACGGGTGATATCGATTGGAAAAATGATCCTAGAATTCGTTTAAAACTCAAAGGTGATAATTTATTTATTCGCCAAGCACCATTAATCACAGCTGTTGTGAACACTGAAATGGATTTAGATGCA
Source organism: Acinetobacter sp. ANC_7553 (assembly GCF_056779895.1). Lineage (NCBI taxonomy): Bacteria > Pseudomonadati > Pseudomonadota > Gammaproteobacteria > Moraxellales > Moraxellaceae > Acinetobacter > Acinetobacter sp. ANC_7553. Next base: position 5,733 of record NZ_JBWYIV010000004.1, on the reverse strand, counting down.
CGTCCTGTCAGTAAGCAGTTAACTTTGAATGGTAAAGTTGAAGTTCCGCGTGCGCTGATTTCAATGCCAGAATCGAGCGCATCCGTAGTGCCTTTATCCGCCGATGTTCGAGTAGTACGTGAAGGTGATAATCAACTCGCGGTACTTAAGGCTGCAAAGCCATGGGATATCCGCGCTGACTTAGAATTAAATTTAGGAAACCAAGTGATTTTCCAAGGCTTTAATAGTCGTATTCCATTGCTTGGGCGAATTTACTTAACGCAACGCGGTTTAGAAACTGCCATGCGTGCCAATGGTGCGATTGGTGTAAGTAAGCGCGTTACTATTGAAGCTTATGGGCAGTCTTTAGAACTAAGTCGTGCAATTGCGCGTTTCAATGGTGCATTGTCCAACCCAACCCTTGAGGTTGAAGCAAGTAAACTCATTTCAGGCAGTACAGTTGGTGTGCGTGTTACTGGAACCGCAAGTAGTCCAAATATCCAAGTATTTAATGATGCGGGATTATCTGAACAAGAGGCGATGAATGCCTTGATTACAGGTCGAATCAATGAAGGTTCTAGTAGCTTGAGTCAAGCAGAAGGCTTTAAATCAGATGTGAACAATACCATTGCTGCAGCGGGGATTAGTTTAGGGCTTGGTGGTACACGTGCTTTAACCAATCAAATTGGACAGACATTTGGGTTAAGTGGTCTTGCTCTTGATGCGCAAGGAACAGGCGATGATACTCAAGTGAGTGTGACAGGTTATCTGACCCCTGATTTATATATCCGTTATGGTGTTGGTGTCTTTACGCCAGTCAATAAATTGACGCTACGATATCAGATGAACCAAAGACTCTATCTGGAAGCAAGTCAGTCTTTAGAAAAAGCCATTGATATTTTCTACAACTGGCGATTCTAAAAGGTAAAAGGGCTTCAATCGAAGCCCTTTTTAATTCAATGTATAAACCGAAATTAAATTTAAGCCCTATTGTTAAAATGCTAGACTTAAAATTTATCGGACAAGAAAGAATTAAAAAATGAAAACAATTGCAATATTCATCGCGATGATAGCGGCAACACTCATGGCGGGCTGTCAAACCACTCAAACTGAGCAACTTACTCCAAAAATTGGAATGGCTAATCCTGCAAGCAAATTTTGTGTTCAACAAGGTGGAAAATTAGAAATACGTGATGAGGTAAATGGTCAAGTGGGTTATTGCCAGTTGCCAGATGGTGTTGTGGTAGAAGAATGGGAACTATTTAGACATCATCAAAATATTTGCAAGCCTGAAGAAGCAAAAAAATTAGTCGGCATGCATAATCTTGATGATCAACAGATTTTGAATAAAACCAAAGCCATAATTATTCGCCGTGTCGGACCAAATGATCTGGTTACTATGGATTATCGAAATGATCGTATTACAGTAACCGTGGATGATCAGAATAAAATTATTCGTTCAAGCTGCGGTTAATGAACGAGAAATGTCATTACACGATTTCCTATTCGGTTTAACTCGATTATCATAGCCGCAACAGGAGAGATGTATGAACAAATTCGTGATTCTGGGTGCTGTACTTGGTTCAGCCGTTTTGCTCAGTGCTTGTGAAGAAAAAAAGCCACTAACCCCTGAAGAAGTCTGGCATGGTTACTGTACCAGTATTGGTAATGCTGCACGCTCTATTTTGCTAGACCGTCAAAATGGTATCGAGAAAACTGCGGCGGTCGAACATGCTTCTAAACTGACCGATCCGACGACGAAGAAATTCGTAGATGCTCAAATTGAGAAGGTCTATGCTTATCCTGCGAATCAATTAGAATTGGATCGTGATGCATTAATGGCTAAATTCAAAAAAGAAGCAACGGATGAGTGTTTAGCCACTCCTTACGATAAAGATAATCTGCCTGACTACAAACAGTTTTAAGGCGCTACAAAAAGATTGATCATAAAAAAGAGGGAAGCGTAAGTTTCCCTTTTTTTGTTGAAATTAATTACAAATTTTAATTAGCATTAAAATAGAAAAGCTTATATAAAAATAAGATAAATAAAACAAAAGGAGCGAAACAATGGAAGTGGTCGCATACCTGAATAATGCCGATCTTCTGCTTGAAGATGCCAATGGTGTTGCTGTAATTAATGGCAGCCATTACGTCCTAAGTCTAGGGGATCGAGTCTATCTTAAAAATATGATCAATGAACATGCCAAAATTTATCAGGTACACATTAGTTTTGCCTGTGCCGAACACCGCATGCTACATGATGATGAAATTCTGGTCAGATTCGAAGGAACACGAGAAAGTCTGCAACAATATTTAGATCGCACGACTGTCCACTAAGGTTGAATAGTCAAAAAAGGATTTAAAAGGCAACATCTTGTTGCCTTTTATTTATTTCAGATCCGTAAAAGCTTCATGTTAATGTCAGAATTGTTCGATAAAACAACATATTGAGCAATGAGTAATCAGAAGAGAGATCATTTAGTAAGAAAATAATGGTCATCACAAAGAAACACTCTTCTTGCATTAACTTTTAACCGGAATTTTAGTAAAATTTAGCAGTCCATATTATTTGCAGGCTTTATAAGCAGGATATTGCAAGTAATTTTTTAAAGAAGAGGAATAACACCGTGCTAGAAGCTTACCGCCAACACGTTGAAGAACGTGCCGCACTCGGAGTCCCACCGAAGCCACTTGATGACGCTCAAACAGCTGCATTAGTTGAATTATTAAAAAATCCACCAGCTGGCGAAGAAGCATTCTTAGTTGATTTGCTTGAAAACCGTGTTCCAGCAGGTGTTGACCAAGCTGCTTACGTAAAAGCTGCTTTCTTGGCTGCTTTGGCGAAAGGTGAAGCGACTTCTCCATTAGTTTCTAAAGAGCGTGCGGTTTACTTACTAGGTACTATGCTTGGTGGTTACAACGTTGCTCCTTTAGTTGAATTATTAGAAGACGCAGCGCTTGGTGCTTTAGCTGCTGAAGCGCTTAAGAAAACACTTCTTGTTTTCGATGCGTTCCATGATGTTGCTGATAAAGCAAAAGCAGGTAACGAAAACGCGAAAGCTGTTCTTCAATCTTGGGCTGACGCTGAATGGTTCACTAGCCGTAAAGATGTTCCAGAAGAAATCAAACTTACAGTTTTCAAAGTTACTGGCGAAACTAACACTGACGACTTGTCACCTGCACAAGACGCTTGGAGCCGTCCAGACATTCCGTTACACGCGAATGCGATGCTTAAAAATGAACGTGATGGTATTAAGCCCGAAGTTCCAGGTGAAGTTGGTCCATTAAGCCAAATCAAAGACTTAATCGCGAAAGGCAATACTGTTGCTTACGTGGGTGACGTTGTTGGTACAGGTTCTTCTCGTAAATCTGCAACAAACTCTGTGCTTTGGTTCTTTGGTGACGAAATCGCTCACATTCCAAACAAGAAAGAAGGTGGTTACTGCTTAGGTTCTAAGATTGCTCCGATTTTCTTCAACACTATGGAAGACGCTGGTGCGTTACCTGTTGAGATCGACGTTGCAAACATGAACATGGGCGACGAAATCACGTTGAAGATTGACAAAGCGACTGCAAAAGTTACAGCGTTCAAAGATGGCGCTCAAATTGCTGAAGCTGAGTTAAAAACTCCAGTACTTCTAGACGAAGTACGTGCGGGTGGTCGTATTAACTTGATCATTGGTCGTGGTTTGACTACTAAAGCACGTGAAGAATTGGGTCTTCCTGCTTCTGACTTGTTCCGTACTCCAGTTCAACCAGCTGCAACTGGCAAAGGCTTCACGCTTGCTCAGAAGATGGTTGGTCGTGCTTGTGGTCTTCCAGAAGGTCAAGGTGTACTTCCAGGTACTTACTGCGAACCTAAGATGACAACTGTTGGTTCTCAAGATACAACAGGTCCAATGACGCGTGACGAATTGAAAGACTTAGCTTGCTTAGGTTTCTCTGCTGACCTCGTAATGCAATCTTTCTGTCATACTGCTGCGTATCCAAAACCAGTTGACGTTCAAATGCAACACACGCTTCCTGATTTCATCATGAACCGTGGTGGTGTATCACTGCGTCCAGGTGACGGTATTATCCACTCTTGGTTAAACCGTATGCTTCTTCCAGATACAGTAGGTACTGGTGGTGACTCGCATACTCGATTCCCAATCGGTATTTCTTTCCCAGCGGGTTCTGGTCTTGTAGCGTTCGCTGCAGCAACTGGTGTTATGCCACTTGATATGCCTGAATCTGTACTTGTGAAGTTCAAAGGTAAAATGCAACCTGGTATCACTTTACGTGACCTAGTACATGCGATTCCTTACTACGCAATTAAAGAAGGTGACTTAACTGTAGAGAAGAAAGGTAAGAAAAACATCTTCTCTGGTCGTATCTTAGAGATCGACTTATCAGAAATGGAAACTGACTTAACTGTTGAACAAGCGTTCGAACTTTCTGATGCTTCTGCTGAACGTTCTGCTGCTGGTTGTGCGATCACACTTTCTGAAGAGAAAGTTGCTGAATACCTTCGTTCAAACATCACGATGTTGAAGTGGATGATCTCTGAAGGTTATGGCGATGCTCGTACTATGGCGCGCCGTGTTGAGAACATGGAAAAATGGTTAGCGAATCCATCACTTCTTAAAGCTGATGCTGACGCTGAATACACGAAAGTGTATGAAATCGACCTTGCTGACATCAAAGAACCTATCCTTTGCTGCCCGAACGATCCAGATGATGCAAAACTTCTTTCTGACGTTCAAGGCGACAAAATTGATGAAGTATTCATCGGTTCTTGTATGACGAACATCGGTCACTTCCGGGCAGCTGGTAAACTTTTAGACAAAGTACCTGGTGGTTCTTTATCTACTCGTCTTTGGTTAGCTCCTCCAACTCGTATGGACGAACGCCAATTGATGGAAGAAGGTTTCTACAATACTTATGGTAAAGCTGGCGCGCGTACAGAAATGCCAGGTTGTTCATTATGTATGGGTAACCAAGCACGTGTTGCTCCAAATACAACTGTTGTATCTACTTCTACGCGTAACTTCCCGAACCGTTTAGGTCAAGGTGCAAACGTTTACTTGGCTTCTGCTGAGCTTGCATCTGTTGCTGCGGTGCTTGGTAAGTTGCCAACTCCTGAAGAATACCAACAATATGCTGCTCAAATTGATAGCATGTCTGCGGATATCTACAAGTACTTGAACTTCGATCAAATGAACGACTATACAGACGCTGCTAAAGACGTTGATACGAAGAAAATTGCTGCAGCTCAATTAAGCTAAGTTATTGAAAAATAATTTATATTGAGTTAGAAATAAGGGCTGAGTAATCAGCCCTTATTTTTGTGTGTTAAAAAATGAAAAAATATTTAATGGTAAGAAGTCCAGAATCTTTAATAAAAGAGAATAGAATTGGATATGGTTGGAAGCAGGTAAACTTTTCAGTACATTCAAATATAAAAACTGTGATTCAAGAAATTATCGAGAAAAATGGTTCGATTGGTCGTATGACTAATCAAGTTAAGAACTATTTTGAATTAAAGAGTGAAGATATTGTTATTGTTCCTTTAGGTAAAAAGATTGCGATTGCTAAAGTAATAGGAACCAAAAAATATGATCCTCTATTTAAAGGAGGACATGGTGCTAATCAAATCGATGTAGAGTTTTTTAGAAAAGATGGGCTTTGTTGCATAAAGATTTTAAAGATAGAGCTTTCCTAAGTTGTTTAAATTTAAGTGACAACTTGGGTGTGAGGTCGGCCGAGCTCCGT